>NZ_CP017659.1:1223636-1529545 GCF_015326965.1 Paenibacillus sp. JZ16
TATCGTTGTTTCAAGCCCGCTGCGCTGAAGAAGCCCTGCAGTTCATACATGCCGGCCGTGCTGAGTCCGTACGTGTCTTTTTTGCCGTTTCCGTCCGGATCTTGTTCGGTGAACGCTTTGAGGATGTTATAATAATCGTCCAGCGTTGCAGGCTCCGGCAGGTTTAATTCGTCCAGCCAGTCCTTGCGAACGATCGGCATCGTTCCTCCCTGGTACTTGGTGAACACGCCGTAGATCTGGCCATCCTTCGTCTTTACTTGTTCCCACTCATTCGCGGGAATGACGTTTGGATCCGACAGCACCTTGGAGTTGTTCACTTGATCGGTCAGCGGCGTAAGAATTCCTTGTTCAACGAAGGTGGACATCTTCTCTTTGCTGATTTGCAGCAGATCGAACTTTTCACCTGAGGCGATTGCTGCAAGCAGCTTCTGGTCATAGTCAGCTGCCGGCTTGTTCATCGTTACCTTGATGCCGGTTAGACGCTCGATTTCCTGCTCGAACTGCGTATTCTCTTCAGGCGTTTTGCCGCCGATGACCCCCGTCATGATTTTGAGGGTGCGTTCTTCTTTCGATGCAGCTTGCGATGCGGCATTGCTGCCCTCCTGATTACTGCTGCCTGGACTTGAGGAACAGCCCGCAAGCAGCCCACCGAACAGAGATACAGCCATGAGCGCGATCATGATTTTGTTTCGTTTTACCAAGCTAACCACTCCTTATTCGTCATTAGGAAAGAACTTTGCAGGAATCCCTCACTACCAGCTGTGCGGGGATGATGATTTGCCTGTGGACACGTTTATCGCTTATTTTCTCGATCAACAGCTTGGCTGCTTCAGCTCCAAGCGTCTCTGCCGACAACTCCACGGATGTCAGCTTTGGGTTCATACCTTGAGCTAAAATCGCATCATTGCTGAGGGCGATGACCGATAGCTGTTCCGGCACCTCAATATCCAGCTCCCTGGCTGCCCTCAGCACGCCAAGAGCTACTCTGTCCGTATCGGTAATGATTGCCGTATAGTTCATGTTTCCATAGGTATTCATGATGGACATGTATCCGTATTCCGTACCGTTGGCATGCAGCCTGTGGTTATAGTACATCACGTACTCTTCGCGCATCGGCAGAGCGTACTGGCGATAAGCTTCCAATAAGCCATGTTTTCGATCATAGGACACGGTCATATCGGAGGCTGCATTCAGAAAGAGGATGGATTGATGTCCTCCTTGAAGCAAATAATCTCCTACCTGATGAGCCACTTTCGTGTTGTTATTATCCACGTAGCTGATCGAATCGTCATATGGATCCGACCGACCCACCAGCACAAGAGGTGTGCCCATCATCAGATACCGTTGGATGCGTAAATCATTCTTTCGCGGGTTGAGCAGAATGACGCCATCGACAGGATCCTGCGAATACATCGTAGGATCATCCTGCTCGGGTAATGTATCGAGCACTAAGCGGTAGCCCTGCTTGGAGCATTCCTTGATGACACCGTTAATCAACTGAGTATCGAAGGCCGTCATCATCCCATCAGGCGGGAGAGGGATCTTGAGGCCGATGCTCATCGTCCTCTTGATCGCGAGGCTTCGGGCCAGTTGATTCGGGAAATATCCCAGCTCTTGGGCTACCTCTAGTACCCGCTCCGTCACTTGCTGGCTGATCGGCCTTTTTTTGCTGAACACACTGGATACGGTCCCCTTGGATACACCAGCCCTCTTGGCAACGTCATCAATGGTAGCCATCTATGGTTGTTCCTTTCTCTAGCAAATTCTCATTGCCTGCTGGATCATTAAACCGGTTTAATAACCCTACGCCATTGATTGTAAAAAAGAATAATTTAATAGAATGCAGGTTTTTGTTAATTAAAAATTAAAATCTCTGCACCAGCTCGATGAAGGATGCTGCTCTCGTTTTTCCCGACAAACCAAAAAAAGTCGCCAACTAGGCGACTTAGTATACATGTAATTGATGAGACCCAACGCTATCGAGTGCGGGTTGAGCGTCATGATGAATACCCCAGCCATAACGCTTGCCCAAGGACGAGGTTCGGAATCAAGGCTGCCCTTTGGAGAAGAACTTCTCGCGTGCGGTTGCTCTTTCCTTCTTCGAGATTTGATTGCGCTCCGCAAACACTTCGAATAACACATCCTCTTGCGTGTATCGGTAAGGGTGATTCGACAGCATCTCATACTGAACTATCGGTATGGTCTTAGACAGGTCTCGAAGACCGTTGACTTTATTATGATAAGTTTCCTTATGTCCCGAAATTAATAACAGCCTCAATCTGTCCTACCGGAGAAATCGAGACTGTTATGTTCTATTGCGACTTTTCGTACCCGTTTGTTCTTTGGCATCATACGCATGTTATGGTCCTTTGAGGACTTAGATCAGTAAAAAGAAACTGAATCTCACTCACCCGTATAATATCTAATCAAAGCCTGCGTGCCTTTATCCTCAAATCCCTTCTCTGCCAGCTGGCGGTACAGCGATTCGGCGAGGCATAAGCCCGGCGTAACCAAGTTCATTCCCTTAGCGGATTCCAGCGCAATTCCCATATCCTTGATGAAATGCTTGATATAGAATCCCGGCTCCAGATTCCCGGCAATCATGCGCGGAGCCAGATTGCTAAGCGACCAGCTGCCCGCCGCTCCGCTCTCGATGCTCTTGAGCACGGTTTCGGGATCAAGCCCGGCGCTCTCCGCATAGGCCAGCGCCTCGCAGACTCCTATCATGTTAGAGGCAATGGCGATCTGGTTGCACATCTTCGCATGCTGGCCAGCGCCGGCTTGTCCTTGATGAACGATATTGCTTCCCATCGTTGACAGCAGCGGCTGCACCGCCTTGAAGTCTCCCTCTTCCCCGCCGATCATAATGGACAGCCTCGCTTCACGTGAACCCACGTCACCGCCGGAGACCGGAGCATCGATAGCATGGAGCCCTTTCGACGAGGCGGCTTCATAGATACGGCGGGCAAGCAGCGGACTGGACGTCGTCATATCGATCAGATATGCCCCTTCCCTGGCATGCGCCACCAGCCCTTCCGGCTCTAAATAGAGTTCCTCGACATCCTTCGGGTAGCCCACCATCGTAATGATTACGTCGCAGGCCTGCGCCAGCTTTGCCGGGGTATCGTGCCAAGCCGCGCCGTCCGACACCAGCCGCTCCGCCTTGGAGGCGGTTCGCGTGTAAACGTGCAGCGCGTAGCCGGCTTTCTGAATATGCCCTGCCATACTGTGGCCCATTACGCCCAAGCCGATAAAGCCTACGGTCGTTTGTTTCGGTGCGATTGTCATTATGTGATCCTCTCCTTTTTCTGTATAAGCCTAAGCCTGTATAATTGGTTTTCCTATCTTACCGACAGTCGATACTGCCGCGGAGACATCTGCAGAAAACGCTGAAAGGCCCGGTTCAGGTTCCGTTCGGAATAACCGACGATTTCGGCAATCTCCATGACCGTGTAATCCGTGTCCTTGAGCAGCTGCTTCGCCTTCTGCACTTTGGAGTTCATGACGTATTCGACAAAGGATACGCCCATCTCCTTCTTGAACAGCCGGCTGAGGTACGACGGGCTCACCCCCACCAGCTCGGCACAGTCCGCCAGTGAATGAGCACCATCGGGATGACGGCTGATATGGCCGCATACCCGCTGAACGATCAGGCGGGTGGAGCGGGTACGCAGGTCATGACTTATTTCCTGGTATAGCGGGAACAGGGCGCCGATGAACCAGTCATGCATTTCGCGTGAGGTCTGGTTCTCCTTCAGTTGGTCGAACAGATTACCTCCCAGCAACTCCAGCACGCCGGGACCTTTCTCCTCCATCGACTGGACAATGGCCGAGAGCAGCACGTAATAGCTCTGGAAGGTCACGTTGTACGACTCCGACACCCGAATCCGCCGGGAAAATTCATGCAGCGACGCCTCAGCCTGCGGCAGATCCCCATTCCACAAATATTCGATCATCTCCGATTCGATGTCTTTCGGATACATGAACACGGGATTACGCTCGATACGGATCATGTCTTCATAGAACAGTACGGTATCCGCATCATGGAACAGACGATATTGCAGAGCAAGCTGCGCCTCCTTATAGGATTCTGCCGCCCGACTCAATGTTCCAGTATTGCCGATGCCGATGGACGCGGAAAAAGAAAGATAGCGCGCCAGCGACTGACTGACGGATTCCGCATAACATGCGAGGAGGCTGCGGAGCTCCTGGGAGGAAACCCCGGGTTCTCCCGGCCTCAGGAGCGCCACAGCTTCCCGGTCCTCCCGGTCCACCACGTAACCCTCCAACTGCCGGTTGTTTGCCAGCAGCTCGGACATGACGTTTTTGACCGCAAACACGATGACCGGGCCTTCGTTAGGCAAAAATCGCTTTTTTACCGGATTCTCGACTTTCACCACTATCGTGGCATATGGTCCGCTCATCGGAATCATGTGCTTCGCGCACCCCTCCTCCAGCGTGCCGGACCGCCACGAGCTTCCGGACAGCAGCAAACGCTGCAGGAACCGTTCCCGTAAATCCGGTTGAATTTTTCGAATGTAGCTGTTCAGGGATTCCGCCTGCTCGTTCAAGTAGCTAAGGGAGGAGCGGATGTACTCGATTTCATTCTCTTTGACGGAGCTATCCGCCCCGCTCCTGCCGTTTCTTCTCAAATGCTCCCCGTAACGAAGGAGCTGCTGGATCGGATTGTACGCTATTTTGGACGAGAACCAGGTGAGCAATACCGCGATCAGCATGAAGACGGACACCGACATGACGATCAGCACGCGGATCCACCTCAATTGCTCGATCATCTCCCGCTCCGGCATCCGGGACACATATAGACGGCCCATGGAGGTCTTGTAAAAGGCGACCAGTTCCTTGCCGTCCTCCCCGGTCAGCACGTCATGGCCGGACGTTTCCCCGCTCTCTACCAGAGATACCCAAATGGGGTCTTCTTCCACGGCTTTGCCGATCTCGCTGCGTCCATCCGTATGCAGCAGGACCCGGTGATCGGAGTCCAGAATGGCCAGCGACTGCTCCTCCAGGGAAAGGGTATAGTTGTTCAAAAGGCTGCGAAGCGATTCCTCTTTCACTTGTATCAAGATGGTGCCTCTCGGTTGCCCCAGCACCATAACAGGAAGATGGCGGACGTAAGAGACGTATCCGTTCTCCGTCGACTTCGGGAGGTGCATCCACCTCGCTCCGCCTTCCCTCCCCACGGCTTGCTCGATATCTTCTTTTCCCTTGTACCCGTCCAGGTGGACCAGGCCATAGGAGTGCGACAGCAGCAGCCGGTGCCGAACATCGTAAAACAGGATGTCTTCGATCAGGTTATTCGTATTTTTGTGCAGCTGAAACAGCTTGAGCATATCCAATTGCTGCATGTAGTCCGTCTCATATTCGGGATTTTCCAGCGCGCTGCGAATCAGCGGACCGCTGGCAAGCTGAAGCGATTCATGCTCGATGCTTGTTATGATATTTTCGACGCGGTCCTTCAGCTGCATCAAGGACGCCATATTATTTTCCTGGAACTGGACCGTCAGCTTTTTCATGGAGAAATGGTAGTAGGCGCTTCCGGCTAGGATCACCGGAATTATAGCCGACAGGCATCCGAGCCAAATCAGACGCTTCAGATAGCGGTTCGCGGAGAACCAGCGGAGGAACGAGGTCTGAATATGCTGCCAAAGAGACTTCACGAATTTTCACCTCCGGTTCCCGCGGCAGGAACTGCCCTGCGGATCACTGTGCATCCGCAACTCTCTACGGATGATCCTACACCTGTTATACTTCGTCCTCCGGCTTCCTCTATCCTTCCCCAACAGCGGTAACGGTGGGATTCAGCGGGATCCGAATGCACTCCCAAACCTCCAGCCGCGGCAGGGTGAAGTTCAATACGTCGTTCACTGCGAATCCTTCTATACAGCCTCCGCCGATCAACATCTCCAGTTTAAAGCCGCTTCCTGTAGGCCATCTAGTCCCCGGTCTCAACCGGACCTCGATATTATGCAGAGGAATCGTCGCTGCAAGCGGCCTGCGGCCGGCTCCGTTCACGAAGTGGAGCAGCAGATCGCTGCCGCTTCGGAAGAGGGTCGCCTGCAGTCCAGGATACGGCGTTACCGACAGCTGCGGCTTCCCATCGAGCAAATGATCGATCGCGTTAGCCAGCAGCATCTCGTGTTCAGGCAGCTTGAATTCGCGAAGAAGCACACCCAGTGAGAACGTGAAATACATAGCGCGGCCGGCACCCCACGAATGCTCCAAAGCCAGCGGCAGATCGGTGCGGGAAACGGGCAGCGAAGCCCGCTCCGGCGGCGCTCCCACGCTTTCCGGTGGAGAAAACGGCGGCACCAGCGTCGCCAGTACCCGAACCGCTTCACTGTACGGCTGAACATAAGCGACATGGCCGCGGTGAGCGATCAGCGCGGTCCGTTCCATTCCCTGCTGCAGCGGATTGCCCTTCCCCCGCAGTTCCTCAAACCGCAAATACGAGGCCGTCAGGTATTCGCTTGCGAAGACTTCGGCCGAAATGCCGAGCAGATCATGGAGCGGCTTGACGCCGGCATCGGCGGCATCGGCGGCATCGGCGACAACGGAAGGAAGGGGACCTTCCGCAAGCAGCTGTCCGCCGCCATACACATAGCTACGCAAGTCATGGAGCAACAAAGGGGTGAATTCCGTTCCTTCAGGGGCCAACACCACCCGGTACCGGCTCAGATCCCAATCGTGCAGGCTCTGCGGGAGCAGTACGTCAAAGGGGATTTGCCGGTTGATCAGCGTTTCGGCCCAGCTCTGCGCCTCGCCGCGCTCGTTCCAGAGCAGGGCGGTTTCCGCAGCCGATACGGCCCCGTCCATATAGGCATCCAGCTTGGCGGCATGATGATTCAGCTCGGCTACGGTTTTCAAAATCCGCTGGTCTTCGATCGTATCGGGTATGCCCGTGACGGAGTGCCAGATCTGACCGCCGTTGGCCGGAATTTGAGCCAGCCAGAAGCGGTATTCCGCTACCGGAAGCCCGGTATGGCGCCAGTCCATGCCCGGGCAGGAATGCACGATGCCAAACGGAGCCGGCCTGCCCGGAACCGACCGACCCACCTTGATGCTGAGAGCCGGCTTCCAGAATTCAGGGATCCGAGCATGGCCGAGCGAGAGTACGTCCTGCGGCTCCGTGCACAGCATGTCAGTGTTCTGAACGCGCTTCGACAGATTGTCGCGGTGGAGGTTGTAGTATAGAATCATGGGCACCTCCGGCCTCTCCCACTTGATCAGGTCATACATCGCTTCCAAATTGTCATCGAAGCATCTCGCCGCGAAATCCGGCTCCAGCTCCCGCGAGGAATCCGGCAATTCCTTGCCGTACTGCTCCGCGTATTTACGCCTGCATCGCTCGCATCGGCAGAACACATAACCGGGGTTGTTAAAAAAAATGCCATCGATCGGATACCGCGACAACGCTTCGCGGAGCACCGGAGCGGCGACATCCGCATTGCGGTAGCCGCCGTTGATGCAGGTGGACATCAAGAGCGGCCACGGTCCGGGCCGTTCAGCCCCGATGATCTCCGGGCGGCCGCCCTCCTTGCGGACGAACCATTCCGGCCTTCGGAGATACGCACTGTCACCCGCTTTGCTAAAGTCGAACCTGGCGATAAAGCGAAGGTCCTCACGGTGACAGGCTGTGATCAGCTCCCCGAGCAAATCGCGCCCCTCAGGGAGATATCCGTTCACGGTATGGTACGGAACCTGCGTGTCATACCAGGCATATATGCCGCCTGTATTGAAGACCATCGCATTCGCCCCCATCTCCTTCAGCTGCGCGGCAAGCCGTGGGGGGTCGATGCAGGCGGTATTCTGGACCTGCATATTGGGCTGGATGACGCGCAGCGGCTTGTGCCACCAGAAGCGTTCCTCATTAACCTTCGTCATTGCCTTACCTCCTTCTCATTTCAAACTGGCAACAAACGGTCGATTCACAAGGCGGAGACAGCCGGTTTGAACAGAGACTTCAACGATGCTGTCTCCTCCCGTTCTTCAACATATTCGCTCCAAAATGCGAGACCGTCCGAGCCGACTGTCCGTTACTCCCCGTTGAACTGCTTGTATGCTTCGGCCATTTGTTGGTACGCTTCCTGAATGTCCGGCTGGTTGTTCAGCTGATCAACGTATGCGCGGAACTCCTCCATTGGAATATGCCCGACAATCGCCTTTGTCACCATGGAAGCATATTCGTCGCTGTATTTAGGCCAGGTGCTGCGCCAGCCATCGGACGTGATGACGCGATAGTGGTCGATTTTTCCGATCTCGTCGTAATTTTCCACCTCTTTGATTTTGGCATCGTTAAAGGCTTTATCGCCGGAAGCGCTGATCACCTTGCCCCACTTGGCATAAGCCAGTACGCCCGCTCCCTTGCTCGTCGTATTGACTTCTTTGACCCCTTGTTCCGTCAGCACCTTCTGCCCGTCCTTTTCGGTGTAATGGACGCCTTCAATGCCGTAATAGGCAAAATCGGTCATTTCCTGGGACGCCGTCTGGTCGAAATATTTGAGCAGCTGCTTCACCTTCTCCTCAGGCACCTTCTTGGAGATGTAGAACCCGCCGGCTACGCCGGTTTCCAGACCGACCGCATAATCCCCTTTCGGTCCCTTCAAGGTCACGTTCAGGATTTTGGCATCCGGCTGACCGGACTTCTTCATCGCCTGCTCCCATTCATGATCCCACCAGATCGGACGGCCATAGGAAGCAGCTCGGTTCGTCTTGAAGAGCTCCTCCGCCTGGCTTTCCTTCATGACCGCATATTCCTTGGACATCAGGCCATCTTCGTACAGACCGCGCAGCCATTCCACCATCTCGACGTATTGAGGCGTAAGGGACGGACTCATCAGCCCTCCGTCATCGGTATAGGTCGGATTGTATACGCCGAAACCAGCCTGGAATGATGCGGGCGGGTTATTGATATATAGGAGACCTACCGTATCCTTCTTCCCGTTGCCGTCCAGATCGGCATCGACGATCTTCTTCAACACTTCTTTATACTCGTCGAAATCGGTAGGGATCGGAATGTTCAGCTGCTTCAGCCAGTCCTCTCGTATTTTCAACCCGCCGTCGATCCTAGATCGGGACCGCGGCACCGCATAGATACTTCCCTCCACCGACAAATATTTCAGTGCATCTGGCGCAAGGTTACTTTTCAAGTTCGGATATTCGCTTAGATCCCCGAGGAAAGGGGTCAAATCCCAAAACGCGCCGTTCTGAATCGCCGTAATCAGCGTGGGACGGATCGGGTTCTGATAAGCCACGACCTCGGGCAAATCTCCGGAAGCCAGAAGTAAATCCAGCTTTGTGTCCAAATCGCCCGACGGCACCCATTCCACGTCCAGCTTGACGTTGGTACGGCGTTCCCATTCCTTCCAAAAATCATTATTCATGTCGGGGATTTCGTTATAGAGACCGGCAAACATTTTGATCGTCATCGGCTTGCCGCCCGTGTCTTCCGATTCCGGTCCCCCAGCCGTCTGCGGCTTCTCACCCGCCTGTTCGCCGCATCCGGCCAGCATGACGACAGTGATGAGGGCTGCGAGCCAGAACGTCCAGCATTTGTACGAGCTTCCCTTACTTGATGTAATTTTCATGTAAACCCCTCCTTATGGATGCTCATCATCCATCTATTGTTCTTGAAACAGAGTCCTGTCTCCTTCCCGCCTTTGCGGGAGGATAACGCTTTCAATCCAACCAGCCGCATATCCGATGCAGAGGGCATCCATGCGCCGTTTCCTTCATCAGCCTTTGATGGAACCCAGCATCACTCCTTTGGCAAAATGCTTTTGCAGAAACGGGTAGACAACCAGGATCGGTACCATCGCGAGTACGATTGAGGCCATCCGGATGGTCTCCTGCGGCACCACATTTTCGTCGCTTGCCCCGGCCTGGGCCACCGCCACCGAATTGGAATCGATGACCAGTGTTTTAATCAACAGCTGTAGCGTCCACTTGCTAGAATCCGATAAGTAAATCAAGGCGTTAAAATAGGCGTTCCAATGCCCGACCGCAAAGAACAGGGTGAAGGTGGCGATCGCCGGCATCGACAGCGGAATAATCATCCGCAAAAACACGCCCATATCCGAGCAGCCGTCCATCTTCGCGGAATCCTCCAATTCGGATGGAAGCGAATCCAGGAAGCTTTTGATAACGATCAAGCTCCAGGCGTTGGTCAGGCTCGGCCAGATCATCGACCAGTAAGAATTCAACAGGCCTAGTTCCTTGACCAGCAGGTAGTTAGGCACGATGCCCGGACTGAACACCAACGTGAAGATGACGAGCCCCATTACCCAGCGGTTGCCAGGCATGGACCGTTTCGTCAGCGCGTAGGCCATCGTAAAGGACACGACGATGTTGAGCACGGTACCGACGACCGTAATGAAAACGGTGCTCTTAAACGCATTCATAAAGCTATTGGTAGATAGAATGTACTTGTAGGACTCCAAGGACCACTGCTCGGGGAACAAATAAAATTTAAGCGGAACATAGACCTCGGGATCCGTAAAGGAAACGCTGAACACGTATAGAAACGGAAACAAGCATGCGACCGAGAACAAGGTGATTAGACTGTAGTTGACCCAATCGAACAAGCTTAGCCCTTTTTTTCGGATAACGAAGCTCACGCGGAATTCCCCCTTTCGTTTAGCATAATGGGTATACTGCAGGCGCGGTGCAATCGGGTGAAGGCTTAGTAAATCCCTTCATGGCCGAGCCGCTTTACGATTTTGTCGGCGGCCACGATCAGGACGAGCCCCACCAGCCCCTTGAACATGCCGACCGTCACCCCGATGCTTATCTTCCCTTGAAGAATGCCGTGTGTGTAGGAGTACGTATCGAACACCTCCGCCACCGAACGCACCAGCGGATTCATCATCAGCAAAATCTGCTCGAAGCCGGTGTCCGCCATGCTGCCCAGCCGAAGAATGAGCAAAATGATGATCGTTGGCCGGATGGCCGGAAGCGTGATATGCCAGATCTGTCGGAATCGGCCCGCCCCGTCTACGACGGCGGCTTCGTAGCGCTGGGGATCCACGCCCGCCATGGCCGCCAGGAAGATAATCGTTCCCCATCCGGCCTCCTTCCACATGCTTTGCGCCGTCAGCAGTCCCCAGAAGTAATTCGGATTGGACAGAAAGGAAATGGTATCCCTGCCGCTTTCGGCGATGAGTTTATTGATGATCCCCACGTCCGTCGACAACAGGAAGAACGTCATGCTGGCCACGACGACCCACGACAGGAAATGCGGCAGGTAAACTATGGACTGGTTCAGACGCTTGAAGCTCTCATGCCGGATTTCGTTCAGCATCAGGGCCAGCAGGATCGGCAGCGGAAAATGGAAGATCAGCGCAATCATATTGATCGCAAACGTATTCCGCAGCATGATATAGAAGTTGGAGCTCGAGAACAGATCCGCAAAGTGCTTAAATCCCGCCCATTCGCTTCCAGCAAAGCCGAGAAACGGATTATAATCCTTAAAGGCCAGGAGAAGCCCCCACATCGGCGCGATTTTGAACAGCAAGAAGAAGAGCAGCCCGGGCAGCAGTAGCAAATAAATGACGCGGTGCTTGACGATGCGGGATGCGAGACTGCCCGGGCGAAGCGTTAGGCCCGGCTTCATGACCCCGCCCGCCCCTTGTCCGGCTCCTTGGGCAGGTTTAGCAGATTTAAGCTTTGGCATCGCGGGAGATCAGCTCCTTTCGATCGCCGACAGGCACGGCCTGAAGCCAAATCGCTTCATAACGGCCGAGTTGCGGCAGCGTCACCGCCACGCGGTCTTGCGAGGTTTCCACCAGCGCATCGGAATCGGCACGGAGCAGCCTGCCCCACGCTTCCGTGTTTCTTGGCAGCCGCCACTTTTGCGGCCAAGACCACGAAGCATTCGCTGCAGCGGTTTCGTCCACACGATCAACGGTCAGTTCCACCTGAACATCATATAACGGGAGCGGATTCATAAAGGTCGTCCCGTTATATCCGGAGAGATTCAGCAGCTGAACCAGGCATCCGCCCTCCTTCAATCGGTGAATGAACAACTCTAGACATGGAGGCGCGTTCGTAGTAGCAACCCGATTCGGCAAGATATCATGTAGCACGTCCGCCATTACCTGCCTGTAGTCCTCAAACCCGTGACGATAGTAGAGCTCGCCGGGATTCCAAGGCATATACACGCCGATTCGGACCGTTCCCTCCTTGCCGACCCGCCTGTGCAGCGCCAAACCGTAATCTGTTCCGGTGCGGTGGCCGTAAGCTCGCTCCGGCGGCCCGAACGTGGACGGCTCGATGAATGGCAATCGGCACTCGGTCGTATCCGGGTCAAAGGCAACGCGGGCAAAGCTTCCTCCGGCGGCGATCCAGTCCCTGCCATGGGCAAATCCGGGGAAATGTGACTTGTCCGAAACGTCCAGATAAGCGCCCGGCTCCGATTGTTTCACGCCGGTGAACGAGGCCGCGAACCATTCTTTAAGCAGCTCCGGCTGCCGCTCCAGCGCCGTTCCCGTTGCGGCCAGCACCGCGCCGGCATCCATTGCCCGATTCAGCGCTCGCGCCGCCGCCACCGACAATTCCTGAACGCCGGGAAGAATAATTGCTCGCGTATGCATTAGTTTGGACTCCATGGCCACCAGTTGTTCTTCCATCACCACGTCGAAGAGGACGTGCTCTTCCTTTAACATTTTAAACATACCTTGATACTCCGCTGCCGCTTCGGGGGCCGCTGGCTTGACGAGCACCGCTTCAGCCATGGAGCCGAGCTGTCCGAACAGCTCCTCGTGCTCCGCATGGTATCGGAAAATATCCTTCACCGTTTCGAAGCTTGCCTTGTCCGGGTATCCTTCGAATGCCCCGATGATGCAGAAATCCAGCCCCGATCCGCTTCCGATGCTTTGATATAAACGGATTGCATTTTCATTCTCGGATACTCCTGTGAACCGGTAGGTCAGGTCGATGGCGTTAATGCTGCAGTTGCTGATCAGCTTGTCATCCCAGCTGTCTTGTATAGACGCGACATTCTCCGAGGCTGAATACAGCCAAGGCGGGCCGCTCCTTGTCAGCGACGTATTCGATTCCTTGCGGACGATATCGACCCGGTGCGGGTGATACGTGCTGATGGCCACATTGGGCCGGAGCGACTTCACGAATCCGTGGATGCGCTCCAGTACTTCCCTTGCCGTCCGTTCCTGGAAGGAACGGTACAGCTCGTGCATCGGATGTTCGGGCCCGGTATACGCCAGCAAATCTTCGCCGGTCGCTTCTCGAAACCGCAAGCGGCAGTTTGGGCAATAGCAAGGCCCATAGAAATTTCCACTGTAATCCCAATGCTGGTAGCCGAACATATTGAAGAATATCCCGTCCACCGGATAACGCTCCAACACTTCTTGAATGCTCTCCAGCGACTTCACCTGCTGGTATTCTCCATTCAGACACGTATGAACGATGCCGTGATAATTGACCTCCCGCCCTTGCCGGTCCCGGTAAAACCATTCCGGATACCGCAACCACAACGATTCGTGCGCTTTACTGAAATCGAACCGCGCAATAAATCGCAATCCGTTAGCATGGGCTTTTTCCACCGCTTCCCCCAAAAGGTCCTTGGTTAAATAAGGCGTTACATATTGATGCATAAGCGATGATGGATAAAACGCAAATATGCCCCCGGCATTCATCATGAGCACATTCGCTTGAAACGACTTGAGTTCCCGAATCAAAAGATCCACATCCATATTGGCGTCCGTCTCGCGAAGATTATTTTGAATCAATCGGAGACGGTTCGTTGACCACCATTTCATCAGCATTCCCTCCTTTGCTTATGGTGTACGTCTACCATAATGGTGCTGAAGGCAGCAGAACAGGGACAATTCTTGCATGAACACGTAAGGAAAAATATGTCCGATTCGCGCATGGGGCGTAATCCAACGCGAGTTCCCTTATACCTGACAGTGCCGCGAAGTAAGGAGCAGGAGCTTATTGGTCATTTCTTGTTTTGCAGGAAAACCGCAATAAATGTCCCGTTCCAACATTTTCTGTATGGCGTATTATGCTTGCATGATCGATCGAGTTTACGGTTAAACATCCAAACGCTGAGTATGTTTTTCCTTTATACTCGTAACGAAAAAAAACTCACCCTAGGGTGAGTTTTTTTTCAATCATGCGTGAATAGCCGAAATACGTCTCCGACTTCGATTACGCCAAGTTAATGCTTCGAATCGCTTCCATATTCACTTTCGGTTTGCGCTCGATCGTCAGCAAGCCGTTCACTTCCTGCTGAACGTCCGTAATTTGCGTATAGCAGAATCCGCTCACGTATGGCAAATTTTTAATCGCTTGCGTAATTCCTTCGTATCGCTTCAAAAATTCGTCCTCGTTACGAACTTGATTGCCGTAGCCCCAGCCCTCTTCGCTTGTAAAGGCGATGCCGCCGTATTCGCTGATGATCACAGGCTGGCCTCGATAGCCATACCCCTGCGCGAATGGATAACGATGCGTGTTATGCGCGAATTTATTGCCCAACAGCGCGTCTTTGTCCCGATATCGCTCTTCCAGCATAGCGCCTATCTCTTCATAATCGTGGAGTGTAATGATATCCGAAATCGTATGTTCCCAGCCGTCGTTCACGATGACCGGCCGCATCTGGTCGAATGCCTTGGTCAAATGATAGATCGACTCCGTAAATTGCTGCTGCTTGCGGTCGGTGGCGATGTCAGTTATCCCCCAGGACTCGTTGAACGGTACCCATGCAATGATGGAAGGATGATTGTAATGCTGTCGGACGACAGCCATCCATTCATTCGTGAATCGCTCAACCGCATCGTCCCCGAATTCGTAGGTTGACGGCATCTCCGACCATACCAGCAGCCCTTTGCGATCGCACCAATATAAGTACCGGGGATCCTCCAGCTTCTGATGCTTGCGCACACCGTTAAAGCCGAGGGCCAGCGTTTTGTCGATGTCTTCCAGCAGCGCTTCCTCCGATGGAGGCGTCAAATGCGTATCGTTCCAATAGCCCTGGTCCAGCAGCAGTCTCTGATAGATCGGCGTATGATTCAGTATGACCTGATCGCCTACGATCCGGATGCTCCGCATGCCGAAATAAGAATAGGCCGTGTCGACCGGCTTTCCGTTTTGCTTCAGAATCATCTCGACGTCGTATAAATTCGGATGGTTCGGATGCCACGGCTTGATCTTCCACTCGCCCACGGCCTCGTTAACAACGCTCACGTCAACTGCTACGGTGCCGCGCTCTACGCTCGTTTCCGTCGACCGGATCAGCTTACCGTCAAACCGGATGATGGTCTGCAGGGTCAATCCGTTGTAGTCCTGCCCAGCGTTACCCAGTTCGTAACAGAAGTTTGCCGACCCGCGTTCCAGCTCCGGCGTTATTTTTACCCGGTTGATATGAATCGGATTCACATACTCCATCCATACCGTCTGCCATATCCCTGTCGTCTGCACGTACCAGCAGCCGAAGTTGTCCTGCATCCACCGCTGCTTGCCTCGCGGTTGGGTACAGCTGTTGCTGTCCACGGCTCGAACGGTAATCCGGTTCTCCCGGCCGACCTCAACCGCTTCGGTAATGTCAAAGGAAAAGGCTGCGTATCCGCCCTCATGCGTGCCGACTTTGTGTCCGTTGACCCACAGGGTCGCCGAGTAATCGACCGCTTGAAAATGCAGCAGGATACGTTTGCCTGCTTCCTTGGCAGGTATGGCAACCATCCGCTCATACCATACGCAGGGATGGAATGATTCATCCGCAATGCCGCTTGCTTTCGTCTCGAACGCGAAGGGGACCGTAATTTTGCGGTCGGCTTCAAGACGGTCATACCACTTGCCGCTCTCCCCTTCCCGTGCATCGTCAAAACGGAAATCCCATTCCCCGTTCAGATTTTCCCAGTTTTCACGCACCAATTGCGGTCTAGGATAGTCTTTAATATATTTGTGCGAGCTAGACATTATGTTCCACTCTCCATCTTCTGTTAGTTTATCGTTTCTATTTCGTACCCATGGATTCCACCGTTAAGTCGCCGAGCTCGATCTGCTCTGCATGAACCGATCGCAGGCCTACTCTCCCCTGCATGAATGCCCGGGGATCATCATATGTCAGGATCGGCTCTTCCCCGTCCTGCACATATACGCGAATCGTGCCTCGTACCGCTTCAATTCGCAAGCTTGCCGGCTCGTTCGCTTTCAGCGAAACCTTGACGCTATGCAGTAATTCGGAATCGTAATTATGTTTGTACAGCTCAAGCTTCGTAGCGCTGACCGCAAGGAAATATCCCATTAGCGAATCACTCACTTGATCCCGGAAATCCGACTCGTTAGTCACTCGAAAGAGCACACCCGCCTGACCGGACGGATCGTCGCCCAGCTTCACGGTCGTTCGGATGCGATAATCGGTCCAAAGGGGGCTTCCTCCATACATCTTGGCATCGGAATTGGCTGCGCCGGCATACCCGCCGTCCGTTTCGATCCATTGGCCGTGAACATCCTCGGAGCTTGTTTGTTCCAGAAGATTCTCCAATTTGAACGTTTGCATGTCGACCAGCTCGAAGTCCATCGTTTTCCATTCCATCGTATGGTCGCTGTCCAATTGAATGGCAAGGCTATGTAATCCCTTTTCGAGCTTTAGAGACCCAACCCGAATTTTAACCCAAGGTTCGCTACCGCTACCCGAGTAATGGCTGCCGTCAACTTTATAGTTTTCGACCTTCTTATCGTCCACGAGCAGCTTGAAGGATGTCGGCCCCATTCTGGCCTTGACCGTCAGGTCCAGCGCATACGTTCCGGATTCCGACACGTTCACGGCATAACGCAACCAGTCGCCTTTATCCGTCAGCGAAGCAGAATAGCTTCCATCCTCAGCCATCTTAATCGCCGTACCGTCCGAACCGCGCCATGCGCCTGCTTCCGATGGGTGGCGGACCGAGAAGCCTCTGCCTTCACCGCTTAAGTAGTGCACGGCTTCCATGCTGCCGGGAAGCGGCTTGGCCGTTTCGAAGTCGCTGCTGCCGGAGGCGTGATTCGAGAATGCCGTATACGAAAAGCTCGGCTCGCCGGTTTGGTATCGATAACCGATTTTACCTGGTCCGAACGGTACCGCCGATTGATCCAGCTTCAGAACGCCGTCCAGATAAACGCGCAGCCGATCTTCTCCGCGCTCGACGCGAATCGTGTGCAGCTTGGACCAATCCGTATCTGCGGGAAGCTCCACCGTGGCAAGCACCTTGCGGCTGCCGTCCTGCATTCTGCCTAAGGATAACCCGTTTTGCTCCGGATCGATTTCGGCGAACCCGTATTGATTCGCGTCCTGATACGCAAACAACGCGGCAACGGGGGCCTTCGATGGAACCAAGTTATATTCGGCAGTAAAGACTCCATCCGTGCTCACCTTGCTAATGATTTGTGCACTTCCTCCTGAATCCGCTGCTTCCCAGAGGCTTTGATCGATGGCTTCTGCGTCCAGCCTATCAGCAAAGACCGGCCCTCCCGGGACGGGCTGATCGTAATTCGTAGGCCCCAGAATCTCCATCTTGTCTCCGTTGAATACAAGCCGGTCGATGTTCATCCGACGTACGGGCGGGCCCTCCTGGGATCTTCCCGTCAAGTTATGATAGACGAGATAATAGGAATCCAGATCGGGCCCCATTACCGTCGAGCTGTGGCCAAGCCCGTAAAAGTCCGGCTTAGTGCTGATGACGAGCGGGTTGTTGGCCGGAATGGTGTACGGACCTAGCGCCGAATCATGCGACACGGCATAATGAATGCGGTAGCCTTTGCTGAATACATGATTCCCAGTATAGGTCATGTAATAGGTTCCGTTCCGTTTGATGATCATGGACCCTTCCGTCCAATGCCCCAGATAGGGCCCTGGGATCGTCTGGCCCACCCCGAATTCGGCGGGACCATCCATCGGAACGCCGACAATGCCCGACGAACCAGCATGGGTGAACAGCCAGGAGCCGTCATCGTCGATAAATACCGAGCCGTCAATGCTCATCCCAACGTTGTCGGAGATCCGTTCGAACGGGCCTGTCGGCGATTCGCTGCGAAACACATAATGCCCCTTTCCTGCCGGAGACGTATAGAGATAGAACCAGCCGTTCCAGTAAATCACTTCAGGTGCGTAGGCGCCGGTCGATACGGAATCCTCCGTCACCAGACCCGCATACCTCCAATCAACCAGATTGTCCGATATCCACGCCTTGATGCCCGTCCGGTGATCCTTTGTACTTACATACAGATAATAGCGGCCGTCATGCCGCAGTATATACGGGTCACCATTGCCGTAATCCTCCCATTCTTCCTCTAGGGAAGGAAAAGGATTGGCGTACATCTTTTCGTTGTAAATGTCCAAATCGACCGCCTCCGGTTTCGTTCTTGAATCGCATCCCGACAATGCCAATCCGGCCGCTAATCCTAACATGCCAAGACAACAAACGATCTTCGACAGGCGCGGCATACTTATTGGCATGTGTCTCACCCCTTGATTCCGCTGATTGCCATCGACTCGATAAAGTATCGTTGGCAAAAAAAGAACACGATGATCACCGGCACCATGGCGATGATGGCGGCGGCCATGATCATCGGATAATCCGACTGGCCAATGTACATCGCCTGCATGGAAGCGATCAGCACTTGAATCGTTTGCTTCTCGGGCGTATGCAGGTAAATCAGCGGACCGAGAAAATCGTTCCAGATGCCCATAAAGCCGAGGGCAGCTTGGGCGGCGAGCGCGGGCTTCATGATCGGCAGCGCGATCTTGAAGAAAATGCCCGGAAAGCTGCAGCCGTCGATTTTCGCCGCTTCAATCAATTCCGTTGGCATCGCGCTTTGCAAATATTGGCGGATGAAAAAGATGACAACGATGTTGCCGAACAGGCCAGGTACGATGAGCGGCAGCAGTGTATCCACCCAATCCAGCCTGGAGAATCCGATATACTGCGGTATCATAACGACCGAATACGGAATCATCATCGTCCCGAGCAAACCCATGAACAGCATGCCTTTGTAAGGAAATTCGAATTTGCCAAAGGCATAGGCCGACATCGCGGATATCAGCATCCCGATCGTCAGGACGATCACCACGATGATCAAGCTGTTCATAAATCCATGCAGCAAGGGCGACTCCAGCCAAACCTTCGCATAGTTGTCGAACGTAAACGGATCGGGAATCCATTGTGGAGGAATTTCAAATACGTTTCGCCGATCCTTTAACGAGGTCGATATGGTCCATATGAACGGTGCGACCATAAAGATCGAACCGCATAACAACAGCAGCAGCGACCAGAGGTCCGTCATTTTTTCCCGTTTCACAGATTTCCCCCTAGTCTTGGTAAACCCATCGATTGGAAAGCTTAAATTGAATGAGCGTGACGATAAAGATGAGAATGCCCAGTACCCAGGCCACCGCGCTGGCATAGCCCATGTTGAAGTACTCGAACGCATGCTGGAAAATGTAGTAGACGACCGTAGCGCCGCTGTATTCCGGTCCGCCATCCACCGCAAGCACGTAAATCTGGCTGAATGACTGGAACGCACCGATGATGCCCATAACGATGACAAAAAAATGAATCGGCGTGAGCAGCGGGATCGTAATTCGCGTCAGCTTGTGCCATGCACCAGCGCCATCGATTTCCGCAGCCTCATAATACGTCGAGGAGATCGATTGCAATCCTGCAAGATACAGCACCATGTTCCCGCCGATGCCGCTCCACAGCCCGATCAGGATGAGCGAAGGCTTCACCCACTCCGGCTTGCCCAGCCAGTTAGGCCCCGTGATGCCGAATGTTTCCCACAGAAAGTTGTTGAGCAATCCGTAATCCTGATTCAAAATCCACTGCCACAGCAGGGATACCGCGATAATCGGCGATATGACCGGAAGGTAATAGATCGTTCGCATGAACGAGATGCCGGCGAATTTGCGGTTCATCAATATGGCCAGCAGCATCGACAGTATCATGCCGAGCGGAATGCCGATCATCAAATAGACTGTATTGTACAACGATTTGAACACTTTCTCGTCTTTCAATAGATCCTTATAGTTTGCGAGCCCCGTCCACTGCGGATCGGTAAGCATATCCCATTTGTGAAAACTGATATAGATCGAGAACAAGATCGGCACAAGGCCGAACAAAAGAAACCCGAGAACTGGCGGAGCGACAAACAGATACAACCACGCCAGCTCTCTTCTGCGATACCCGCCAAGCTTGGTACCCATATTTCATTCCACCTTCGCCTGTATTTCGTTATGACATGACAGGATATCCGTACGGCGGGGGGCGCCGATATGAATAATTGACGCCACCTGCCCTGACGGCATTATTTATTGCCTTTGTCGTACAGCTCCTGCATCTTCGGCTGGATCTGGGCCGTAAAGTCTTTCGCCGACATCTCACCGTTCCATACTTTGCTCGCGTTCTGGTTGAACATATCCATCCATTGCGTATCCTTAGAGAAAGCTACCACGTCCGGACGTCCGTAATCTTGGATAATATCGAGGAATACTTGACGTGTCTGAGGTCCTTTGTCCATTTCCTTAAATTCGCCTTCCGCCATGTCGATCAGATTAGGAACCGCTTGACCGAGCTGGTAATTTTCGCGCTGCCCTTGCTCATCCAGGGACAGGAAGGCCGCCAAGTCGAACGCTTCCTGCGGGTGTTTGGATTTCGCCGAAACGGCAAATCCCATCGAGCCGAGCCAGGTCGCCGTTTCTCCCGTATTCGGGCTTGCCGGCCACGCCGCAATGTCCCAACCGAAAGGCAGCTCCCAGAATGCAGGTTGATCCCAAGGGCCCATCGCAAACATCGCCAGTTGGCCGTTAATAAAGCGGGTATAAGCATTCATCGCTTGCTCGGCTTCCTGATTCGGGCTGACCTTATGCTTCAGGTTCAGGTCAGCAACAAATTGCATCGCCTCATAAAATTCGGGCTCGTTCACCTTGACCGTGCCGGTGGCGTAATCGATATATTCACCGCCGTTGCCCCACACCGCCGATTCCAGGCTGTAAGCGCCTACACCATATTGATCGGGCTTTCCGTCGCCGTTATCGTCGACCGTCAGCTTTTGGGCTGCTTCCAGCATGTCGTCCCAGGTCCATTCCCCTGCCGTTGCGGAAGGGTAAGGCACCCCCGCTTCGTCAAACAAATCCTTGTTATAGACAAATGACCATGGTCCTACGTCCTTCGGCAGTCCGTACACATCTCCGGCGCCAACCTTACTGCCGTCAAAGCGGTAGCGGTCCATCGCCTGCTTCCATACATTATCGGGATTAAACAACGAGGTCTTATCCAGATAAGACTGAATGTTGAGAAGCGTTCCGGCTTCCGCGAAGCGGTAAAACTCGGGTCCCCCGACGTAGAATACGTCCGGAACCTTGCCGGAGCTGATCAGCGTCGTCATCTTCTGCGAGTATTCGCCTGGCGGTACCGAAGTGTATTTAACGGTGACGTGCGGGTTCTTCTCCTCGAAGGAAGCGATCAGCTTTTCGAAAATCTTTTTTTCGTTCGGATTGCCGTGGCCCATAAACTCAATCGTTACAGGTTCTTTAGGGTCCTTCCCGGCGGAAGCTTCATTGCCTGGTGACGAAGTGTCCGGGGTGGTTGGTGCAGCCCCGTCATTTGGTCCATTGCCGCCGCTGCAAGCGGTTAACGCGAACATCAGCAGCAGCATGATCATGCCTGCGAATTTGTTCTTCGATTTCATGCGATTCCCCTCTTCTTTAAAAGATGTGGTGTAAGCGCTTTACGAAATCATAGTAACTTATAATAATATAATTTTATATACTATATTTAGTATAAAATTTGTACTTCGATCTTTCTGCTTATTCTTTCACCAGCATGACCGGCACCACGATTCTTCTCGCCTCAAAAGCCCCTTCGATCTGCTCAATTAGCAGCTCTACGGTCAACCGGCACATCTCCTCCTCGTTTTGGCGGATGTACGGCACATTCGGCAGATCCGGCGGATCGAACGTGATCAGCTCCAGTTCGTCCGGCACCTGCCTACGCGATGCAACTGCCGCTTTATAGGCATTTCTGCACAGCTCCGTATTGGCCGTAATGATGCCGGTAATATGGGGATTGTCATCTATAAACACTCTGATGTGTTCGACGGATTGACCCGATGCGATCTCATCCAGCGGGAGGAGACACCATAAGCTTTTGTCGATCGACAATCCATGCTCCAGAAATGCCTGCTCAAACCCTTGGGCCCTCTCGTCCGTCACCGTATTCGTAATTTCGGGAGAGATGAACGCGATAGACGAATGGCCTTTGTTAAGCAAATATTCAACGGATTCCCTTGTGCCGTTTACGTTATCCGAGCTTACACTGTACGTCTTGATCTCCTTCAAGAACCGGTCGATCAGAACGAAGGGGAAACGGTCCAGCGAGAGCCTCAGAATCGAATCGTTGTAGGTCTCGTTTTCAACCGGAAAAATGATCATGCCGTCCACTCCTTGCTTGAGAAAGGACGAGATGACCTTGGATTCCTCGAGCTGGGATTCGCGCGTAATTCTCAGCATCACTTCATAGCCTGCGGCAGACGCATATTTCTCGATGTTATCCAAAAAACGCTGGTCCACTTTCGTTTTCATCGTCGGCAGCACTAACCCGATCCGCCCGCTTTTGCCCGGACCTGCCGTCCATTCTCCCAACTGATCAATCGCCGTGGCGTGCTCCGGCTTGCTCATGACAAAGGTGCCCTTGCCTTGAATCCGGACGAGCAAGCCTTCCTCCATCAGTCCAACCAGCGCATTTTTGCTTGTAATTTGACTGACGCGGTAACGTTCGGACAGTTCCTTCTCCGAAGGGACCCGGTCGCCTTCCCGCAGCTTACCGATGGCGATCAGCCGCTTGATATCTTCCTGTATTTTTTTGTATAGCGGCAGAGATTTCAATGCCCATCACAACCTTTATAATTTAAATAGTATATTTAGTATATTATTATAATATAACTTCGCTTTTGTAAATGACTAAAACATCAATCGAGAGGATTCGTAAAGGAGTCTGACTGCCTTTATAGGATCTTTTTCTTGCGATATCGGGAAATGCCCAAGCTTCGAAATTTATACTTTCTGATATCTTCAAAAAAAGAAACGGTCTGAACTTAGTTCAGACCGTTTCTTGGCGGGCTATTTCATTGATTCTTAAATTGTACTAGGTGAAGTCGAGATCATTCCGGCCTTATCCACTGGACTGGTACGACTTCACGCCTTGGCTCGTGCGTACCGGACAATTGTTCCGACAGCAAATCGACGACACGCCGACTTACTTCATCCAATTGCTGACGGATGAAAGGAATGCCATCAAGATCCGGATCGTCAAACGCGGCCAGCTGAGGTTCGTTCCCCGCCCCCTTCCAAATCTCCCGAATGGCATAATGGGCATAGCGGGCCAATTCCGCGTTAACGGCAAAGACGGCAGTGATATCGCGCTGTTCGCTCAGGAAACGAACGACCTCCCGTTGTCCGTTCCCCTCTGCTATGGTTTCCAAATCCAGCATGCACCACAGTGTCTTGTCTATAGGCAAGCCTTGTTCCATGAAAGCGGCCTCGAAGCCTTTCGCTCTTTCGTCCGTAACCGAATTTGTAATTTCCGGAGACAGGAAGGCAATGCGCATGTGCCCAGCAGCAAGCAGACTGGATATAGCTTCCCGAACGCCTGCATAATTGTCCGAGCTGACGCTGTACGCCTTGATCTCTTTCAAGAAACGGTCAACAAGCACCAAGGGAATCCGGTCGAGCGACAAGCGCAGAATCGCGTTATTGTAGCTTTCCTGCTCGACAGGGAAAATGATGAACCCGTCGACTCCTCGTTCCTGGAACTGCTTGATCGCTCGGTATTCTTCCTCTTGCGACTCGCGTGTAATGCGAATCAACAGATCGTATCCCCTATCCGCACAATAGCGTTCCAGGCCGTCCAGCAGCTGCTGGTCGATCTTGGTTTTCATCGTCGGCAAAATAATCGCGATCGTCTTTTTCGTACCCGACTGAAGATGCGGCTCTTCCGGAATGACCAGCTCCCGAACGAAGGTGCCCTTTCCCCGATATCGCACTAACAAGCCTTCCTCCACCAATCCGTTGAGCGCGTTTTTGGATGTAATCTGGCTTACACCGTACCGCTGGGCCAAGTCCTTCTCCGAAGGTATCAAGGCTCCTGCTTGCAGCTCGCCGCTCTGAATGCGCTGGCGTATATCGTTCTGAATACGTTTATATAACGGTTGCTCCATGTCTGACCTCTCTTTTTATGTCAGTCCCGAATGAAAAATAATATATATTTAGTATATCTTAAATGATATTAATTACGATACAATCCATTTTAGAAAGCGCTTTCTAATTCGGGTTGGGAGGTTAATTGCATATGAAACGGAACACAGGCTTCTGGAAGAAACCACTTTCGTTCATTGTTATGCTTGCACTTGCTCTAACGGCAATTCCATTGTCGCCGGTTCATGCCGCTTCATCAGGCATGGCATGGGCTTCGCAGCAGATTGCCATCTATACACCGCCATCGGGAGGTGTATGGTACCCAAGGCTGCTCAAGCTTACGCCAAGCGAGTGGCTCGTATCCTTCGACACCAACGCTGGCGGTGGCAACACGCGCATTGTGGTCTCCAGAACGCAGGACGGTGGCTATACATGGAGCACTCCGGTCACAGCTGTCTCAAGCACCGCGGGCAATGTGGGGAACGGTCAAATGTTAAGGCTGCCGAGCGGGGAAATCTGGTTAGCCTATCGGCAGGTCGTTCAGAATGGCTCCACCTATGAGATCCAGCTTAATGTCCGGCGAAGTCTCGACGGTGGTCACACCTGGAGCGATTTACCGGGCGGATTGATCGGGAGTTCAACCGCCTCCAGCTTTAAAGGTTTGTGGGAGCCGCATTTGGATATGATCAACGGCACGATTGCCGTGCTTTATGCGGACGACAGTCCGGCAGCGGTCGGAACGACCGGCCTGCAAAATTTGTATATGAAGACCTGGAACGGAAGCGGCTGGGGCAGCCGGATCACGGTCAGTGACGGAGTTGCCGCCGGCTCCCGCGACGGCATGCCGGTCATCACGCAAATGAACGACGGGCGGTATATAACCGTTTTCGAATCCTCGGACGTTGCCGGCCACCCTTTTGTCATCAAATATAAAATTTCGCCGGACGGCTTCAATTGGTCGGTTCCCCGTCAAACGATGTACGTGCCCAGCGGCAATGGCAAAAAAGCGGGCGCTCCGTTCGTCGTTAAGCTCGCCGACGGTCGTCTTATGGCTGCATTCCAAACAGATGAAAGCAGCGCCAACACGGGGGATCCTTACTCATCGATGTTTACGATGATCAGCTCCGATAACGGCGCGTCATGGCAGTACAAAACCAACGTGTTTCCGGTATCCGATACGAAATCCTCCAACTGGAATGCGCTAATGGCCGTTGATTCCACTCGTGTTGCTGCCGTCACCAGCGCAACTTATCCTTCAAACGGCATCTATCTGCGCTTCGGGCATACCGTGACACCGCCGCAAACCAATCTGGTTAACAATCCCGGCTTTGAAACAGCCAATGTGGCGGGCTGGACTACGTACGGCGATGATTATCCGAATCGGATTCTTATTCATGGAGCCAATGACGGCGTTGGACTTCCCGCTGCCGAAGGCTCATACTTTGTCGGTCTCGCAGGCACAAGCGGACCTTCGACCGCATATGTCGGACAGACGATTAGCGGTCTCGATAACGGCACGTATACGATGCGAGCACGCATGCGCAGCAGCGGGGGCCAGAACAGCTGTGTCATGGAAGTGAAGGAGTATGGAGGCAGCATGCTTCAAACCGGGTGTCCGGTGACGACGGCGTGGACGCCTGTCACGATATCCAATATTCAAGTGACGAGCGGAAAGGCAACGATCGGATTTTACGTATCCAATTCGTCCTCTTCCCAATGGGCGGATATCGATCAGGTCGAGTTCTTCCGAAACTGACAGGAATATAACTTCCGGCTAAAATCAATCGTCTAAATGAACTGAATCCATTCAACGATGGAAGCAGTTAAGGATGCATTAAAGTTGGTTTTATTTTAGTTCCAGGGTCGTCCATAAGTCATCATAGATGACATAGGACGGCCCCTTCTCATTTTAGTCAGCAAATAAATCTGCTTCATGCCCTATGTCAATATTCGTTGTATGAATGATCATCCCTTGATCTCGCCGGCTTACATCTCTCCATACATGGCTTCCGACACAAGAAACGCTGTACCGTCGTATTCGTACCGCAGCCGGACCGCGACCGGGAATTCGCCAGGCGAAACCTGTATCGGCACCGATGCATATAAGATGCCTCCCTCAACGTAATACCTAACCATGTTGCCAAGCGCGGGCTGATCCAGCCAATATCCCGCGTCTTCCTCCATATATTCAAATGTGCGAGTTACCCCGTCCAGCGTGAATTGAAAGATCCGTTTTCCCGCTTCTGCTGTCGCACTATAGCTAAGTCTGGATTTTACCGCAAGCACCGGATCGGCTGACATCACTTGTCTAAAATTTTCTGTCAGAAGTTTCAACTCCGATTCTCTAATGCTGGTACCGTAACCGGTTGTCAAAATGATTGCAAGGACATCCTCCTTGTTGTTTTTTGCAGGCAGCAACGCAACGTCCGGATAGTAGGTTTCGTTGCTCACATTCTTCCAATCATGAAAGGTGTGTTCCATGTCGCCATACTGAACGTGGATGGAGCGGATCATCCCTTCTTTTTGAACCAGAGTTCCTGTAATCTTCAGGCCAATCTCCGCATCCTCCTTTAATATCACGGTATTCCCCTGTTCGTCTCCAGCCTTGATTTCATTCATAGGCGCTCCCGTTTCGTCTATGTCTATTTGCTCAATAAGCGAGATTTTGTGCGAATCGTTACGGATGGTAACGTCTATCGTTTCCTCATACGTCATCGGAATCGAATCCCGCAGCAGCAGACGAAGTTGATATACAGTTTGTGCTTCTTCTGCGTTTATCTCCTTTACGTGCACTTCATACACCCAAGGGCTGGACACATCATAGCGGTCAAGCGGCCATTTCACCTCGGAATGCTCCCATATGTCAGGCGATGGGCCTCCCCAGATGCCCAGCTCTCGCTGTAAGAGTGCTGCGGCCAGTGTCACAATCGTACGGTCGTTAGCCTGTTTGACTTCATTTTTCGCAAGGTTCCACCAATCGAAGTCGCCTCCACCCCCAAGTAAGAAGCTGGATTCAAACGTTCCTCCCCCCTGTGTAACTAGATTACCTGGACTTGGAGCTACCGGTTGGGGAATAGATGGGGCCTGGTTTCCGAACCAGACCCCAACGCCGAGCACAAGCAGCAAAGCGGGAACGATAACCACAGCGGCTCGGCTCCATCCAAAGCGGGATCGATTTTTTTCAACAACTTTAAGCCGTTTCTCCACAGCCTCCATCATGTCAGCCCCAAAGCGCCGATTCTTAAAAGGGGGTCTGGCCAGTCTCCGGTTCCAATCCGGCTTCCATTCATTCATCGTCGTTCGCTCCTTCCGAATCTGGCTGCAACCTTCTTTTTGGCTCTGTAAATTCTAGACTTTACCGTCCCTGGCAAAAGACCGGTAATGCCGGATATTTCCTCTATGGATAGCTGATGATGCACACTCAACACGAGGGGGTCTCGAAATTTACCGGGCAGCTTTAGAACCTCCTGCCACAGCTCATCCGCTTCCTCCTGTTTCAAATACTCCGACTCGGCAGATGGCGAAGACGTCGTCTCGTTCAGTCCATCACCCGGCGAATGATCGCCGATCAGCACCACTCTGCGCAAAAACGCTCGTCTCAGATAAGAAAGCGCTGTGTTTCTAGTAATTTTAAGCAGCCAGGTTTTGACGGAAGCCTCCCCGCGAAAGAAAGCAACCTTTTGATAAACTTTAATAAACACATCCTGCGCGACATCGTCTGCTGTATATGTATTTCTGGTGATCACGTAAGCATAATTCCAGACATCCTCACTGTAGGATTCCATCAGCATCCGTATGTCCGATATATTCAGTTCCGCAGAACGCTGCATCTGCATCTCCCTCAAGCTGTTCGCCCCCTTACCAAAACAGACTCCTTAAGGTCGATGAAAGTTCCCGAATTCCAATGAATATTATCCGGCGTTTCATAATGAATGACTGTCACCTTAACCGATTACTTCATGATCCAAAAAAGACACCTGTTTAGGTGTCCCTCTGTTTATTTTGCTCAAGCTAGTCAGACCTGCTTATCTGCAGCGATCAATAAGAAAATGGGGCGCCTTAATGCGTCATGCCATTCCGGATCCTCAATCTGCTCGCGTTCTGGTTTAAGTTCAGACATTTCCCTAAACTGGAATCCGGTTTTCACTAACGCATTTATCTGTGTGGCTATATTCCGATGGTACTTGGTAACATTATGATCAAGAAATCTAGATTGACGTCCTCCTTCCTCATGGTAGTGATCCAAAGGCCAATGCAGCTTCTTCCCGTCCGGGCTATAATACCAATCTTGTTCGGCCACAGCAGTAAACACTGGGTGTTCAACTGAAAAGACGAACGAACCTCCAACCGTTAGACTCTGATATACCTTTTTACAGATATCCTCGAAATCACGAATGTAATGAAGTGCAAGCGAACTAATCACGACATCAAACTCGTTAGCAGGGTAGTCATAGTCCTCTATTGCGGACTGCACATATTCTATATTCGTGTCATCGGTCATCAATCTTGCCCTCTCCAGCATGTTCCTTGAGATATCCACCCCGACCACAGACCTCGCATGCTGCTCTCTTACGTACCTGCAGTGCCACCCGAATCCGCAGCCGAGATCAAGCACCTTTTTATCACTAAGATCCGGAAACATCGATCGAAAGGCACGCCATTCTCCTGCACCTTCTAATCCTTTGATGGAACGGGGGAGTTGATTGTAATTTTCAAAAAATCCCTGATCGTCATACTTGTTTTGCTTCAACTTAAATCTCCCCTTCACGTTTTTGTAATTCCACCCCATTATATTGAGCCTATTTACATTTCTCAACGCCAGACTTGTTTCTGCTTTAAACGTGATCTTGGATCAATCATTCTAACTCAAACCGTTTATTCCATATCTTCATTCAGACGCAAGGTGAACACAAGTGCCCACTCCGTTTTTCTTAACGAATCCGTTGTAAGGTCCGCTGTATGTATTTCATTAGAACTTGTAGCATGCATGCCAAATACATGTACCGGCTGATCGATCGTAAACGAACGTGGGCGCGTATCCTGAATCAATCCTTGTGCCATCAACGTTTTGTCCCAAGGAATGGTAAAGGTAGTCAGGCTTGATCCCGAATGGGAATTGGTGTTGACTTTAATCTTTCTGAACTCCTCGAGACCTTCTTTGGATTCCGTGTCCACGGATATGATTAGTTCTACTTCGTTGCTGTCCTTTTGCTCGTCCGAACTGTAAAACAAATCTCCGATCGACCCTGCCGAATCTACCTTCTGCCCGTTCTTCCAAATATCAATATCCAAGCTGACATTAGGTTTATTTCCCTCATACTTTAATGTAAATGCACCCGTCATCGGACCGAGGAATAACTTAAACTTTGCTGCGTCCCCTTGGAACAAATCCACGGGTGTCAATTGGATCTCGGCAGCTGCCGAATTGTTCTCAGGTGAGATCTGCTCTTTGGTTCCTGCAAAGCACCCCGTTAGAATCATGAAGACAATCAAAATACACGCTTTAAATCTCAATGCACTACCTCCTTTAATCTATGCTATCGACGGTGCTACACTTGAATATCGCAGCCATCAAAAGGCAAACCTCTTTCAATCAGCTTAACAGCGTAGTCTATTGCATTCCGTTGGTCCTCTGTAAAGCTGCTCTCATCACCATTCCATTCACTTAACCACCAGAAGTAAGAACAAATATTTCTATACTCCATAAACAAGGGGATTGTTCGTTTCCAGTATTCGGAGAGCTGGTGTTCCTTCTCGTAACCCATGAGGAATTCATGCAAGAACTGTTGGGCAAACCTGCTTTTGGTGACACGATCTTCTGCATGCACTCCCCACCAAACGGCATGAGTGGCTGCTATTGCAATGTCTAACGAAAACCAGCCATAGATACTATCGTCAAAGTCAAAGACCGTTATTTCACTGTTGTTGATAAAAAAATTATACGGATGAAAGTCATGATGTATCAGTCCAAACGAATCGCTCCCCCTCGGCAGTGAATCAATCGTACTTTCCATGGAAATCAATTTTTCAAGAAGCATATAGAAACGGCCTCGCTGCAGATGAGGATTATTCATACTTCTTCTACTCCAGGTGTCTCTCTTCCCAAGGATGTCAGGTGGTTCATATGATGTCGACAGTCTATGCATCCTTCCCATGGTTTCTCCCCAATTCCTGAATATCTTCGGGCCCCATAACTGCTCATTGTGTTTATCAAAAAAACGACCTGCTGCCTCGTGAAAAGCAGTTGCGATATACCACTTATCTTCATCATAGAACACGGCCATTGATTCATGATTACATGTATGAATGGGTAATGAAGCACGTACACCGTTCTTTACTAAGTAATAAAGCCAATCCATCTCCGCCCTGATCTTCGGTGCATACTCGTGTGATTTCTGAGATAACCGCAAGATATAGGATTGATCACCCTTAGTAAAACGATATACTTCATTGGTCGAGTTACTCAGGAAGATTAACGTCCCTATATTAAATTCAAAAGATTCCGCGGCTTGAAGCAATATCTTCGAGCTTGCCATTCATAATGCCTCCATTCTTATTAAGATCCTTATGATTTCGGAAGATACCCTTCGCGAACGCATGCAAACAGCCGTATAAGTTCGATTCGTTTGGTGCATTGTAGTAATGCAGAGATTACAAAGTTATCACAACATGGAGGGATCGTTTTGGCGAAGAGCAAACAGCATCAAGAAGCGCACGGGATTGGACAAGTAGAACAACAGCTGAATAATCAAATGGAGGCTGCCGAAGACATTCAAGGACAATCGAAACTGGATCAAGACATAAAAAAAGCCTCTCAACGCCGGGTTGATCCATTGAAAGACCCTTCAAAATAAGGAGCTATGTCATGAACAAACAAAGAGCGATTGAAATTTCGAAATCGGCCATTATGAAAAATGTAACTTATCAGGATACCCCTATCTTTATCCAGCATGTCAATGAGGATGAAACTGCCCGCGTCTATCCGATCGGAAACTCGGAGCAGGAAATGACCGTCCCTTTATCCAGTCTCACCGAGCATCCATAAGTATAGAAGACATTCACCCTAATATAATCAAACCCGAAATAACAAAATCCCATCCAGACTCGTCGGTGGGATTTTGTTATGATTCTAGTAGCACACAAGCTATTCCTTTATTTCAACGATGCCGGTACCTTTACTCCGAGGAGCTTCCCCTCTGCTTGGATGATGATCATACCGTTCGTCTTTAGGGTCGACTCGTGTAAATCTGATCCAGTCGTTACTTTAAAGACTGGCCGGGATGTCATCAAGTTGATGCCGAGTAGTGTACCGTTACGCTGTGCCCGGTATAATCCTTTCCCATACACATCAATCTGCGCAGCAGGTGCATCGCCGTTCCATCCGATCCGTTGACCATTTGCAAGTTTGGTACCGGCCAGCTCACCAGTCGATCTGTTATTGAAAATCAGCCGTTCCTGAACCAGTCCGATCAACTCCCAGTCGCCCCCATAAGGGCGAGGAAAAGTTCGCAGAGGAACCTCACCTTTCTTATAGGTGTCAAATTTGTATTCGGCCACCTTATTGCCCTGATCCATGTATAACTTCCCTTGGTTCATAAATAAGCCGCCCCCGCCGTACTCATATGGCGGCTCCCCCGTCATCTTCCAGCTATACTCTCGGCTGCTCTTCTTTACGCCTGTCTTAAGATTATATACATTTACGATCCATTTGCGGTCCGGAAGCGACTGATAATCAGCCAGCAATGGAGAATAATAGTCAACCGAATACACGAGATTGTCTTTGATATGAAGCGCTTCTCCCTGACCAAAATGGTCCCATAACTTCTTGCCCGTCTTTTTGTCATAAGCATTCAGTTGAATGGATGTTAGTGCTCCTTGTACATAGAACGTCCGAAGGATGACTCCATCCGCCTCCTGAAGGTAATCCGTGCCGTTTCCTTCTCCTGACGGCTCATTCATTTTCCATCGCAGCTTTCCTGTTGCCTTATCAAAAGCGAAAGTTGCGCTCCCTTTGATTGCATAGAGCGTATCATTAGTCGGCACCAGCGCTTCCGTTCGCAGGTGCGCATCCATAAAGATGGATGTGTTCGACTGCCATTTCAATTTGCCTGTCTTTGCATTCAGCGCGTATGGCTTCTGACCTGCCGATAGGCCGTAAATAACGCCATTATCATAAACAATATAAGGTTTCAGGTCTTTACCGTAGCTCCACAGCCGCTTGCCTGTGCTCGCATCCATGGCGATGAGTTTGTTTCCCGCGAATGCAAATACCTTCCCCTCTTCAGCAATTGCCTGGTGACCTGAAACATCGTTCTCGCCCATATTCAGATAATTGTCCACCTTTACCGTCCAGGAAGGCTTCAGTTCGGGTACCTCGATTGTTGATGAATAATGCCAGTTGCGTACCGAAACATCGGCCGTTTCTGCATTCACTTGCGAAGGTGGTACTACCAATACGCCCTGGACAGTAAGTATGCCTGCAGCGATGCTTGCAATGAGACGCCGTCGTAATCGAGCTTTGAGGCTTATACTTGATTGTTTCTTCTTGATGTTAAGCATGAATTCCCCTCCCATTTGTTATGGCTTCTTGCTTACGACCAATATAACGCTCAAAGAAGGGATAAAGTTCCAAGTGAATTATAAATAATCTTTAATGATCTAAAACGAGCTTCGCAAGGAGTTTGTCGGAATGAATGCCATGTACTCCACAGCTGCTGCCATCAAAGCTATTTCTCTAACATTCAGTAATACAAGTCCTATTTAAGATGGCTGCGCTATTTTGGACACAAAAAAAGCTTGGGATCCTAAACAGGATCCCAAGCTTTCATGAGGGTGTCTTACATGTTAACGCGTCGCTCATAAACTCTTCTTATAAGCTCTTCAATGATCTCATCAGGTGACCGGTCACCCAACCAAGTTTGACCATACATTTGCAATATTTTAATGAGTGGACCATCTTCCCAAAATCCGACGAATTCATCATTGAGATAAATCTTCTCTACGACATGCTGGTTCATCTCATCGAGGCATTCTTCCAGTACCGATTTCGCAATCGGATCGCTAATCCAATCGCTAATCAGGCTGAATTTATGAAATGATACTTCTTCCTTTCCAAAATCACAATACAATCGCTCCGTAATTCTTATATCGCGGGAAGAGCTGCCAAGCGCAATTTGGAAATAACCGCTCTCCGCTACCCAGCGGTTATATTTGGTATTGTAATAGGCAAAGTCTCTCTCTTCAAGTTCAAAGACGATCTGTTGTTTCTCCCCAGGAGCCAACTCGATTTTAGAAAATGCCTTCAATTCTTTCTCTGGACGCGTCCATGTGCACTCTTCGTCATGCACGTAAAGCTGAACGACCTCTTTCCCTGTTCGATTTCCGATATTCTCCAGCCAGAAAGAGACCGTGATCCCTGTTTCCGTTTGAGCTGCCTTCATATCCTTATAGGCAAATGAAGTGTAGGATAAGCCATGGCCAAACGGAAACTGCGGAGCGAGTTCTTTCCTATCATAGTATCGATAGCCGATGAACAGCCCTTCACGATAATACAGCTTGCCGTTTTCACCGCGGATCCTCATATGTGAAGGATTGTCTGAAAGCTTAACCGGAAACGTCTCGGACAATTTACCGGAGGGACTCACCTGACCAAACAAGATTTCAGCAATCGCTTTGCCCATGCCTTGTCCGGAAAGCCATGAGTGTATGACAGCGGGAACATGCTGAACCCAAGGACGCATCGCCAAGGCTGTTCCACTGCTGGTCACCACAATGCACTTCGGTTGTACGGCTGCAATCGCTTGAATAAGCAGAATCTGCTGTTCAGGCAAATCAATGCCCTTCAAATCACGCATCTCGGATTCTGCGTATTCAGGCTGGCCAACGAATATGACTGCGACATCAGATTTTGCCGCCAATGCGACACTTTCCTTGATCATTTCCTCATGGACGGAGTCATCTTCAGGGTAACCCTCAGCATAACTCAACTCAACGGAAGCTCCAGCCAACGCCTTCATTTCTTCAAATGGAATATCAACGCGTGTAGGCGTTACTTTTGCGCTGCCGGCTCCTTGAATTCTAGGTTTTTTGGCAAAACGACCGATAACCGCAATGGAATGGGTTGACTCCGCATGAATCGGAAGGATGCCATTCTCATTCTTAAGAAGCACAATGCTTTCTGCTGCAGCTTTTCTCGCAAGATTGTGGTACTCCATATCGGATGCCGGAACAGCTTCCTCCATACCCGTTACACGTTCTACGAGTTTTAGAATACGGGCAACGCTTTTATTGAGCTGCTCTTCTGCAAGAGCTCCGCTCTCAACGGCTTTGATAATCGCTTTCGTGTTATAACCGGCAGGTCCCGGCATTTCGAGATCAAGTCCTGCTTTCAGTCCACGAATCCGATCATTCACGGCAGTCCAGTCTGAGATGACAACCCCCTCGTATCCCCATTCTTCTCTCAAGATATCATGCAATAGGTGTTCATTCTCGCTGGTATACGAGCCATTGAGCAAATTATAGGAGCACATGACGGTCCAGGGATCCGATTTCTTAATAATTCGTTCAAAGGCGCTTAAATAAATTTCGCGCAGCGTCCGTTCGTCTACTTCTGAACTCGTCACCATTTTCTCGAATTCCTGGTTGTTGCAAGCAAAGTGTTTAAGTGACGCCCCGACGCCTTTGCTCTGGAGGCCATTGATGAAAGCAGCGCCCAGTTCCCCTGTCAGGCAAGGATCTTCGGAGTAATATTCGAAATTTCTTCCCCCAAGCGGAGTCCGTTTCATGTTGATTCCTGGGCCGAGCAGCAATTCTACGCCCATCTCTTTGGATTCATTGCCAAGTGCTTCCCCGACTTCGTGCAGCAGTTCCGTATTCCACGAAGAACCGATAGCTGCGCCCGTGGGATAACAAGTTGCCGGAACATTCTCTGTCGTAATCCCCATTTCATCGTCACTGTTCGTTTTGCGGATCCCATTCGTTCCGTCATACATATGAACCGGCGGAATGTTGAGTCTCTCGATCCCCTTGGTCATCCACATATTTAATCCCGCACAGAGGGATGCTTTCTCAGTAAGTGACATTTCCTTTATCAATTCATTAATCGATGCCTTCATTTGTATTCATCCTTTCATATCAAGCTTCTTCTTGTAACTCCCGCTCTTTCTTCAATTCCTGCGCATCGTACAGTTTAAAAAACGGAAACCATACGGCGAACACAATCAGCAGGACAACGGCGAGCAGAATAAGTCCATTGAATCCGGACATGAGGTAAGTCGATACACCGATCGGCGTATACCACAGCTGGAAGATTTTACTCGGAATTTGTGCAAACCCCATATCAAGAGCTAGGTAGACGATGATGGGTGTAATAAGAGCATTGATCCACATAGGCACCATCAACAGCGGATTGAAAGCAACTGGCGCTCCATACACTACAGGCTCGTTAATATTAAATAGAGAAGGTATCAAAGTTGCTTTACCAATGGTTTTCAGTTTCTTGGATCTGGCAAACAGGAACCAGATCACAAGCGGTAAGGTTGCACCCATCCCTCCGATTCCAAGCCATCCGGAGAAGAAAGTTTCAAAGGTATTTATGTTGACGGGATCCAGTCCCTGCGCCACCAATGCGGCATTTTCTTCAATTGCCGGAATCCATATAGCATACCAGATGGGCATTAGAACCCATGGGCTGACTCCGAAGGAGTACAGCACAACTCCAATAAAGTTGAACAGAACAAACCCGAACAAACTTTGCCCCATTGCATTAATAGGCTCAAATACGCTCACAATCAGTCCAAAGATATCAAAATGGAGCTGATACACAAGAACCCAGCCTAAACCCATGATCACGGCAATCGGAACTAGGAAGTCAAACCAATCCATAATAAACTCTGGCATGGAAGACCCTTTTTTAAAGAATGAGAACTTACCGCAGACATTCATGATGACGGCGATGAACACGCCGACAATAAGTGCCGTTACCATGCCCGCAGGACCGAAACGCTCAAGAACGAACTGAACGGTTCCGTCCTCGTTTACGACGGGATTAAGCAGCATGAGGAATAAGGATATGCCGGTCATTCCCGCCAGCAGCTTGATCTTGTGTCTCTCCTTTTTCTCCATGACCGTATACGGCGTTAGAAATGCAATAAACAAACCGAGAAGACCGAAGCTGAATGTTGTAATTGGCGTTAAATCCGGCATTCCAGGAATGAAGTCTTGCAAAATTGAAATCAAAGTAATAATGGAACCAATAAAGATCATCGGGATGGCGACCATAATGGCTTCTTGAATCGATGCTATCCAAATGTTATTTGTAATCGCATCCAATCTTGGCGCAAAGGATTCCGTCATCCATTTCATGAAACGCTTCATCTGTGTATTCCCTCCTGTGTTTCTGTTGTGGACATAGCTATAGTATAGATTCAATTGTTAACGCTTACTCGTTGTAAATTGCCTCGTCTATGGTCGTTTTTTGTTCATTTCTCGTCTTGGGAGCCGGCAAATCGAAGCTGCCTGGAATGGACAGCAAAAAACACCCCTCTCTTATAGAGCGGTGGTGTTCTTGAAGGTTCTAGTGTTTAAAACTGTTTCTCTAAAGTGAGCAATAGGACACCATGAGGTGGAAGAATGAGCTCTTTATACCACCCCTGATTCTCTAATATCTCTGTCCGGATGACCGGGCCGCTTCTTCCGCGAAGATACGCAAGTTCCTCCTCCGTCAAGATTTCGGGTGCCCCCATGCGAACCCACTCGTCAAAAACGGAGCCATGTTCCCGGTCCATCTGATAAGTTGTGCATTTATAGGCTCCTGAAAGATGAGGAATGTTGACTTGGAACACCTTGCTTCCCTTCTCTTCGAACACGCCGTAACGGTTAAGATTGGACATCTCCGACCAGTCCCCGCTTGAAAACATATGATCCATATGGACGTAATGATACAGCAGAAGCTGCATGCTCCCATCTTGATTCTGAGTGCCCACATAACCATCACCCTTAACGGTGATCTCTTCACCCAGCCTCTGAAGAAGCTCAAAGGCGTAATAGCTCGGCTTCTTAAGGCCATCCCGATTCATTAAACCAAAACCTCCGTAAAACGGAGAGAAGGGAACAAGACTTTCCTCAAACACATCCGTAAAACACCAGAAAGCCATGGCCTTTACGTCTCCCAATGTATTCATCGCATGATACATCACAAACGGGGCCATAAACATGGTATCGTGCAGCAGATGCCGGTCATAGAGCGAAAAGTTCCATTCGGTAATATGCAGCTCCATATCGCGGAAAGACGCAAGCGCCATTTTGTCCTGCAATCGACGGATACTCTCCTTATAAAAGGTTGGTGGCATCATCTTCGTTAATATGTTCTGCTCTGCTTTAAGCTGAGGATATTCCGAATAGATATGAAAGGAAAAGAAGTCGAGGGGCACCTGACGTTTATTGCAATATGCCATAAATTCCTCGGCCCAGCTGTCGTTCCATATCGAACCATAACCTAAAGCAGGGCCTCCTGTTTTTAGTTCGGGAAGGACCGACTTGATCACTCGAACGGTAGATTCATAAAAAGAGAAGTATTCCTCTTTGCTACCTGCCCAGCAAACGCCTGATAAATCCGGTTCATTCCAGACTTCAAAGTACCATTGTTTTACTTCCCGAGCCCCATAGCGATTTAAGCAATGCCGAACGAACGCACGAACAAGCGCCTCCCATTTTGCCTGATCGGCTGGAGGGGAGATATTCCCTTTCCACCAGAATACCGTTTCGTTGGAACGGCTAAGCAGGGTCGGCATGAAACCAAGCTCCACGAACGGCCTGATGCCCAGCCCAATAAGAAAGTCATACAGCTTGTCAACATATGCCCAGTTATAGATGGGAGTACCGTCATCCTCTTCGTTATATACCATCATCTCATCATTAAAGATGCCATGGAAACGTATGTATTCAAAAGGAATTCGTCCTTTAAGCTCGGCGAGCTGCCGACGCCAGTCATCGCGCAGTCCTTCAATTGCCCTGCCCGCTGTTGTGGTAACGTTCCAGTGCTTTTTGTACCATGCTGACGACATTCCCGGCTGAATCTGAAATTGCACATGATCCGTAACAACCGCCGTTAACGGGTTTGCCCTATCCTGTTCCTGAACCGACTTCTCTTCCAGATATCGATATAACGCCCCCATCGCATTGATCGTATCTAATTCATAATAGTCACCACTCGAGGACTCTTCATATGTAAGCGGTTTTCGATTAGGCTTATCCTGAAGCGAGGCAGCGGCTTCACGATACGATCCTGGTGTGCAGCCGTACTTTTCTTTGAAGTACTTATTGAACAACTTTACATTCGCAAAACCGCAATCCATGGCAATTTCGGTAATGCTCTTCTCAGTTCCCGATAACTCCGACTGGGCTTTCTCCAAACGGATCAGCGTTAAATACTTTTGGAAAGGAATACCGATTTTATCGGTGAAAAAGTGAGAAAAATAATGCAAACTTAAGTGCTCCTGTTCGGCCATCGTCTGCAGCGTTATTTTCTCTTTGTAATTTTGATCGATATAGGTAAGAACCCGATTCAACCTTTTATAGTCATAGCTCTTGCCGCCATCTTCAGCTTCCGGGTTGATTCCTTCCGCAAAATATCGCAATAAATGACCACATAATGTATGCAACCTTCCCACGGTAAAGCTTCGATAGCCTGGAGACTTCTTGTTCATTTCCCATACCATCTTGGCAAGCTCTTGCTTAATCGTGTCAAATCGGAAGCCGATCGGCTCAGCCTCAGTCGCTGAGTTGCAAGAAATAAAAACGTTATTATGCAGCCATTCCGGGCCAAACTGAAGCGTTAATAATATATTGTCATGGTTATTCTGCTCAAACTTATGGATCGACATGCTATTCACCACAATGACATCGTCCTGATGCAGGGTATACTCCTTCTGATCAAGATGCATGATAACCGAACCTTGGAGCACATAGACAATCTCCACCTCTTTATGCCAGTGAAATGGAACCTGCTTCACGCTGTTGACAAACAGCTTAAAAGGCATATCCTCTTGGTGCTCGATAAATTCATATAGGTAACGCATCATTTGCCCTCATTTCAAATGAACTGCAAACGATATATCCTGATTCAACATATCGAATGCATTATAGAGTCTCGCTTAGATTACAAGTATGTTCTTAAATTATAGAAGCTTATCATTATAGCATGTATAGTTTATTACTTTTACATACATTAGAAAACAGGCTATCCGGTACTAGATTCGTTGCATTGTAATAAAAATGCCTGCGGAGAAGTTTTTAAATGCTAGAATCACACCGTACATCGGGACATAGTTGTTGATGAACAAGTAGACGATTCCCGGCAGTGTCATTAGCAGCAGCCACTTATACTTCTTCAGCCTCTTCCTTAAATGAGACGAACCCCTCTGTTCCAGCCCCTTCTTCTGATAACACAATGATGACTTCTTCTCATCCTGTTACACCTATTCCAAAACCACAGAAATACTATTGAAGTTTTTCATTGCAAAAAAAGGGTGCCCCAAGAGGTCCATTGACCTGGGGCACCCCACTGTCTGTGGTATGATGCTGTTCGTATGAATCCTTCCTCCACTCGCTGTTAGCCCAGCAAAGTCATGCATGATTAATATAAAACAAAACGTTTTCATAGTATCTCATAAACCTTTTATAATCCGATGTTTCTTTCAGTATAATTATGGTTGGATAAGCATTTACTTTGCGTTGTTTTAGTGCAGCTAATACGTTCTTCTGTTCAATGCAATAAAATTTGCCTTCTTTATACTGAATAAGAAGCGGTGGATCTTCATCGGTACCGTCATTCCCAGGCATGCTTCCATCAAGTTCGATGAGACGCAAGGGAAACTTAACTACACCGAAGTACAAACACTCTTTACTCATAAAATCATGTAAATCAGGAACTGCATTTTGGGTATGGAGCATATAACAATAAATCCATTCTTCGAGCATTCCGATATTCGCATACTGTACAGCGGATCGCACAGTTGGAGCATAAGTGAATTGTCGGTCATCTTTCTTCGAATAAATGATTTTCTTTATGGAATCCAAAGATAAAAAGTACTCGTCCGCAAGTTCCGAAACCGTTACCCCATTGGCATACTTGTTGCGAATCATAATGTTACGCCTCTGTAATTGATTTCGGTAACCCGACTTCTCCCCCCAGCCCCTTTTTTCCTCTCCAGTAGGGATATAAAGAAGTTTTCCTGCAGCGTATTTCTGAATTTCTTTCAATAAATTCTCAGGTATGATATCGCTGGCATTTTCATAATTCATAGGATCACCCTTTATAAGGCGTATATTCGATCCTTCAGTTGGCCGATAGATTTCATAATAGAATTGCAAGATTCTATATCATCGATTGATGCATGCCACCGCAAAACATCGATTCCCTTATAATAAGCCATGCATAAAAATCTTTCTTTAAAATCCGGTATGACAATGTTCCTTTTTTTGCAATACTCGAATAACAATTCAGGTATGTGCAAGTAAGGCTTATTTAAGTCCATAATGGCAAAATCTAAAAGGAAATCGCATATTCCCGATCTGCTCCAATCTGGGAAACCAACCGTCGTTTTTCCATCTGTGATCATGATTTCAAAAAACGTGTTATTGTTTACCAAATAACGTTTTCCTTCGCAATAATCAATTCTGGCGTCCATTTCCATCCAGTATTTTTCGACAAAGTCACGGTCTAAAATCGTTGTATCATAGAGTTCCTTCCAATTAAACCAATATCCTTCTTTATCTTCTGCAAATGTGTCGATTAGAAATTGCCTGCAGGTACTATACTCCGTTTTACAATCCTCGTTGAACTCACCATAGCCTTCTACTCCCGCTATGTCCGATGCACTAATTTCCAAGACTTTGTCAAAAAACAACTCGTAACAATCTGCAAACTGATCGGGGCTTATTTCATCAGCGACAAATCCATTGGGTGTCATGGTTACCTGATCCGAAAGCAGGGACTTGATTTTACTGTCTTTACTCATGCTCGTATCTCCTTTACACCAACAATTGTTATACACACATCAGCTGCGCACCTGATATGGGGTAATGATAACATTGGCCATGGATCGGATATAGGTAACGAATAGGTTTAGTCAACTTTACACCCGCCCCTTGTGATCACTTCAAATACTAACAAAAAAGTTTACCCTCAATCATCGTCCATTGCACTTGATACCTTTCATCCATCAGCACGAGATCCGCATCGTATCCTACCTCGATTTTTCCTTTGTGAGATAAACCTAGAATACGGGCCGGCGTTGTTGAAGCCATGTGCACGGCATCCTCCATTGAAATTCCGTTAGCTTCGGTCAGACGTAACGCTTCATTCATAGTCACGGTACTCGATGCTAACGTACCATCCGCAAGCCTTGCAATCCCCTCGGATACGGTGACGTGATGACCACCAAATATGTAATTACCATCGCCTAATCCCATCGCCTGAAGTGCATCGGTAATAAGCACCATGCCTTCGGGCCCTTTGAGACGATGCATTAATCTGACGATGGCTGGATGTAGATGGACTTGATCAACAATCGCTTGCAGGCTTACATGCGGTTCTTCGAACGCGGCTACAATCAGTCCGGGATCTCGATGGTGAATCGGTCTCATGCCGTTAAAACAATGGGTTACATGACTCGCACCGGCTGCAAAAGCCAGCTTCGCTTCCTCGTAGGTGGCATCGGAATGAGCCACGGCAATCACAACACCCTGCTCTTTCAGAAAGGATATGAGCTCCAAGCCTCCAGGCAATTCGGGTGCGATCGTTACCATTTTAATGAGCGATCCCGCTTCCTGAAAAACACACTTCATTTCTTCCAGATTCGGGTGGCGAAGATATTTCTCATTTTGCATCCCTTTACGCTTCGGATTCAAATAGGGTCCTTCCAGATGAATGCCGGCGATCCTTGCCCCTTGTTCTCGTCCGATTACAGATTTGACACTGCGAATCATGTTCAGCAGGTCCTCTATCGTCGAACTCACAGAAGTCGCCAGAAATGAGGTGCATCCGGTTGCCGCGCAAGCGCGTGATACTTCTTGAATGCTGTCCTCGGTTCCATCCATCATGTCATAGCCATTGGCCCCATGAATATGAACATCGATCATTCCTGGTATGAGCCACATTCCATTCCCATCAATCAGTTCAGCATCACTTTCGATTTTATCAAGTACTTGCGACGGTTCTATTCTCTTCAGCTTTCCGTTTGAAATCCAGACCGTTGCAGAAGGAAGTATTTGATGAGGTAGGTGGACTTTGACATGTCGAATGATTTTGTTATTCATTACTATAAGGCTCCTTCCTATTGGTTATGAGTTTGACATTCTATAAGCGTAATATTTTTGTTGTCTATTATTTCTTGTATGTCAATGGGAATCGATTGATCGGTTACAATAATATCCACATGATCAAAGTCTAACTTGAACCTCGATTTCACCGCGAATTTGGTATGATCCGCAACAAGTATGACCTGATCTGAGCGCCGAGCCATTTCCCTTTTCACCCGGACATCTTCTTCATATGGATAATAGATTCCGTCTGGCTGGATTGCCGTCGCGCCGATGAACGCCTTGTCGGCACGGATTTCACTGATTTTATCGATGACGGAAGGACCGTATAATAATCGATTATGGGTATGCAGATAACCGCCGAGCACGTAGATGCTCAGATCTTCTCTTTTGGAGAGTATCCCTACATGATCGATGGAATGCGTAACCGCTGTTATCTGTTTCGCTTGAATATGTTCCGCAACGAATTGTACGGTCGTAGATACGTCCAAGAAGACCGTTTCGTGGTCCCGAATCAGTTTAGCGCCATGCTCGCCGATCACGTTCTTGCTCGTCGGCTCATCTATAAGCCGTTCCTGGTAAGAAGTCAGTTCCTTTTGCAGTTCAGGCAAGGCTACCCCTCCGTGCGTTCGAACAACTACTCCTTCTTGAACTAATCTGACAATGTCCCTGCGCGCGGTATCCCGCGACACTTGAAAGAACGAGCATATCTCTCCTACACTCATCGTTTTATGTTGTTTTAAATAATCGAGAATTTTTACTAATCGTTCCTCTTGGAACATATCCAATCCCTCCTTGCCTAAGCATTTACATCTTATTTATAAGTGTATATAAGTAAATGATTACAATCAATAAGTATATGTAAGCCACTTTGAATTTTCTATTCCGATCATCAAATCGTGAGCCTATATTCACGATTTGATAGAAACAGGCAGGCCGCTTCTTGCATAGAAGCAGCCTGCCCTTACCATCGTAGCAGGAGAGCCTTTAATAAGTAAACGACTGTTGTACCGTGCCAATCCGTGCGTTTGCATATTGAATATTATTACATCTCATACTTTCAAACGCTTGTACTGCTGCATTGGCAACGTCAATATCTTGTGCGCTTGTTCCTCCACTAACGCCAATACCACCGACGACCCTTCCTTCATGAACCAAAGGGATTCCTCCGCCAAGGATAACGATTCTCCCCTGATTCGTCGTGTTAATGCCAAATGTAGCCCCGCCCGGAAGCGCGGATTGCGCTAAATTCGCTGTCGGCATTTGCATCGCTACGCTGGTCCAAGCTTTGCCGATGGCAATATCGATACCTGCTATTCTGGCATTGTCCATTCGATGAAAGGCAATGAGGTTCCCCCTTCATCAACGATCGCTACATCAGAATTCAGACCCATTTGTCGAGCCTGATGTTCAGCAGTTTCCAATAACTTCTTAGCCGCAGTTAAAGTGAGTTTGTACATGGTAGCCCCCCTTTACTTAAAAGAAATACTACATTATATTGCCATTGCCTATATAGGTGAATTGCCCAATATCAGTACTTGCGGAATGCATGCTAAAGAAATGTCTCGGACACCCATTCAAAAAGCTTTTCCTTCTCTTCAAATTGCGGATAATGCGCAGATTGATCAAACGCGATAAACTCCTTCTGTTTGGCTTCAAGCTTATCGAAAAATTCTTTTGCTGCATGAGAGGACGTCATATAGTCATAATCGCCCATGATAAAGTAGCACGATAATTCAAGTTTCGTTACAAGCGCTGGCAACGGATGTTCTATGACTTCCTGCAGCAAAACCTTTTGTGAAATTCGAACAAAGCTACCACAAAAAAACCGCTGATCTGGATACAGATCGGCGGCGTAGAAACTACCAGGAGGATAGTTCGGTCCTTTTCCAATTGTTTTGAGCAACGCAAACATATACATATTGATCGTCCCAAGAGATCTGTCCCTGGCTGCAGGCAGCAGTGGACGAAGCAGGTGTATGCTTTTCGCGAAGACGCAGCTTATCCCCGTTTACATCGAGCTTGGTGTCGGGTTCGCTCGTGCCAATCCCGATACTACCGTCGCTGCGCTGCATGGTGAGCGGGGAATCGAGCACTTCGCCGTCATCTCCATATCGTACGAACTGAAGGTTGGCTCCTGTATTGCCGCCCGCTTCCTCTAAACTGTCGGCCCGGACGGCCCACCTCGGTGTCGTCTCATTATCCTTGCCGACTGCACTTAACTGAATGTCCCGGTTCGTCCCGCTTTCGCCGGCTACCCGCAAAATACCGCTCATTACATTGAAATTGGATGAATGGGTTCGGATCTCGCTTATATCGGTGTCGAATGGAATTTCTAACCGGGTAAACAGCTGGTTGGGGTATTGACCTGTCGGGGACATGGTCGTCTCGAACGAGATATGCTTATGATCCTGCTGCTCCGGATTGTTTGCCTTATCATGGGAAATGATCGCCGTCTTGTCCTTTCCATTCTCGTCCATCCAGACGATCGCCGGCTTGGCCCTTTCCGCCGTCCATTGCAATCGAATCAGATCAGACTGATGTCCTTCTTGCTCGATCCATTTCTTGTCAGTGGACAAATGAAGGCGTTCATTGTGCGGAACGCGTATATCATCGCCGACTTGCTCGGATTGTCCAAGCTTTGTTGTCACTCCCTGTTTCTGATCCGTACATCCTATGCCGAGCAAGAAGAAGCTCCCCATTATAATCATCATCGTCCTTAATAATTTCACGTTGTTTCCCTCCATTTATCAGTATGATTCGAGTTCATTCGTGTTCAAGAGCTAAAAACACTTTGTCTGATCGTATTATATCCAACACGCAGCGTACACCCATTTCACCAAACTTCCCGGAAAAATGATGCTTTTCGTCTATAAAGTTTTGACGTAGCTCGTCCGAAAGGTGTGCTTCGGTTGGTCATAAAATACAGCCCAAACCATCAGGATTTTATGAGCACAGGAAGAGGGACTTTTGGGTCACTTGGCAGTGACTCATCCTCAACAAAAAAGGATTTAATCATATCATCTCGAACATGATATTTCGGTGCATGGATTGCTAGGTTACATTGGTTACCGTCCCCTATACTCAATCTTGAAAGGATGGTCTGAATGGAATGGCTGGATCGTATGAGCAACGCTATGGAATATGTAGAAACACACCTGTCTGATACGATTGATTACGATATCGTAGCTAGAATTGCCTGCTGCTCAACATACCATTTTCAACGAATGTTTCCGTTCATAACGAATGTGTCGCTTTCAGAGTATATTAGGCGCAGGCGGCTGACCCTTTCCGCATTTGAACTGCAGCAGAACGGTACAAAGGTCATCGATATTGCTTTAAAGTATGGTTACGAATCGCCTGAGGCATTTTCTAGAGCGTTTAAAAAAATGCACGGTGTGATGCCAATGTCAGCGCGCGACAAAGGCGTTACTCTGAAGGCTTATCCTCGGTTATCCTTTCATATTTCGATTCGAGGAGATGTTGAGATGAATTACAGAATGGAGGAGAAACAAGCTTTTGAGATGTTCGGTGTAACGACTGTTGTCAATAACGATGGCGATCATCCATTTATTGATATACCCGCTTTTTGGACTACGTGTGTAGCCGACGGTACCGTTGATCGAATCCGTACAGCTGCAGGTTTGGGGGAAAATGCTCAGATCCATGGGATGCTATACAACAAGCAAGGTGTGGAATTTTCCTACATGATCGGTTACTTTATGCCCCAGAACGGCATGCCCGAAGGGTTTGAAAGGCTCTCTATCCCACCTCAAACCTACGCGATATTCTCAACCGGCCTCTACCCCGACGGGCAAAGCGGGATCCATGCATTGTGGAAGCGCATCTGGGCAGAGTGGTTTCCCACCTGCCATTACGAACCGGCAAATGGTCCTGAGTTTGAAATGACTTACGATAGAGACAACAGCATGTATGAAATGGAAGTTTGGATCCCTGTCGTTAAGAAGCCTGGATCTTAGGACGGAAAAGCAGCACGAGGGTCAATCACTCGTGCTGCTTTCATCATTCACTTGCGTGATTGAGCGCCTGTAAAAAAGCCGCCATGATAGGCGACTCTAACTCTTTATCGTTAGGCAAAAACGGGATACTTCCGGGCATATTGTTTGGACACCCGGTACAATTGCTCGACCTCCAACCGGTTGGTGGCACTGAACTCCTCATGATTTTTCGAACGGCAGCGATAGTTCGTCAGTACGCCCTCCAGCATGAGATAATACTTGGCGTTCACCGGGTAGAGCTGCCTTTCAAGAAATGACGACACACTTAGAAAATCGGACAGTTCCCCTGCCGCTTCCGGTTGACTTTCCCAATTTCGGAACAGCCACGTATACAACTCAGGGTGGAAGTTGGCCATTACGCCGCTGAAGCCGAAAGCGCCGAGCCGGTAGCTGTCCAGAAGCGTCGCCGTGTTGGCGTTGAAGATTTTCAGACTCCCGCCTTGGACCGCCTCGAGTTTATCCCCGATCAGCTGCAGGTCGCAGCTCACGTCCTTGATAAACCGAAAGCGTCCGGTATCCGAGCATGTCTTCAGCATTTCGGGTGTCAGAAGGCGCCTATACGGGACTGGACACTCATACAATCCGAGAGGTACGTGTTCCGGAATGCGCGCGAGCAGCTTATCGAGATTCGCCAGCCACACATCATCGGATTCCTCAGCAGCGGCGAGCCGGTTCGTGATTAGGACCACGGCGTCGACGCCGGTTTCCGCGATTGCGTTCAGCTCCGCTACTTGATCATCAAACGCATCCGATACATGACCCGATGCAATGACCGGTACCCTGCCGGCCGCCTTCGCTTTGACGAAGGCGGCGATCAAAACGCGCTCCTTCAGGGTCAATGTATACATTTCGCTGGATTGACATACGGCAAACAGGCCGTCGGCCCCCCGCTCGATATACCAGTCGATAAGCCGCTCCAAGGCCTCGTAATCCACTTCGTTCTGCTCCGTAAACGGCGTTAGCATAACCGGCCAGTTGCCGTCGGTAATGATCTGATACATATGCGTCCCCTCCCGAATGGTTCGTATCAATGGTTGAACATTATTCTTTTGCTGTGAGTATATTTTGCGGTTCCCTTCCTTCGAATATATCCAGCAATGCCTGAGCGGTTATCATGCTGACCCGCGTATACGTCTCTAAAGTTTCGGCTGCGGTGTGCGGCGTCGCAATCAGGTTCCTGCTCTGCAGGATCGGATGGTCGGCGGATACGGGCTCGGACTCGTAGACATCGATTGCCGCTCCAGCGATGACTCCGGAAGAAAGCGCCCGCGACAGTGCCTGTTCATCGACGACGGCTCCTCTCGCGGTGTTAATGAAAATGGCGGATGATTTCATCCTCTCAAAAGCCTTGTCATTCATAATATGGCGCGTCTCTTTCAGGCTGGGTAGATGCATACTAACGATGTCGCTATGCGCCAGCACATGCTCGAAGGTTGTCATTGTTACGCCGTATTCCGACGCTTTGGCTGTCTCTGGATACTTATCATAAGCGATAATCTCGACATCAAAACCCTTCAACTTCTTCGCGGTGAGCTGGGCGATATTACCGAACCCTAGAAGGCCGATCGTTCCCCCTGCAAGCTCGGATCCGACAAAGCGCTCCCATCCGCCGTTCTTCGTCGAACGATCCAGCGCCGGAATGTGCCGGCGGACCGAGATCATCAATCCGATCGTCAGCTCGGCCACCGCATTGGCATTGCCCCTTGGTACATTGGTCACTCGTATTCCATATTTCCTTGCAGCCTCCAAATCGATATTGTCCACGCCGACGCCGAAACGGGCAATGCCTTGAAGCTGCGGCGCAAGCTTGAATACCGCCTCATTCCATGTGTCCACGCCGGCAATGACGCCGTCGACCGATCCTACCACTTCTTTCAGCTCCTCGAACGTCAGCGGACGTCCGAAATGATTCTCGATAATCTCGCATCCATAGCTCTCGAGCAGCCGTTTCGCATCCGCACACAGTTTGGAATAATTCGTAGCCGTTACTAATACCCTTTTCGCCTTCATTATTTAACACCTCCTACCGTCATTCCGCTTACCATATATTTCGATGTGAACAAATACATTACGATGACCGGAATTGATGCAATGATGGAGCCGCCCATCAGGGGTCCCCATGCGAATACGTCGCCGACAATCATATCCGACAGTCCCAGCGTGATCGTCTTGTCTGCGCCTTTAGTGACAACGACCAAAGCGTACAAATATTCGCTCCAGCATAAAGTGAACGAAAAAATGAAGGTAGCCGCAATGCCTGGCGCTGATAATGGAAAAATGATGTGGGTCATCGTACGGATTCGCGAACATCCATCGATCATGGCTGCTTCCTCGATTTCATCCGGGATGGATTTGAAATAGGAAATGAGCATCCACGTAGCATACGGAATCGTGATCGTCGGATAAATCAGCATGAGGCCGTAAATGGAATTGTTAATGCCGATTGCCGTCACCAGCATGTACAGCGGGATAAACAGAACGGCTCTCGGCATCAGGTATGCATAGAGAATGCTCTTGGAGATGAAGCTTCTCCCCCTAAACTTGAGCTTGGAGATCGCATACGCTGCCAGCATGCTGACCGTGATCGAGAACAAGGATACGATCAATGAGACGAACAAGCTGTTTTTGATATTCGTCATGAAGCCCTTTTCGTTGATCAGCTTATCGTAGGCAGTGCCGAGAAATTCCTTCGGCCAAAACGAAGGCCTCATGGAATAAATCTCCCCGTTGGATTTGAAGGAGGTAATCACCATCCAATATAAGGGAAAGAGCGCGAATATTAGCAGCAGCGCGAGCGTCGAGTATACCGTAATTTGTTTGCCGAGCGAATTCTTCATCAAGATCACTCCTTACTTGTCGGACGCTAGCGAACGCTTGGTCACATAATGGATCAGCATGATCAGCGGCGGCAGCGTAATGAGGGATATCGCAATGGCTTTACCGAGACTCATGTTCAGAAAGCCGACGGTATAGCTAAGCGTGGACAGCACCTGCGTGCCGTTGTCCGGGCCGCCGCGTGTCAGAAGCCAGATGATCTCGAAATCGTTCAGCGTCCAGATGGTGGTGATGACGGAAGATAGAATGGTCACTTCTTTTACCGAGGGGAGCGTCATGTAGAAAAACCGCTTGACTGCTCCCGCTCCATCCAGCATGGCGGCTTCATACATCTCTTTGGACACCGTCTGCAGGCCGGCCAGAATGGCAATGCCCATGAACGGAATGCCGCGCCACACGTTGACGAGAATGACGGAGAACATGGCCAGGTCCGGTGTGGCCAGCCAGCCGACGGGACTGTCGATGAGCCCTGTTTTGAGGAGAATGGCATTCAGCACGCCTCCGACGTCGGAATAAATCCACTGCCAGGTAAATACGGAAACAATGGTCGGAATGGTCCATGGAAGAAACAGCATCACCCTAAAAAAGTTTCTGGCAACGATATTCTCGTTGAGCACGAGAGCCATAATCATCCCAAACACCGCTTTCAGAATAACCGCCACCATCGTAAAGACAGCCGTGTTCCATACCGCCTTCCAAAACACGGAATCGGTAAACAACTCCACATAGTTCCGCAGCCCGATGAATGTTTCGGGAACGCCGACCACTTTATTCGTCAAGCTAAGATAGACCGCCCAGCAAAAAGGGAGCGCCATAACAGCCAGCAAATAAATTAGCACCGGACTCATGAGGAGGTAGGCCAGCCTGCTGCTTGTACCGCCTTGTTCCCGCCTAGGCACCGGGGTATTCCCCGGTGTTGTTTGGACTTCCAAGCTTTTCATTGAGAGCACCTTCTTTCTGTTGCTTCAGGCTCGTCCGCAGCCACGGACCTTGCATCGATGCCTTGTATTCGGACTGCGGTAGCCTGATGCGCGGTTAAGTCATAACCCTACTTCGCGTATACCGCCTCGATCTTACTCTGTAATTCGTCCACTGCTTGCTGGGCCGTGAAGCCTGAATCCAGCAGCATTTTTTGGAAGACGTCGTTGACATATCGAAGGTTATAAATCTCTCCAGCTTTCGGGTTATACTCCCCAGGGTATCCAAGGAAAGCGAAATGTGCGATGGAGTCGACGAATCCTTTATTCTTCTCCTCCTGCCAGACGGACTCGTTTGCCAGATCCGTGTAGATCGGACCGGTCAATGGAGCCCCGTTCTGCACCCACTGGCCGTACCACGTTTTGTCCGTCATATATTCGATGAAGGATTTGGCGAGCTCCTTGTTCCGGGATGCCTTGAATATGCCCAGATTGTTGCTAATGCCAGGCACTACAGCTCCCTTCGGTCCTGCGGGCAGCATGGCGATCCCTGTATTCTCGTACAATTCGGGATTATCGTTCTTGATCGTCGCAGCCAAGCTGCCGACGTTGAAGATCATGGCCGATTGGCCGCTTAAATACGATTTGTTATTGCCGCTGTCATCCCATCCGATAGAGCTTGGAGGCGTCACCTTATCTTCGATGAAAATGTCCCTGATCAACTGAACCGCCTGAAGAGTTTCGGGCGAATTCACCGCCACGTTCTTGCCGTCCTCGATATCGAGGGAACCTCCGTAGGACCAGATGATCGCCCGGGTCAGCCATTCGGCATCCGAATTGCCTTTCCCATAACCGAGTCCTGCACCGTATATCCCTTTGGAAGGATCCGAAAGTGCCTTCGCCATTTCGCGGAATTCTTCCCAGGTTCCAGGCGGCTCGCTGTATCCGGCAGCCTGAAGCATGTCCTTACGGTAATATAAGGCCGTGGACTCGGTCCAGAACGGAACTCCGTATAACTTGTCCTCGAACGTTACGGAGGTTTTCAAGCTGTCCTGTATTTCCCCGTTTGCGTTCTCCACGCTACCCACAACGTCGGAAACATCCTCTAGAACGTCCTTGGCATAGAATTGTCCGACTTCCTGGTAGCCGAAGAAGGAGACGTCCGGCGTTGTACCCGATTCGATGGCTGCCGACCATTTCGGATAAAAATCCTCGTACGCGATAAACTCCACGTTGACATTCACATCATGCTCTTCCCCGAACTGTTTTGCCCTCTCTTGGATCATCTGGTTCTGCTCTTCGAACATCTGCTTCTTCATCCAAAATGTCAGGGTTTTCTTCCCCGGATCGACGTTTCCCGATCCGCTGCCTCCCGTTCCTCCTACGCTGCACCCTGCCATCAATATCATGGCTAAAGCTGCCGTTACCCAGCGAATGGAGTTTTTCTTCATCTTCATTATGTTCACCCCTCATATAGTGGAATGTCCTTACACCATTCATTGTAAGGGCTTCATAAACAGGGTTAAATGATATAGGCTTAACATCCGCTCTCCTTACTTAACATGATGCCGCAATCGAAAACAGCGGCCGAATTACACAAAAAAAAGCCCGCTTCCAGCGCAAACGCATGGCTGGAAACGGACGGCATACAGGCTTTATTAGGGCTTTCCGGCTTCCAAGCTGTTTCGGTATTCTTGGGGCGTCACGGAATAATACTTTTTGAACACCCGAATAAAATAGTTCGGGTTGTGGTATCCCAGCTTCAGGGCAACTTCGAAGCTCTTCAAGGAGTGGTCGGCCAGCAGTTCGGCCGCTTGCTCCATCTTCAACCGGAGCACATAATCACTTAAGTTCGATCCGGTCTCCATTTTAAAGAGGCGGGACACGTGAACCGGATGCATATACATATGATCCGCAATGGCTTGAAGAGAAATATCCTGAGACAGATGGTCCCGTATGAACCGTTTCATCCGGGACACGGAAGCGCTCCGGTCGCTGCGCGTTGCCTGTTCTGCGCTCGACTCCAGTAGAGGCAGCACTTGACCCACCCATTTGCCGAGCGTGGCCGCGGTTGTGCATTGCGACAGTCCCGTTACGTCCGCAAGGGACGCTCCGACAATATCGGCCAGACTGCGTCCGTTCTTGTGCGCATAGGCACTTAACGAGGAGTATATAAAGAAAAAGGCTTCGATTACATGCTCCTGCGATTGGCTGTGCGCGAGCGACAATTCCTTGAGGATCTGCTCAAGCTTCTCTTTGATCTGCTTCCAACTGCCGGATTCCAGCAAATGAGGGAGAAGCGGGGGCTCATAACACTTTTGCAAGGAACGGACCGGATGAAGCTCCTCTTCATCTTCTGCGTAAACGAACATATCACTGTGACTGCCGATATGGCGGCGCAAAGCGAAAAGACTGTCCTGGTACAGCTTTCGGACATCTTCCGGAAAGAAACCTCGTTTTCCTATCAGGACGGAGATCGTTCCTTTCAGGTAACGGCTGACGTTCATCTGTAACTGCGCCGCGAGATGCTTGAGTTCATTTTCCTGTGCATGCCCATGGGGGTGCATCCTGTCCGCCGATTCATCGCTTACAAAAACAAAAAAGACGAGATATCCGTGTATGTCCCTGCATCGCCACAACCGAAACCGTTCCCCGAAGATCTCGTCCGCCATGTTACCGATCGCGTACTCCATGATGGAGGAGTCATAAGGACTCATTTCCGTCAAGCGGTCCTCCATCCGTACGAGCATCAAGGCCGCTTGATTGCCGATGGCGGATTTCATTTCAAGCAGCTCCAGTTTTTCGGCCCAAACGTTCTTCGGTGATTTCATGCCTTGAAGCAGCTGATTCAGAAATTCGCCTCGAATTTGAGGCAGATTAGCTCGAAAAGCCTGAACCGCACGGTTGTAGGTTTCGCTGGACTCACGCTCCTGCCGCAGCGATTCCACAGCTCCGCCTACTTTTTCAAGCACGACTTCGTCGCTGACGGGTTTAAGCAGGTATTCGTAAGTGCCAAGCGTTATAGCTTCTTTCGCGTAAGCAAACTCGGCATAACCGGACAGCAGGATCGTTTTGATCTTCTTCCATCTCGATCTCGTGATCTCGATAAGCTCGAGCCCGTTCATCCGTGGCATCGTGATGTCGGAAATCATAATGTCGACCGGCTGCGTCTGCAGTATTTCCAGCGCTTCGAAAGCGGAGTATGCCTTGCGCACCTCATCAATCCCGATTGTCTGCCAAGGTATCGTATGCGCCAGCCCCTCTACTACGCTTGCTTCATCATCAACAATCAGCAATGTATACAACATCATCCCCCCCTTGCCCTACTTGGATCTTCCCAGCATAATTCTACGCGAAGCCCTCCTGACGGCGATTCCGAGAAGGTCAAACCCGCATGTTTGCCGTACCGGGTGATCAGTCTCTGATGAATGTTCCACAGACCGAATCCCCCGCTTTCGTTCAAAGGCTCCTCGACCTGCCGCTTCAGCTTGTCGATGATGCCAACGTCCATGCCCTGGCCGTTGTTGTCAATTCTGATTCTGCATCGACTCCCTTCGGTTTCTCCGGAAATATGAATCATCGCAAAATCCAATTGATCCTCAACGCCATGAATGACGGCATTCTCCACGATAGGCTGGAGCAATAAACGCGGAATCTCCAGCTGCATCATGCTTTCGGGAACCTCGATCTCGAAGGTTAGGCGCTGAAGTCGCAGCATCTGAATCGTTAAATAATTGTCCACCAGCTTCACTTCCTCTTCAAGCGGCGCGGTCGGATTTTCCAGTCGAGTCGTGTACCGGTAATACTCCCCCAAGTTCAGAGCCATGGCTACGACAGCTTCCTTCTCACCGAGATTTGCCATGTTCTTGATGTAAAACAGGCAGTTATACAGGAAGTGAGGGTTAATTTGCGATTGGAGCTGCTTAAGCGTGGCTTCCTTGGATCGCAAAGACTCTTTGTATACCCGTTCGATGAGCTCCTCGATCTGCTCCGCCATATTATTGAAGGAATGGAACAGATACATGAATTCGTTCTTCGGCACATCCTTCAGACGCGTCATATATTGACCGTCCCTGATCCTTCTTACCGCATGAAGCAGGCGGGAAATCGGACGCTGAACATTGCGGTACAACAACAATGTCAGCAGTAAGACGAGAACAAGCAGGAGCGATACGGAAATGTAAAAGAGGGTGCTGCTTAAAGTGATCGGCGAATAAACGCTGTCCAGTCGGACGAAATCCACCAGATACCAGCCCAAACTGCTGGACAAGACGTAATTCATTACATATTTGCCCTGCCCGGATTGCACGATTCGGCTGCCCTCTTCCCCAAGCTGCATCTCGTTCAGGATGCCGGCCGCCATTTGTATCGTCTCCTCGACCGATGTGCTGTTGGCAATAACAGTTCCGTCAGGTGCATACAGGAAGGGCTCGCTGTCCCCATCCTGTTTCAACCGATTCAGCATATTGACCAGATTCTGGTCGGTGAAACGGACCTCCACGATCAGATCCTGTGAAGAAGCGGACGTTCTCATCCAGCTGAAAAAAGCTTGTCCTCGCGAATCCCGATGATAAGACCAGTTCTGCTCATGGGCATGAGCCAAGTATTCGGCATCATACCTTGCCGACAAGTCGGTAGTCAGCAATTCTTGATACTGCATTACGTACATTAGGATTTGGCTGTCCCAGCTGCTCGTTGCAATCTGCATATTCAACATATCCGTGATCCGCTGCTGGCTGTCGATTCGTTCCATGAGAGTGCTTCGTGAGCGCTCCGCCAGATAACTCTTGATCCCGTCATCATTGCTCGCAATCACCGAATATTTGGTTAGCTGATCGATCATGTTGTCCATCTGACTCATGAAAAACGTCAGTCGGTTCCGCTGGCCCTCCTCCACAGCCGAACGAACGACGTTGATGCTGACCTGATGGGAGTAGGCATACAGCAAAATAATCGGAATAACCAAGACCGCCAGCAGTGTTGTTAGCTTCGCAAACGTACTTGTTCTTAACCGCTTCATCAAAAAACATACCCCCGTGTCAGAGCGATTCGCTCTACTTCTCGCTGTCGATAAGTTCTTGCAATTGAACGTTTGCCGACTCCGCAGCAACCCCAACATCTTCGCCGATGAGTCCCTTCACTACGATGCTGCCGATAATGTCCCGTGCTTCCTTCACGTGAATGACTTTTGGACGATCATAGCTCATTCCGATCGGGATGGATTCATTGATCACCGGAATCAGCTCCTCCGGAAAGCCGGAGATGCCTTCCTTGTCATGCCACAGCGAGCTCCGGGCTCCCGGGTTACCAATCCTCTGGGCTTGCAGCACCATGTCCCGGCCCGAGGCCCACTCGATGAAAGCCCAGGCCGCATCCTTGCGGGCCGATTTCGCATTGATCGCGATGCCCCAAGCGGTAGTGCTGTAGGGCTTGCGGCCGGCATCGCCTGCCGGAAACAGCGCATACCCAATCTTCTCCTTCGCCAGTCCTGATTGCGTGAGCATGGGGTAGATCGCGCTGGCATCGGTGAAAAACGCCGCCTTTCCTTGAGCGAATAACTCCGCGGACTGAGTCCAACTGTAGTTCAGCACATCCGGTGGACCATATTTTCCGAGGAGCCTTACATACCGTTCAATACCCTTGACCGCTTCCTTTGAGTTCAGTACCGCCTGATCCTCATTCGTAAAATTTCCGCCTTCGGAGTATACGAAGGACGAGAGCTGGGTGACGAGAGCGCTTCGCTGCCCTCTTGCAACAAAACCGTAGACGCCACGCTCGGGATCGTGCACCTGCTTGACCGCCCCTTCCAGCTCGTCCAAAGTCTGCGGCACTTCGATTTCTTTTTTCTCCAGCAAATCCTTGCGATAAAATAGAATCTGCTGCTCGGTTGAAAGCGGGACGGCAAGCAGCTTTCCGTTCACCGTTACCGATTCCAGCGCCGTTGACGAAAAATCGGCAAAGTCGTAACGTGGATCCGATTCGGCATACGATTCCAAGGGCGTTAGCCAGCCATTGTTCTCATACAAACTCAGCTCTTCCAAAGGCCGGATCATGAACACGTCGGGACTTTCGCTACCTACGGTCATCTGAACGAACATCTTTTGGCTGAGCTGCTCATTGGTCAACGCTTGAAAATCAACCTTGATGCCCGTCTCCTTCTCGAATTCGGGAAGATGGGCGCGAAGGATATCCGCAACTGGGTTTTTGGCCATATATGCGGTAATCCGCACGTTGTCAAACGGTCGTTCCGATTCGGACATGCTGCTGTCAGCTCCGTTCCTCCCCGCCATACATCCAGCTGCCGACACCATCATGACGACAATCCATAACACCCTACAGAAACGTCCTGCAGCCTTCATAACTCCCCCTCCTGTTCAGTCGGTCATAAATCGATATTAAAGCGTTTACAATGAAGAAGACACTGAAAAAATTTAACATATGGTACACATATTTAGCATCAAGTATAGTCCTGATTCTCATACGGCTTTTCGGCAGACGAAATACCCCTCTTTATCAAAGACTTTATTTAAACAAAAAAGCCGCTGATCACACTCCAAATCAGCGGCTAAGAAATTTACCTATTCTGCTTCCTCTTCATAAACAACAACGGTCTGACTTTCTGATTCCCACTTGACGGTTGCATTCAATGCCTCACTTATAAAGCGTACGGGTACATACGTATTGCCCTTGGTAACGGTAGCCGGGGCATCCAACGAGACCTTCTTGCCATTAACGGTTGCTGTTTTACTGCCGATGAGGAGTTGAATGCTCACCCCGTCCTTCGTGACGGTGATGGAACGCTTTTCAGGATCCCATATTACCTCTGCTTCCAAAGCCTCGGCAATAGCGCGAAAAGGAACATAGGTATTGCCTTTTTTGACAAAAGGCTCGGTGTCAGAAGCTTCGCCGTTCACATACAGCTGAACCCCATTCTTTTTACCTGCCTTTTTGTTGAGCTTACCCAAGGTTTTGTATAGATCCAGATTTTTAAAATTTGCTTGAATGGCTTCTTCTTGCAAATACACAGCGTCAGTTACGTTACCGTTTGTTTCAAGCATGCCCGCAGCCGCTTCTAACGCCTTGTCCTTTTCAATAATGGCTTCCAGCTGTTGTTGTTGCTCGTCCGTCAGCTTGGCCGCATATTCGGTAAGCAAAATATTCGCTAAAACGGCGCCTGCCGGTTTATCTTCTACGTTTTGAATAGCATTTAGCAAACCTTTGTATCCTTGGTGCCCTTTGTTCTTGGCGTCCGCTTTATCGGTGGAGCTGTCGTTTGTGCTCTCTGTTTCTGAAGGTGCGGAATCATCCACTTGGTCTTCTTCTTTGCTGGTCGTAACCGATGCCTCGACTTCATCGATTTGATGCTCTTCATTTCGAGTTTCTTTTTCTTTAGGTCCTTTTGGCGATGCCACGTTACTTGTCTTGCCAGCTGGGGTGTTAGCCGGTTTGGCTGAGATCGTGCCTGCGGCGGTTGCAAACATCAGTGCCGCACTGGTGAGCAGGATGACTGTTTTTTTCATGATAATTCCTCCTGAATGATCAAAAATATACGCACCTTCATTATCGGCAGAATAAATAGACTTCAATAGATATACGTTAAATTGAAGATTCGCAGTTAAAATGAAAAAGTCGCCCTAATGGCGACTTTTCTGCACTTATATCATTTTGTCATTTGCATTCATATTTATAATAATTTTGTACATGCACTGCCTCAAATCCAACCGACTCATATAATCTCAAAGCATGGTCGTTTCTCGTTTCGACTTCTAAGTGTACCGTATAACCGGCAGAGCTTTGCTCTTTAACGACTTGGCGAAGCGCTTTTCTGCCTATGCCTCTGCCCTGATATTCCGGCAAAATGGAGAAACCATAAATCCACGCCTGCCCCTCTTCACGGCTCACCCGAAGTTTTCCAACCGTTTCTTCGTTCACGTCAATCATGAGCATATCCACATGATCCGCAAAACGGTGGTTTTCCATCGCTCTGGCGTCATCCTCGTCCAATCCGAACGCCGTTACGGATAAATGAACGCTCATTTCGAAATCCTCTTCAGTTGCCTGTCTCAGAAGAATATCGTCCGTGTCCTCCAGAGGTGTATGCCGCCATTCCATTTGATGCTCCGAGAATGCATATTCAGCACCTTGTTTATTCAAAAAGAATACTGCCGCATCGGATCCCGCAGGCGCGTTCAGCAAGATTTTCTTGTATCCATTTGATTTTACATATTCCATTGCCAGGTGAAACAACCGCCCAAAATGTCCTTTTCGACGTTCACTTGGCTTTACCATGCCGCATACCTCGACAGTAGAACCAAACGCATACAGACCTAAAAATGCTATAAGTTCGCCATTCTCATCATAATGAAAATAATCGAACGGCTCCGTTTTGCGTTCTCTAAGCATGTCCCAGTTAAGCTTCAGTTGTACATGATCATGAATTTCACACTCTTTTTGCAATTGTTCAATCTCTTGTAGTTGCTGTGTCGTTAACATATTTCCTCCTTTCACCTGTCGCATCAATAAACTCAGTTATATATATTCGAACACTAGCCGGGAGACAACATATTTGTCTGCTGAGTTCTACTTTATCATACTTACATGATGAGGGGGCGTTGACTGACCGCCCACAGAAAAAAGAACTTGTGGCTACATGCCAACAAGTCCTTCTTTTATTCAACACTCGTTAATCCACGCCTTTTTATTTTACCTCGATGGCGCGCCAAATCACGGTAATCGCTTCAGCACGGCTAGCATGAGATTGGGGTTTCAACATGTTGTTGGGATAACCCTTCATGATTCCATAATCTACTGCAATCATCATCGCTTTCCGTGCCCAAGCCGCAATTTTATCCTGATCGGCAAAGGTTTTGCTGGTAAGCGCATCGTCCAATTGAAATGCTTGAACCACCATTTGCGCCATTTCTTCGCGCGTAATGAAATCGTCGGGGCCAAAGGTAACCGAATCGTATCCTTGAATAATTCCGTAAGCATAAGCTGTTGAAATGACTTGCCTCGCCCAATGATCCGTTGTATCAGCGAATTCCTTATTACCTTTACTAGTGAGACCCAATGCTTGAACCAAGATCGCTGTGAATTCTGCTCGACTCATCATACGGTCAGGTCTGAAGCTTCCGTCTGTATAACCGTTCACAACACCTTTTTCTGCGAGATTCTCAATGTTCTTTTGCGCCCAATGACCTTTTATATCGGTAAACGCAACACCGATTTCAACAGGCACAATCGTTCTCGCAAAAATCACAAAGGGAGTAAAATGGTCGGTAGTTCCACTTATTGTCCCTGCATCCCAGTTCATGTTGACGTTATCCAGCGCTACCCATTCCTTCGTATCTTCGTTAAACTGACGGAGATGGAGCTCATGACTGCCTTTTCGTATGGTGTTGGGGTCAAATTTCAGGCTGATGGTTACGTCTTGATCGAATGTTCCGGTTACATCTTTCTTAAACTCAACGACTTTACTAACTACTCGCTCTCCTCCAGACAGAAGAAATTTATCACCATCTGGAAGCGTTAGATTTATGGATAAACAAAATGGTCGATTCAGTGCTTTAGCAGGGATGAGAATCTGTCCCCCTTCAAAAGCAATGGTTCTCCCTTCCAGGTCTACAACATAGACGGTGCTCGGCAGTGAACATACATGGCTAACGTTAGTGAGATTTGAATCGCTTGCTTCACTCGCCTTCTGCGTTATCAAACGATACCGGCTGGACGTCACGTTAACGGCATTACCTGTTTGGTCTTGTGCTCTTACATGCAAGTACCAGTCACCGTCAACGCCGTTTTTCATAAGCGTGGCCTCGTTCGCAAACGGTCTCCAGCCTGTGGCTGGTATGGACGAATCGGTCGTCCACTGAAACTCCAGCGAGGCTTTATCTATACCGCTTCCAGAATCAATTACTGTCACCCTCGGTGTTACCGATGCAACCTGCATTTCGCTTCCATTAGGGTAAATCGTAATCAATGGCGGCGTATGGTCAATCTTCACCATGATGTCGAGGAATAACGTATTGCCTGCTTGATTGGACGCCTCAAATCGAATGTTCGTCTCGCCTTCGCTCGAAATATCGATGGGTGCTTCGTTCTCGTAGACTTGTGAAAGCCCCCCGTTCAGCGTATAGGTCAGATTGGAGATCTCGCTGACTGCCGATTCAGCATAGACGCTCAAGGTTACGCTCGAGCTGCTCCATTCACCGCTCGCATATTCACTTCCGTCCGCCTTCACTAGTGTAGGTGTCAATGTGATTCCGGTTGTGCTGATGCAGACTGTGCGTCGTTCAATCGATTCATTGCCCGCTGTATCGAGGGCTTGGAACGAGATGTTATGAACACCTTCATCGCGGAGGACGATATCAGATAAATAAGGGCTCCACGACACTCCGTCATTTAGCGAATACGTAAATGAAGTGACGCCAGACTCGTCAGATGCCTCTGCACTTACGTTAACCATTTGATTGCTCCATGTGCGATCAACGTATTCCATTCCATCCGCCGTGGTCATCGTAATAGCGATGGATGGAGGTGTATGGTCAACGGGACGTGTCAGGTTATCGACCATTCGATCTGTTAAACTGAGCAACGCATTGTTTGCCAGGTCGGAAATGGTTCCGGATGGTTTATCGTAGGACAGGAGAACTTGCTGGTCTTCTTCAATTGCTTTCTCTACGTTAAAAACAAGCGTATCCGTTCCCGATCCGTTCACCCGAGTAATCGTAGAAAGCTTCCCGTCCGTTGTAATTGCAATTCCCCCGGCGTTAGTGAGATTGACAGCTTCATCAAAGGTCACAATGACGCTGTTCGGATGCCCGCTTTCGATCTTCGCACTAGAGATGGTTGGCGGAGCCACATCCCATTCGAGGTTCGCTGCAATTCCTTGTAAAACAGGAAACATGGCTCCCTCCTGTAACACCCAGATTCCGCTGAAGTCCCACTCGGTCCCGAAGAGGTTATACTGTTTCATTTCTGATGTAACCCGCGGTTCACCTTTGCCAGTATCGGATTGCCCCGTCATTTCCTTATTATAGAAGCTCGCGGTAACCTTGCCGAATTCCCTTCCGATCAGGCCGCCGACTTCGCCGCTGCCGGTTACACTGCCGACGGCATAAGAAGTCTTGATATTACCGATATTCCTTCCCACGAGTGCGCCAACATCAGAACGACCGCTAACGGAACCGATCGCGTACGAATCATTCACCTTGCCGCTCTCATTCCGACCCACGAGGCCTCCGACAAAATCCATTCCGGTAATGCTCCCGGCGGCGAAGGACTGGTTAACTTCGCTATTCATATCATGGAGTCCGACCAATCCGCCGACATTGAATTGACCATCAACTTGACCCGTTGCGTATGCCTTATTAACGAGACCCGCATTCAAGCCAATCAATCCACCGATGTGGCTGTTTCCGCTAACGCTCCCGGTAGCATACACAGCCTCAGTAACACTCCCCATGCCGTTCTTTCCGACCAGACCGCCGACTTCGTGCATTCCATTGACCGCAGCACTCGAGCTAGAACTGCCGATCGTTCCGTCGTTATTCCCGACCAGACCACCTGTTTTGTCTGCTCCGGTAACATTTCCTGTTACATGGACCTTTATAATCTGACTGCCGGGGCCGTTCTGTCCCGACAGCATGCCTGTCTGAAGGCCGCCGGTGACATTCCCGTTCTTTAATTGAACGTCTCGAACCTCACCACCAGAAATTTTACCGAACATTCCGACGCTCATTAAACTGCTCCTGTTGATATATAGGTCTGTAATATCATATCCTTGGCCGTCGAGCGTACCCGTGAACGGAGTGCTGTCATTACCGATAGGTTCAAAGCCGAAACCGTTCCCTGTGCTCGTCGCCCACATATCGGAGCGAGTGTTGTCAGTGAACGTCGTGTCGAAATCAATCCCCTGCGTCAGTGTGTAATTCGCCGACAGATCCATGGCCATCAGTTGCAGTTGATGCGAGTTCCCAATTGCTGCCGACCATTCGGAGCGAAGGAATGGTCGCGTCGAGTCTTCGACCATAAACCAGTCATTGTTGAAATCCCAGCCCGAATAGCTCGATTGGGTTAGTGCCTGTGCAGTAGTGAGGCTGCTCGCGGTACACTTTCCGTATGTATCGTATCCACAGGCGCTATTTAAGCCGACAGTTTCAGCATCCCAAAAACTGCCGCTCAATATCCCACTATTACTCCCAACCAGACCGCCCACAGATTGATCGCGCCCGCTAACGTAGCCGGTGGCGTATGACTGAACAATCGATCCGTGGCCTGTGCTGCCCACAAGACCGCCGACAGCACTTTCACCATGGACAGTTCCCGTGGCATATGACTGACTAATAAGAGCAGAAATATTATAACCGACCAGTCCGCCGACGTGTCCAGCGCTCCCGCTGACGGCACCCGTGGCGTATGACCGGATGATTTCTCCACCTTCATTGTCCCCTACTAACCCACCGACTATAGCGGCGCCACTGATCCTTCCGGCAGCATAGGAATCACTCACCGTCCCGTCATTACGCCCTACCAAACCACCGACATAATCGGCGCCGGTGACGGCATTCGTAGTGTAGGAGGAAGTTATTTTACCGTGAATGCCATTGTATCCTGCCAACCCTCCGACGGTGGCCATATGGCTTCTAACCGTTCCGGTAACGTAGGATAGTTGAATGGTTCCATCGCTACGTCCTGCCAGCCCGCCCACATGGCTGTTTCCTATGATTGAACCTCCTTCGAGAGCGATATGTTCGATCACCCCGTTGGAGCCTACCATCCCGAATAGGCCGACCATGTCCAGCTTGGGCTGATGAATGGTCAGATTGCGGATGGCATGACCCGCTCCATCGAAGACACCAGTGAACGGGTTATTACCGCTTCCGTCGTAGCCGATAGGGACAAAGCCAGCCCCATTACTCCAATTTGCCGTCTCCGAAGCATCGACATCCGCCCCGAGCCTGTAATGAGCGTTCAAATCATTACGCACGGCGTTTAATTGATTTAACGTTGTAATGATGTAAGGATTGTTCGCTGTCCCATCACCGGACATGGGATCATTCGGAAGGGCGAATGCTTGAAACGGGATGATGCCTATCACGAGCAATAATGCCATCAAAATAGAGAAGATGCGTCTCATCTGGTCTTTTCTTCCTTTCGTTATTCAGTAGCCACGATGAACATTATATTGAATTTTTCGCGAGTTCGAATCTAACCCCGGTTATAGGCCCGGTTATAGTTCACACCATAAAAAAGAGACCCGCCGTGCGGGCGAGCCTGCTGTTACAACCTATGATGTTTAACCCTGAAACTCTTGACCTCTTGTAATCGCCTCGACCCGGTTTTTCGCCTGCAGCTTGCTGTAAATGCGGTTGATGTGCGCCTTCAAGGTCCCCATTCCGATACCGAGCGTTTCAACGATCGCCGAGTTGTCCATCCCTTCCTCCATATAACGAAATATTGCATATTCGCGCGGTGTCAGAAGCTTTTCTAATGTTGCTTTGCCTTGTACCGAAGATTCGGCTGTTCCTCCGAAAGCGGACAATATTCTCCTCACATAGGCCAGTGAAGGCGCGTTTTTATCTCGAATGTTCCCTTTTTGACGATGTTGGACATATTCCCCTAACAGCTGTGCCACCAGATGTCCTTTATCAACAAACACACGGATATAATCATCGGGTTTCGCAAATATAAGCGCCTCTTCCAGCTTGAGCAGCGCTTGTTGCGGCTTATCCATCACCTGCAGCATCATCGCCTGAAGCACTTGGATTTCCAAGGCGTCCATCGGACGATGTCCTTTCACCGCGATATGCAGCAATCTCTCAGATAATGCCCATGCCTCCTGGCTGTTCCCGGTCACCATCAACACCCTAACGAGGAAGATATAGACGAATAGCTGATAAACGGATACCGGATCATCCGACGAGACCTTGTAACGATCCCTCCATTGCACAGCTGCGGACAAGTCTCCGGATTCCATTCGCAGACGAGCCATTTCGACATCGAGCAAGATAGGGGCTGCCTTAGCGCCATCCTCAATCGCCCTTCTATAGGCTTCTTCCAGCCATTTTTCGGCCTGACTGATGTCCTGCCTGGATGTGCTGATCCGTGCCAGGAAAAGACTCGCGGGAACGTATACCTTCTCTGGTTGGTAATGCGCCTGACTCGTCCCATGTAATCCCAGCTTCAAGTAATCCTCCGCCTGCTCCAGCTCGTTGCGTTCGTAGAGTAATTCGCCATAACAAACCACGACCGAGTCCTGCAGACCCATTGGTTTCATGAATTCGATCATGCTCAAAAAGAACGTATCCGAAAGGACCCGAGGTAAATGCTGGCCCCGCTTGCCATTGTATGACCTGTATATAGAAGGAGATAGCGGCATATGAGGAGATGCAAAGATCAGATCCGTCCCTGTAGGACTATGCTGAAGTGACAGACGGATATACTCCAGCCCTTTGATCATGTCCATGTCGTATTGGGTTGCTTTAAAGTTCCTGACATAATACAAGTATCCCAAATAGCGATCCTTCTCTTCCGGACTCCAGCTTGCCGAGGAAGCAGCATAATGCTTCTCTGCTAGCTGTAAATACCGTTCCGACAGCTCCAGTTCTTGAGACCACAATAACGAAAATATGTACGAAAAAAAGAGATAAGGATACTGCATAAGCAGTTCCTCGGGAATCGCCGACAACCAAACCTTCATGGTCGAGAATTCCCGGCGGACCATTAAACTTCTCATCTGCTCTAGCAAATGGATCGCTTCCGAATAATAAGTACCAGCCAAGTAGTAATCTATCGCTTCTTCGAGCAATCCCTGCGATTCACACCAGGCTGCGGCCGATTGGAAGAGCACATTCGTCTTAGCCGGATCCAGGCGTCGCTGCTGCTTCAGCAGAAACTCGCCAAATACATGGTGAAATCGGTACCAGTCCCTGTCCTCATCCAGCGGGATAAGGAACATATTGCGTTTTTCCAGCTCCGCCAGCATCCGTGCACCGTGTTCGCCAGCTACAACCTTACATAGCTGCCCGTTCATCCGCTGTAAAATAGAGACGTTCAACAGAAATTGCCTCGTTGGCTTATCCAACGATTCAAATACTTCCTCGAATAAATAAAGCTCGACACGTTCGGGGTTGGAATGTACGTACTTGAAAGCTCCCCTCCCCTCATCTTCATGAATAGACAACGAGATCAGCCTAAGCCCTGTCACCCAGCCCTCGGTCTGGAATTGGATTCGTTCAATCTGCTCCCTCTGCAGCTCCCCCATCTCCACGATGTGGAAAAAATCCACTGTCTCCTGCAAATTGAAACACAAATGCTGGGTATGGATTTCCTGGATCCAGTCCCGACTAATCCATCTCGACTTCAGAAATCCATGGATGCTTCGACTAGTGAAACAAAGATGCACGCAGGAAGGCAAATACTCTATAAAATACGAAACGGACGCCTGGATATCCATATTATGTATGACATGCCAGTCATCCAGTATCAGGATAACCGGCTTATTCAAGTCGTTCAATTCGTTTAACAATGCAACCATAAACGGCTCGTATTGGCCCGGGTTCAGCATTGCGTTTGAAGTACGGACGAAGTCTGACAAACTACCGACAGCCTGCTCGATCGCTTTCATGAAGTAGTTCCAAAATCTTATGAGGTCATTATCCTTGTCATCCAGCGATAACCACCCGACGGGGCGGTCCAGTTGCCTGGCCCAATCACTGACCAGCGTCGTTTTACCGTATCCGGCGGGTGCCGTCACGAATGTCGCCCTGTGATTTAGTCCCGCATTCAATCGCGCAAGCAGACGGGGACGCGTAACTGTTTGATCATGGGGCTGGGGCAGTTTCAATTTCGTTAGAAGCAAGAAATGGCTTTCATCTCTCTCTTGTATCATGCTGCCTCTTTTCGTTAGCCTCTGTGGGCCTTATTGTTGGTTTTATTCTTGATAAAACCCGAAATTCGGATTTTTGTCAACGGGTTAAGTGCGCTGTGTTGGCAAAATCGATTAATGTAAAACGACCATTACAACACCTGATATGAGTTATAGAACATTCTGGGACCAGATTACTTTGTGAAATGATAAAGTTCGGGTGTTTATGGTTCAACTCTTCCTCGGTAAACTCGTTTACCATAAAGTCTGTGATCAAACCGCCATGAGTCACAATAACAACGGTTTCGTATGGATGTTGATGGGACAGCTCTAATAAGCAGGAAGTCAACCGCTCACCGGCTCTTTTTGCGGAATCTCCAACTGGAGGCATATAGTCTCGTTCCTTGGTGCAGCGATTCCACATCTCAACAAACTCCTCAAACGTTTGACCAGGCGAGTCTCCCCAATTCGCACGTTCCCGTAAGCGACTGTCCTCTGATACGGTTATATGAATTGCTTCAGCCACAATCTGAGCGGTCTGCGTTGCTCTATTCAGCGGGCTGCTAATCATTTTATCAATGGACATTTTATTAAAATGTTTTGCCGTTTTACGAGCCTGCTTTATCCCTTCGGGTGAAATGGAAACATCTCCAACTCGCTTTTCTTTTTCAGCATGTCTGACAAGGAAAAACTCTGTGCTCATATCTTCATTCCTTTCATACATCCATCAATTAGATAATCGTTAAATTAAACTAATATCTAATTAGATATTACATCGTTTTGGATTATATGGAAAGACACAACGCCGCAGTTAACGGATAATAAACAAAAAAAACCGCCAAATTGGCGGCTCGGCCTTGCTGCATGTGTTTTTGTTATTGACTTTGATTCGTTTCGTTTGGCCAGATCTCAGCTGCTTGTTTACGTCCATGCTAACGCATTCTGTGAAGCTTGTTCTCCATCATATTATAGAGTCATGGCGTGTCCATACTTCGCCAGGAACGCTTCCTTCGCTTTGTAATCCTTCATTACGCTGCCAACAAGTCGCCAGAAAGAGCGATCATGATTCATGTGAATGAGATGGCAGAGCTCATGAATGACCACATAGTCAATGACCTCAAGGGGCGCCATCGCAAGACGGTAATTGAAGGTGAGATGTTTAGAAGAGCTGCAGCTGCCCCACTTCGTTCGCGACTCCTCAATGGTGAAGGATTTAGGCGAGACTTTCAGCTGCTTCTGATAGATCTTAATCCTCTCCCCGATCACCTTTTTGCAGCTGGCAAAGTAGAACTTCTTCAGCTCATGTTGGAGCGCATCTTCCGTCAGCCCATGGGTCTCAATTAACTCATCAAGCGAATAATATTGGCCAAGATGCAGAAACTTGCCACTCTCTTCGTATGCTTTCACCTTCGGAGCATTTCGAGCAGACTCAATCGCTTGCAGTTGTTTCAAAATTTTATCCCCATACTGCCTTACGGCCTTTATCACGACATCATCACCTGTATGATTCGGCGCCTTCACCGTAACCAGACCTGAAGGATCGATATGGATGGACATCTTTTGGCGGGGGCCGTATTCTACATGACATTCTATTTGTTGTTGTCCTAGTTCAATTTTCATATATTCAGCTTCGTTTCTATAAGGATGTATCTCCATTGTATCAGAATAGAACCGAATCCTCCTCTATTGGGTGGTAGGATTTACGGAAAATTCCGCTGGAGAAAATCGATCTGATCGGATATGATCCGCTCCATTCAAGATATGGGATAGTGTTGCGGTTGGTTTCCGGCCTATGATCAGCTGCTGCCCATCCGTATACCCCTCCTCACGTCCATCGAGCTCTTGTATGAGCACAGAGCGCCAATATCTGATGCGATCTTGACGATCTTCATCCGCAATCGCATTATGCAGTTCTAGCGGATCAAGAACCAGGTCAAAAAATTGCTCCTCACCCGTTTGGGAGAACCAAATGTACTTTTCCTTCCCATCGGTCACCCAGTGATTGGACTGCACCCCTTGTGCATGCTCGCCATGCAGATGATGACGCCAAGTCTGAGTGCTTAGCCCTTCTTCCTTTCCTGCTGAGGCAAGTCTCCAGATACTTTCTCCTTCGACCGTATCCGGTATAGGCACGCCAGCCGCCTCCAGCAGCGAAGGCATAATATCCCGCATTTCCACCACTTGATCCGCCACCATGCCGCGCTGCAAGCCTAATCGGTTGCCCGGATCGTTGACGATAAACGGCACATGGGTGCTTCCTTCATACGGAAGAGACTTCCGGAATAAATGGTGGTCTCCAAGCAGCTCACCATGGTCCGATGTAAACAGAATCACGGTATTCTGCAGCTCGCCATATTCATTCAACGATTGCAAGAAGCGGCCAACTTGGTGATCAAGATGCGTAATGAGGGCGTAATAGGCAGCCATCGCTTTACGCAAGCGGCGTTTCGGTACCAGTCCCCGCCCTGTGATAGGGGAGTACCCTTCCAGTTCGGGGTCCTCCGTCTGCGCCCAATCACCAACCGGCGGCTCCGGAATATCGGCATCCTCATACAGATCCAGATACGCCTGTGGGGGATCGAACGGTGGATGGGGCCTGACAAAAGACATCCACAGGAAGAATGGCTTTCCGGGATCCCGGCGACGCAGAAAATCAATTGACTGTGTTACCACCCAATTCGTCGGATGCTGCATTTCTGCCAAATGCCAAGGACGGGCGACGGTCGATGCGTTGCAATCCAGACCGAGATCAAGCATATCCGCGCCGGGCACTCTCTCACGAAGCCATGGCAAATAATCATCGACTTGATCGTAATGCTCCTGCATCGGAATACTATGGTAATTACGGTTGTGATGCAGATAACCGTCGTGGAGCATGACATTGTGGAACCCCATCAGATTTCGTGCGGGGTAGACGTGCATTTTTCCGATACACTGTGTATGATAACCGGCACCGGCCAGTTCCCCCGGCAGCGTTCTCTTGTACTCCCATGGCACACAGTCCTGGTAGCCGACCCGGCCATGTGCCCGCTGTGATTGCCCGGTGAATATGGCTGCCCTTGCAGGCACACAGGTCGGTGTGGCTGAATATGCACGGCTAAACCGCACACCAGTCCTCGCAAGCTCGTCCAGATTAGGCGTCTCGACGACAGGATGACCCGCTATGCTGAGACAATCAAAGCGCATCTGATCGACTGTAATGAGCAGAACATTCGGCCTTCCCAGATTTTGACTCGAATTCATCACTTTTCCCCCTTCAACTACACCCCGCGCTTTCTTGGTTTTGGTCAACTCCACTTTATCGGGACGGCACCCACTGACTAATAACGCATTGCAGTTTCCCATCAACGAGATGATCTATTGAAAGTATTCGTCCGAATTCATTCAATTCCTTTTATTAAATTCCTATGTCCCTGTTGAAGAAATTGTTGATGAGGATCACCTTATAAGTGAAAAAGAGCCGCAATTTTGCGGCTCCTTTCATTTTGATGCTGGCAAACTGCTCCAAAATCCATTGAAACTATCGCATCTTATTGCGGCGTACTGGGGGCGTCCGATTATCTTCATAGTTCGCGGGCTACCCTGCTTAGTTCCTGAGGCACCTCATTAGCATGCATTGCTAGACAAGCTTTCGATCAGATGCATGGCTTACGTTACTATTCTTCAACCCGTGACTCTCGGCTTTGTCGGATCGCAGTTCGGATTCTGTATTTCACCCAGGGCAGCCAACTTGGACAAATAGTAGCACTCTTCACGATACATATGATCTGGCATCAGCGGATTAATCCGGTCCAGCACCTCCCCGCGCAGTTCAAATTCTTCGAGTTCTGCCAAAAAGTGCATGAACACCCTCATTTCCAGATCTATATCAGCGTGGAATTTACGCATAGCAGGAAAATCCTTTAAATGGGTCCTTAAATAACCCGTCATTTCTACCGCCTTTAGATAAAAGCCTTCAAAATCTTTTTGAAACGCCATGCTTTTTGCAATTAACGGCTTTTCAGCAAAATCAAGATCGGCCGCCAGGCTTGCTGCATGACCAAATGCATCCTGGAGCCAAACCATATCATAGTGCAAGGGATGAAACAGAGGTACGCCCTTACCTTCTTGTAACGCCTGTAATATCCGCAGGTATTCCTCCAATTCATTTACCATATGATTGACAAAGGAAGGTGTCAGAAGAAAATCAATTTTGCCTGCAAGCTGTCGTTCCAGCAATTTCAGCTTGAACTCGCGCAGTTCATAAGTGGCTTTATAGGCATCCTTCGTCAGTTTCTCGATGAATGTGGAGGCATCGGGTCGCCGCGACTCCCCAAGCAGCATATCAAATCTAGCCATTAAGGACTCTGCTGTAGCGATATCCCCTTTTTCCTTGGGGGAAAGTGCGGTAAAAATAAAACGACAGTGGTCGCCAAGAATCTGTAGCCAAAACCGGTGCTCATACAAGGGATCACTCATTGATCTTGCCCCTCCCAATAGCGTTATTCTCAGAAAATATATGCTGCTGACAGCGGAGTAGAACGCGGAAGGGATAATCAAACCATAATCGCGGCTCGAGCATCATTGACGACAAATACGGGATTGAACGTTTCAGTTGTTTGTGTCTAGCGCCACTTTACGACTGCATTTCGTTTTCGATCCGTTTCATAAAGTCTTCAGCCGCGCTGTATCCGAGTTGTTTCAGATACCAATTGTTGGCCGCCGCCTCGATCAGACTGGCGACGTCGCGTCCCGGCTGAAGTTGAACCTCGATATGCGGAATTTGAATGCCTAAATACTCTGTAAACTGAGGCACCGCCTCCAGCTCGTTGTTCAGGGAATTTTCACGCCAAGGCGACAGCTCAATATCGAGCACGATTCGCGTTTCGTCCTGAAATGCCGTGCGCCCGTATTGACGAACGACATTGATCAGACCGATGCTTCGCAGCGCCAGAAACTCGCGGGTCGTCTCATTGTGTGTGCCAAGAAGAGTCGAAGGCCCCAGCTTTTTAAGCACAACTATATCGTCTGCCACAAACCGGTGACCTCGTCTGATCAAGGTGTGAGCTGTCTCGCTTTTGCCAATCCCGGATTTACCCCGAAGCAGGATTCCTATGCCCGATACATTCACACATACCGCATGGATTGACATCTCCGGTGCCAATGTCTTCACCAAATAACTGTCCAACTTGGCGATAAATTCCGTAGTCGTCTCTGTTGTCCGCAATAACGGTATGCCCTCTTGGTTACAGAAAAGGGTCAGATAAGGAATCTCCTGCTGTCCTGACGTGACAATAAAGCACGGCGGATGATATTTGACGATATTCCCGATATGTAACTTGCGTTCTTCTATGGTAAGCGTCAGTAAATAGTTGATTTCCTTGCGACCGAGCACCTGCACGCGCTCCATAGGAAAAAAATCGAAATACCCGACAAACTCCAGCCCCGGCCTGTGCGTCTGTGGACGGGTAATCATACGATCCATGCGATTGGCTCCTGCCAATACTTCCAAATGAAAAATTTCCGTAATACTTTGAACGGTGATCGACTTCATGTTGTTCTCCTCCTGCGATTGCAGTATGTATTCGGATATATTCAACGAACAACAAGTACTTTCCTGCCTATTTGCTTCCATACTATGAGACAGCGTGAATCTTCCCAGATCATCAGCGTTCAATAGCAGCTACGACTGTCTATATTCATGCGCCGTTAGTGATACATAAAAATACGAAAAGCCGCCTATTTGGCGACTCTTGTGAGTATATCATGTGATCCTTATCGTAGGCTTGCAGGGCATCATCTACAACAACTCAAAGGTAAGGTCAGGTGTGTCCTCTACCCCTACCTTCACAGGCTCTATGGATTGTCCACCATATCCCATTTCCAGCACGGCAACGATCCGTTCACCATCATGAACACCAAATCGACGGGTGCATGCTCTATCATAAATCCAGTCATTCATCGTCATTCGTACATGGAGCATGCGATCCTGAGCAAGCAGACGGAAATTTTGCATGAGGCAGCTTGCCGCTGCGTAATCCTCTTCTCTTTTATGCGGATCCTGATCTTCCTTCATGACCAATATCAGATACGCCGGAGCCTGATCCTGTAAATTAGATAGCACGTTTGTGTTGTCAGAACCGATAAATATAAACCGCCAAGGTTCCCGCATTCCGTCATTAGGAGCCCATACAGCAACATTCAACAATTCCAAAATATGATTCTCGGAAACGGGTCTAGCGCTATAACTCATCCAATGCCCCCTCCTCCGCTCGTTAATATCGTCCATTTCTTTTCTGCTTGTGTTCGTGCTCTGCCTCTTGGAGCCTTATCGAAATAACCCAGATGAAAAATACCAACCAGTCTCTCATTGGGCTGCAGTTTCAACAGATCGAATAATTCCTTGCTCTGCATCATCGGTTCGGTGTCCCACAATGTACCGAGCCGACGCTGCCAGGCAAGAAGCTGAAAATTTTGCATGATCCCGCAGACCGCTGCATAATTCATATCACTTTTCCTTCTGTCCGCATCAGTAGAGGCAATAATAATGAGGTGGCCAGGTATATCAGTGACCCTCTTCCGAACGAAATCCCGAACCTTCTCCGGCAGCCATTTAACCAGCCTGTTCTTCACCAAGGGTTCCAGCATACTGGAAGCCAAACGTTCCTTCGCATCCGCCGTCCCCGCATAAACGCTTCGGAAGGCCACTTCCTCTCTGGAAGGGTAAAGCTGCCGTGCAGCGTAGAGTAAATCTATCACCAGCTCCTGGTCCACGGGGATGGAGTTAAACTTGCGGATGCTTCTTCGTTCTCTAATCGTCTTCATGAAATTCATGTTTTCACTCCCCAGCCATTGCACGCTTGAATCCCCCTCCAACTCTCCTCAAGGATCGCAACAGCGAACATATTCTTAATGATAAAAGTCAGCCAAATCTCCAAATAACCGCTTAATGAAGTCAAGCTCGGAATCGCTATATCTTTCCAAAAACTCGTTCATCCTCTCCTGCTCCTTGATATGGAACTCATCATGGATGGCAAAAAGCCTTTTTCCGGCCGCTGTTAACCGAAAGTACACTTCTTTTTTGTTATCATTGAGCTGGGCTTTGCGCACCCACCCCGCCTTCAATAATTTATTGGTTATCTTCGAGGTGTTCCCTTTGCTTAAGTTCATGGTCTCGGCAATGGAAGTGACATTAATCGGTTCTTGCTCCCCAATACACGCGATCGTATGCAGTTCCGTTATGTTTAAGGTGGATTCTATCTCTATTATTTTCCGGAGTTCTTCGATAAAAGAGCTGCTTAACCGGTTCTCATATTGTTCTTTTTGTTGCAGAAATTGAATGAAATTTTCATGGATAGTGTTTTTTATCATTTTGTTCGTACTCATGATTATGCAAGCTCCTCGACTCATTGTTTTTTTCATTATAACCAAAGTTCGTTTCGCAAGAAACAATATGAGTATACAATAGAAGTTACACCCCGGAAAGAAAAGATATTTTTAGTCATCCAGCCATACTACGCCTCCTTTACTTTGGATTATTGTTTCACGAGAATAAATATAAACCCATAAATTAAGATTGTATTCAAATGAACTATCCAAATATTTATTCATAGGAAACAATTTAATATTAAGGTTATTTTGATTCGGTGTCAATTCCACCCATTCTACATAACTGCTTGAAACGCAACCGTATCTTTGCCTGCAGCTCGAGTTTATCCCTTATGCTTCCAATGAAGAAAAAAAGGCAGCTGCGCGGTCGCAGCTGCCTTTTGATTTGCAGAAATGGACTATTTGCTTGTTTTCAACGAGAGCGCAGGTCTCGTTAAGGAATACAGGGCGCAAATTAGCGACACCATGACGATTCCTCCGCCTACCCAAGACGTACTCGCTACGGTACCTCCCTGCTCTAACACGAGGCCACCGATAGCAGATCCTAGTGCAATACCGATTTGCAGCGCGGAATTGTTAAAACTCTGCTGGATATCGGACGAGCCCGGATCCACTTGAATCAAATAATTCTGCAGCGGAGGAGCCAGACTCCAGCTTAATGCACCCCATACCATCATCACGACTAAAAATACGCCGATTGAGAATGTAGAGAACGGGAGTAGAAACAGCACCAGCATGAATGACGTAATGATGATTACAATGCTCTTGTTCGAGCCCAGCCGGTCGGCGAGGGCGCCTCCAAACGCCCCACCGCCGACTGCGGATAGTCCGAACAGGAAGTAACAGATGCTGATCCAGTACGGACTCAGCCCAAGCTCCGATTCAAGAAACGGCGTGAAGTATGCATAAATGGTGTAGTGCCCTGCAAGCATGAACAAGGTGGCGAGATGCGCTCCAGCGATTTTCGATTTGCCGAGCGCCTTGAGCTGAACGGATAACGGTGTGATATTTTCAGGCTTGATCCGATCCAGGAACATATAGATCAAGATCATGGAGCCAATCGACAGAATGCCGATACCGAGGAATAATATCCTCCATCCAAAAGCTTCACTGATCAAAATGCCGAGCGGTACGCCAAGCACCAATGACGAGCTGATCCCCATATAAATCACGCCTAATGCTTTCGCCCGATGTGCAGGCTCAACCACCTTGGCGGTAATGGTCAACGATAACACGATAATCAGCGCTGTGCTCATGGCGGTTAATATTCTGGCAGCCATTAACAGCGGAAAACTTGGACTTAGATAAGCCAGCAAGTTACCGATGAAGAAAACGAATAAAGAAATCATATAGAGCCGTTTCCGCTCCACTCTTGCCGTCAGCGCAAGGAGAACCGGTCCAGCTACGGCATAGACCAGGGCGAACACGGTAATGAGCTGACCAGCCGCACCGAGTGAAATATGCAAGTCGTCCGCGATAAGCGGGAGTATTCCGCCAACAATAAGTTCAACCAGCCCGACGGATATCGTTGATATCGCTAGAATTAATACTTTTAGATTCATCTGGAATGGAATCCCCTTTCTTCGATGTCATATTTGCTTATAAACAACAAAAAATCCTGATTACAAAAAATGAGAAACATTTTCTGTAATCAGGATTTTACGGTTCCTGGTAGAGACCCTCAGACCATATTAATGAGGTTATACATGTAAATATGTTTATTCAGTTGCACAACAATCGTTGATTAATTTATCACATCCGTTACGAAATATCAAGATGCCAGGCAGGATTCCAGCAAATCTCCCATAAGTGCCCGTCCGGATCGAGAAAGTGGCCGGAGTAGCCCCCCCAGAATGTGTCTTGTGCCGGCACGGTTACCGTCGCACCCGCCCTGCTGGCTTGCTCCATCACCTCATCCACTTCTTCCTTGCTGCCGACGTTGTGACCGATGGTAAACTCCGAGGAACTCGGAGGAGATAGAGGAACATTCGCCTCAACTGACAGATCCTTGCGATTCCATATCGCCAGTTTCACGCCTGCTTGCAAGTCAAAAAATGCTACAGCCCCATGTTCAAATTCCGTACCAATAATCCCTTCGGTCGATAGGCCGAGTCCATCACGGTAAAACTTCAATGACCGTTCCAGGTCATCAACGCCGATTGTAAGAACGGATATACGTGCCTTCATAATCGCATTACCTCCTATGCATCATCATCGTTACCTCTTACATATTTTCGCCGATGGCTCTATCAAAAGATTGTAAAAAACGGACAACGTGCGCCTACACGGCGAGAGTTCCATCATCGATCACTTCAAAGCCTGTTTCGGTGACATGCCATATAAACGCCTGAAGTTGTTAATAAAATGAGGTTGATCATAGTACCCGTAGCGGGCAGCGATATCAGTAAACCTTGTCGGCTTGGCCTGATGCAATTCCTGCAGCATGTTTTGAAAACGAATAATCTCCGTCATGACCTTCGGGCTGACGCCCAATTCCTTCTGAAATGTTCTTCTTATGTTTCTCTCACTATAATTAAGTTTTTCCGCCATGGCGCGAACCGTAATTCTCCCTTTAGCAGCGTACAGATACTGCATGCTGTTCTCTAGCAGCGGCTCGGAACGGACGTTGCTCCGGCCTAAGACGCCCATTAAGAATCTTTCAACCAATTCCATTCGGTGAGCGGAATCCTGAGCCGCGACCATTTCCTCGTTCAGCTGATTCACTTCCAGCCCCCATGCTTCCTCCAAGAATACAGGACCCTCACGGAAATCGGAAGCTGGATAATGTATGAATGGGCGGACGGTTTCCGCAAAAAAACGAATACCGAACAGTGACTGATCCTGCGTGAGTCTCATGGCTTCGTAAGATGACATCAATCCGGTAATGAAGGCGGAGGTTGAAGCATCCCGTGCCTTCAGATTAAATATAATATCGACGCAACCGTCAGGAAGAATGCGATGAAGCGGCTGCTGAAGTGACGAAGCTTGATAATCCAAGGTCCAATAACAGGCCACATAAGGTGTTAATGGCGGGCTTGGCAGATATTCTTGATAAGCATAAGAAGAATCCGAAGCAGGCTTCTCTATCGTTGGTGCTTGTATAGGGACATAGTTCCGCAAGTGTGCTCACCCTTATTTACATTGGATATGCAAATGACTCGAATAACATTGAAATTTACATCTGATGCATGCTGCCCTGCTTGGACCTGGAGGTTCATAACATGACCGTCACGCGTCGGAATGTAGACCTTCCAATCCCCCGTTACTTCGCTCCCGTCATTTATGACAAATGTCCGAATGCCCTCGGTGCCGGAGACTTACTCCCCTGAATAAACGTTCCTATTCGCAACGCCGCTTCGCGCAGGGCCGCCTCTTCCTGAACTAACGCGATTCGCACGTAGCCTTCTCCTTCGGAGCCGAAAGCATCTCCAGGAATAACCGCAACGCCGGTTTCCAGCAGTAATTCGCGGGCGAAACGGCGCGAGCTCCATTGAAGATCACGAAATGCTTCAGGAAGCCGTGCCCATAGGAACATCGTGGCCTGTGGCTTAGGAACAACCCATCCCGCTTCGGCAAGTGATGCCACGAGGACATCACGCCGTTGTTCATATAGCGAAGCGACACCCTGTTCCTCATCGGCAGATGCCATAGCTTGACGCAGTGCATGGACAGCCGCAATCTGTACAGGCTTGAATACGCCGAAATCAATGTTGCTTTTGTACTCCCGCAGCGCGCTCACTGCTTCCTCATGACCGGCAAGAAAACCGATTCGACACCCTGCCATGTTAAAGCTCTTGGAGAAGGAGTGGAATTCTACCGCGATGTCGATGGCACCGGGGACCTGCAGAATACTCATGGGGCGGTAGCCGTCAAAACCCATTTCAGAATAGGCAAGGTCATGGACGATCAGCACGTCCCATTTTTTCGCCAAACCAACCAACTTTTCAAAAAAAGCAAGATCTGCCCGGACCGCAATCGGATTCCCCGGAAAATTCAGCAGGATGAAGGTCGCTTTCGCCCAAATCTCTTCCGGAATGCTGTCCAGATCCGGCACGAATCCAAACTCCTCCTTCAGTGGAAGATACCATGGTGTTACGCCTGCAATCGCAAGCGCTCCCGCATAAATCGGATACCCCGGATTCGGCACAATGGCCACATCCCCCGGATTACATATGGCCTGAGCCAGATGCGACAGTCCATCCTGGGAGCCCATCAAAGCCAGGATTTCGGTATCCGGATTAACATTTACGCCAAATCGATGCTGCATCCAAGCCGCCGACTGCTCCCGGAACTCCATGGTTCCTCTTGTGCCTGGATATGTATAATTATCTGCTTTCAGCGCTTCTTGGCTCAGCACCCCACGGATATCCTCGGAAGGGCCACGGTCAGGGCTGCCGATGCTTAAGTCGATAATATGTCTTCCTGCTTGAAAAGCCTCTTGTTTCCACTCGCTGACCTCGGCAAATATGGAAGAACCGATCTGCGATAGTTTGTCCGCACGCCATGAGCGTTTGGAAGTTTGATTCGGCAAGATATCCACCCACTCCACTTTTTTTTCCTACATTATAGCATGAAGGTGGAGGAGCATCTCTGTGAAATCCTCATTTCAGGCTTGACTTGAAAAGCCTTTCATAACGTAAGATCGAAGCATACAAAAAGAGAAATCAGGAGAAGAGACAACCATGACCAGAACACGAGAGACCATCTTTATTATCGCCTTTACGTTTGCCGCCTTTGTACTAGGTACTACCGAATATGTCATTGTTGGATTGTTAAAAGACATTAGCGTAAGTCTCAGCATTTCGCTTGCCGCAGCCGGCGTCCTCGTATCCAGCTTCGCCATTGCATATGCCCTCGGAACGCCGTTTGCCGTTACGCTGCTCGGACGCATACCACGGCATGTTACCATTCTGACAGCGTATATAGCAGTGTTAGTGTTTAATTATTTGACCATCTTTGCCACTACGTACCCCGTCATGTTATTCATTCGCGTCATGACCGCGATGCTGTGCGGACTAACCTTATCGCTGGCGATTGCCGCGACCAGCGAGCATATGAGCGCTTCCCGCAGAGCCGGTGCGGTTGCCTGGATCATCGGAGGTTTCTCGATTGCCAATGTCCTTGGCGTTCCCGTCGGAACGCAGATCGGCCAGATGGCAGGATGGCAAACGGCTTTCATTGTTACATCATTAGTTGGGATCATCCCGCTAGCCTTGATGCTGGCCGTCATGCCCAAGAGCAATACGATTAGCGTAAGCTCCATGAAACAGCAATTTGCCTTGTTCAAGAACAGGCGAATCCGACTTGCCTTCTTCATTCCGGTCCTTGGCGTAGGCTCCGTTTTTATTGTATACACGTACATAACGCCGCTATTGGAAAATGTGATGGGGATTCCGCAGCAATGGATCAGCACTGTTCTGCTCGCTTACGGCGCTTTCACGATTCTTAGCAATTGGCTCGGGGCCAAGGTAGCACAAGGCAATTCAAGGGTTAAATTGAAAGTGATTTTCACCATCCAAGCGATGATTATGATGGCTCTTGCCCTTACCCTATCACTCCCCTGGATGGCCTTAGTGTCGTTAATGCTGGTCGCCTGCTTTTCCTTTGCACTCAGTACCGCCGTTCAGCTATACCTGATTGACCTGGCGGATGAATCTTCACCCGGCTCCAAGGACTTCGCTTCCACACTCATGCCGGTTGCATCCAATTTGGGTATCGCCATCGGTTCCCTGCTGGGCAGCCTTGTCGTGGATAACGTCGGCCTTGAATACCTGCCTTGGGCTGCAGTAGTGTTCGCTATCGGAGCATTTGCCGTTACTTCCCGCTGCCATCAGCTGGATCAAGAACAACTGGACTTAACGCTGCTGACATCAGCTAAAGCATCATAGATCGCTATTCTTCAATCCTTCTCATTTTCTGGTGAGAGGGATTTTTGGGTACCGGCCGGAAATCGGTCACTCACGTATGAACAGATATCATATCGGAGGAATCCCACAGTAATTAAGAACAGATACCTTATCGGAAGAATGACACAGTAATGAGAACAGACACCTTTTCGGAAAAATGCCACAGTAATTAAGAACAGACACCTTTTCGGAAAAATGTCACAGTAATTAAGAACAGTAACCTTATCGGAGAATGTCACAGTAATAAGAGCAGTAACCTCATCGGAAGAATGTCACAGTAATAAGAACAGTAACCTTATCGGAAGAACGACACAGTAATAAGAACAGTAACCTTATCGGAAGAATGTCACAGTAATTAAGAACAGTAACCTTATCGGAAGAATGTCACAGTAATTAAGAACAGTAACCTTATCGGAAGAATGTCACAGTAATAACGTTTTGTTTCAACGGAAAACTAATGAGAAGAAAGGAGGAACATTCAAAAAGCTTACCCGTTATGTAACGGCGTAAGTTTTTGCCTACCTCTTCTGCCTTCTGTCCGCATGTGTCACAAAAAGGCCGAGCCCCGCGTTCAACAAACAGTAATTAAGCTCAGCAGCGATTAGCCGCGTTCAGCCCCCTCGTTAGGATACGGCTACCCGGCATTGTTAACATCCACCGAGTTACAATCTTTGCGGACACTGATTCCGCTATTTCCTTGTTTCTACCCGATTCACAACAATATGCGGTCAAGAGATCCGCTATTGCGAGATTTTTTGGGGATTAGTCCGTGATTATGGTGCAATAGCGGATCCTGTGTCCGCATAAACTCCATAATCGGCCGATTTCAGTGAAATAACGGATCTTCTGTCCTCCCGGACTCCATATCGAGCGAATTTCAGCACATAGCGGGTCCTCTTCTCTCCACATGTGCCCAAAAATAGACCGATTTCCCCGTGAACAACTGTTATTCAATTCAGCGCGAATACAGATCCTCATTTCGGTAACGCCATTCGATATCGTTAACATCCAATTGGAGTTGCGATATTTGAGGACACTGGTTCCGCTATTTCCTTGTTTCTACCCATTTCACAACAATTTGCGGACAAGAGATCCGCTATTGTGAGATTTTCGGGGGATTAGTCCGTAATTATGGTGCAATAGCGGATCCTGTGTCCGCGTAATCTCCATTATCGGCCGATTTCCGCAAAATAACGGATCCTCTGTCCTCTTGATCCCCATTATGGGCGAATTCCGGTATATATAGCGTGACCTCTTCTCTCCATATGTGCCTAGAACATGCCGATTTCGGCATAATATCGATCCTCTAGCCTCATGATTCCCTTATAAGCGAATCGCAGCATGTGACGGATTCTCTTCTGCCTTCTGTCCGTATGTGTCACAAAAAGGCCGAGCCCCGCGTTCAACTATAATTCAGCTCAGCCGCGATTAGCCGCGTACAGACCCCACGTTAGGATACCGCCACCCGGTATCGTTAACATCCAATTGAGTTGCGATATTTGAGGACGGTTCCGCTATTTCCTTGTTTCTACCCGATTCACAACAATAGGCGGACAAGAGATCCGCTATTGCGAGATTTTTTGGGGATTAGTCCGTGATTATGGTGCAATAGCGGATCCTGTGTCCGCATAAACTCCATAATCGGCCGATTTCCGCAAAATAACGGATCCTCTGTCCTCTTGATCCCCATTATGGGCGAATTCCGGTATATGTAGCTTGACCTCTTCTCTCCATATGTGCCTAGAACATGCCGATTTCGGCATAATATCGATCCTCTGGCCTTTTGATCCCCTTTGGGCGAATCGCAGCATATGACGGATTCTCTTCTGCCTTCTGTCCGCATGTGTCACAAAAAGGCCGAGCCCCGCGTTCAACTATAATTCAGCTCAGCCGCGATTAGCCGCGTACAGACCCCACGTTAGGATACCGCCACCCGGTATCTAACATCCAATTGAGTTGCGATATTTGAGGACACTGGTTCCGCTATTTCCTTGTTTTTACCCATTTCACAACAATTTGCGGACAAGAGATCCGCTATTGTGAGATTTTTGAGGGATTAGTCCGTGATTATGGTGTAATAGCGGATCCTGTGTCCGCGTAAACTCCATTATCGGCCGATTTCCGCGAAATAACGGATCCTCTGTCCTCATGAACTCCATAATGTGCCGACTTTGGGCCCTCTGTCCTCCTCCACTCCATATCGATCGAATTTCAGCACATAGCGGGCCCCCTTCTGTCCACATGTGCCCAAAAATCGACCGATTCCTGCAATAACGGATCCTCTGTCCTCTTGATCTTCTTAATAGGCGCATATAGAATCGGCCTTCCACACGAAATCCATAACGGGCGAATTTCAGCATATAGCAAAGCCTCTTCTGCCCGCATGTGCCCAAAATAGGCCGATTCCCGCCTATAGCGATTCTTCCCGCACCATCCTACTGTTCAATGGATGCCCTGCTTAAGCAGCCATCTCCCGGCACGCTTTCGCACATCGAAAGCATGCTTCAACTTGTGAAGATTATATGAGGATGTTGTATTATTTCGATTCAATTGGCAAACAGAAAAGACGACTGCATCGCAGTCGTCTTTTCTTGCTCATTTTGATCATGAATCTTATTCATTTTGATCATGAATCTTGTTCATTTTGATCATGAATCTTGCTCATTTTGATCATGAATCTTGTTCATTTTGATCATGAATCTTGTTCATTTTGATCATGAATCTTGCTCATTTTGATCATGAATCTTGTTCATTTTGATCATGAATCTTGCTCATTTTGAGCATGTATTATGTTAACCAATCGTCAAAAGAATCCGCCAACCTTTGCAACTCCTGAAAGAACATGCTGGCATGATAACCATCACACACAGCATGGTGCACCTGCAATGAGACTGGAAGCAGAATACGGCCTCCCTGCTTGGTATATTTTCCGCCGGTTATGATGGGAAGAAGATAGTCTGCTTCATTGACAATGTTTAGATTAAATCCGCTAAAGCTTGCCCAGGGTATCATGGATATGGGAAACGTGTTCGGAGGTGGATTCTCTTTAACGAACAGCCCCTTTGTATCCCGATATTGCTCCATGTCCTGCTCGTAATGATCATGGAATCGATAGAAATCATTCGAAAATGCTGTCCATAAACAGGAGAACGTATGGTCATCGTTATGGAAAAAGGTATAACTCGGCGTCATTCGATCCCAGTAACCCAATTCCCCTTCGGGACTATAGGAAGTTTTGAATTCAACCCAGTCATTGACAACTCTTGTAACCATATAAATAAAAGCTGGATAAAGCTTGAATCCATTAGTTTTTAAAGAATACAGCAAGCGAGTAATGTCGATATCCACGGTGATACTGAAGGTACATTTATTCGATCGAAGATAATGCTCGTAATAAGGCTTTCTCGTCCACTCTTCAACATTAATAATGTGAAACTTCATCATTTTTGCCCTCCTAAAATAATTTCGTTCTATTTCAGGAGGGTACATCCACTGATCTAATCACACGCCATCACTCCAAAGTTACCGTAGTAGTATAGCTATTACATATTTTAACCTTTACAGTAATTCCTTTAAATTAACAATCTGTTATATCTTCAAATTTATCTGATTCTGCCCAGCTTCATTATTATAAATGATACAGCCGTCAAAAAAAATAGGTGTCTGTTTATGAGCCCACTGGGTACTTGTGCACTCAACACATGCACAGGATACGTATGATATACCAATTCAAGGGGAGGTGTTCGCGGATGGGGTGTCCATCTAGGAAGGTCAAACGCTGTCGGAAGAAAAAAATGATTCTCATACGCAAACCGAAAAAGAAAAAACGTCGATGTATTATTACCAGAAGGAAAGTGATCCGGGTAAAATGTCCACCGCCCACGATCATAAACGGAGCTGCAGGGGTACAAGGTTCACAGGGAATCCCGGGCCTACCGGGACCTCCGGGCATTCCAGGTCCACCGGGACCGCAGGGAATCCCGGGTCCTCAAGGTGCTCAGGGAGTACCAGGCCCTCAAGGCGCTCAGGGTCCTCAAGGTCTTCAAGGACCTGCGGGTGAAAGTCCAACGGATCCCTGTTTTGAAGAATTGAGGGATACTTTGCTGCAATTAGACAATCAATACATTTCGGTTTCGACTTCCGGCTTCACCGATAGTATCGAGGGTCGGATTTTGCGAACCGGAGAAGGAACGGTTATTCTTACCGGTGTATTCGGAACGCGAATCATTCCGGTATGCTCCATTAATTCCGTGGACCACGGTCCCTTCGCTTATGCTTTATTTGCTTTCAACGATGTCATCACCGTCATTAATACGGCTACAAATACCATAATGGGCTTCATACCAGTCGGAGATAGTCCAAACGATATTGTCTTCACCCCTGACGGTACTCGTGCCTATGTAACTAATTTTAGCGATGATAATGTCCAAGTGATTGATACCGCCTCCAACACCATCATCGGCCCGCCAATTCCGGTTGGAGATGGTGCCAATCGAAATGCCATCACGCCGGATGGTTCGCGGGTATACGTCACGAATTTTATTGACAGCACGGTCTCTGTCATCGAAACGACCATAAATATGGCCATCGGAACGCCAATACCCGTAGGGGCCGGTCCTAACGGAATTGCCATTACGCCGAACGGCTTGCGAGCCTATGTCGTTAACTCAACCGATGGAACCGTTTCCGTTATCGATACGGCTTCGAATACAGTACTCGGCTTGCCAATACCGGTTGGTTTATTGCCTCAGGAGGTCGCCATTACGCCGGATAGTACTCGAGCGTACGTCACCAATTTCTCAAGCGCCTCTGTCTCCGTCATCGATACCGCCTCCAACGTGGTCATTGCGACCATCCCGGTCGGAAATAACCCTACCGGAATCGCGATTATGCCTGACGGATCTCGGGCCTATGTCACGAATGCCGGCTCCGATACTGTATCCATCATTCATATTGCTGCCAACACGGTTATTGCTCCAACAATCACGGTTGGAGATAGTCCGAACGGTATCGCAATTACTCCAGATGGTACAAGAGCGTATGTAACGAATACACTGAGTCCCAACATTTCAATCATTAATACGTCATCCAACACGGTTACCTCAATACCATTAACCAATACGGGATACACGGGGATTGGCATAACGCCTATAACGATCTAGATGGTTCATAGGAATCAATAATCGATGAGGGAAGGTGTAATATGCGGAAAAATGATATACATGCTTGGATTCGAAAAGAGCTGAATGATCATCCCGATATCACAAGCGTCGAGCTTGCAGAGAAAATTCGAATTCCGCTGCATATCGTCCAGATTTTTAAAGAAAAATTAATCAAGAATGTCGATCGTACACCACTTCAAGAGCATGAGTAATACCATGTTCCTTTTCCAATACGAAGATTGAAAATATGTTGTAGTATCTGACATTAGCTGGGCACTAGCGCACGATTTCCTCGTCCTCCAATTAAAACGGAGACTCCGTATGAAAAAATACACCTAAACGCCCCACTCAGGAAAAAGAAGACACAGTGCCCAGCAGAAGGAAACGATCAAGACCATGCATTCACACCACGCGCCTTACCTCTTGTTATTCTCCTAACAACAATAAAGACTTCACTCCTCAAGCGGGTGCTCAAGTCGTGAAGCCTAATTGTAATCAGTTCTTAATGATGTGCTTCAGGCATTTGGGTAAACAGCAGGTTTACTGGCAAATTGCTCCCTGGCGCAGCCGTCAGCATGATTTCAACCTTTTGTTCGTAATCGCCTGTACGATAGAGAACCGCTTGCTCGCCAGGAGCTACCTGTCCAAGGGAATAGATCGGTACAATCGTTCCATTTACCATAGCATATCCCGAGTACTTACCGCCCCGCGGGTTAAACGAGATCAGAGTATCCGGCGCTACGCGATCCAATGTTATTTTATACAGGACACCAAAGTTACCCGTGTTGTGCGTAATGTCCCCAACCATAGGGTCCATACCTTCCAGGTTAGGGTCATCCTGATTGTCTCCAAGTACGAGACGCTCGGAATTTGCACCCACCAGTTCGGAATAATGGATGACTCGTGTTGAATCCGGATAGGTTCCACGGTTGTGAACCCCATCGCGATTCAGGATGGGCAGCGTGCTTAAAACCTTCAATGGATCCGATTTCTCATCAATCATCACGACATCGAACTGAATCGGCAGGTCGCTGTACATATCCGAGTATAGGGAAATGACATGTCCTTGCTTCATTCTCACATCGCTCAGTTCCGTCATAACCAGTTTCTGTTCGCCTGGTGCAAGCGTCACTGAAGCCCGCTTCGAATCGTCCTGCATCGATTGGAAGTAGTTCAGCACAGACTTCTTGCCTGCTGCCGTAGCGATCGGCGATGGACCAGCAAATCCCAAGTAATCTTGTCTAAGCGTTACCGGAGTGCTGTTTTTGTTCGTTGCAATAACGTACATTTTCACATTTTTATTCAAATTGTTCACATGGTGAATCATAAAGCGCATATCGCCAACCGCCGTCTCTTGGTACACAATACCTTCGCTGTTGACGGTTTCCGGGCTGTTACTGCGAATCAACGTGCTTGGCTCATCGTAAAAATCGTAATTAATCTTCGGACGCGAAGTCACATTGCCGAGGAACGTGAATTTTTCCCCTTCCGGGATAAAGAGCATATTGAAATCCTCTTCTTGATATAAGGTCTCGTTCGTCACGTTAATCGTCGTCTCGTAGGTAGAGCTAAGTCCCTTCTTGTCCGTGGCCGTTAACTTGATCGTATAAACGCCCGGTGTGAAGAATGCATACTGTTTATTTTCCCACTTGTACGTCAGATCCTCAGGCTTGTCCTGGTCATCTGTAGTTTGATTCGTATAGGTAATCAACTCACCCATTTTATACTCGGACTTATCGGTCTCGAACATGGCGACAGGCGGAAGATTCGGCTGAATGACCGTAATCGTTTGGCTATAAGGCTCGCTCCACGCCCCTGTAGAATCTTGAACCGAGTAAGTGACTATGTATTCGCCTGGTACATCGAAGATATCCTGTTTTCCTTCCCAGCGTTCATTGATGATTTCACCTTGTACATTCTCCAGCTGCGGTGTATAGGTCACCGTGGTTTGTCCTGCATAAATCTCCTTAGGCCCCACCGTAAACTTGGCTACTGGCTTGGTTTCCAGATTCATAATGACACGTTTGCCTACATTATCCACTTTATATTGAATATCAAGCGCTTGGGTTATAGCTGTCAGCGGAACCATGAAGGTGCTTTTCGTCTGGTAGGAGGTTCCTTTCATCTCTTTGGTTACGCCATTCACGGTATACTTGCTGCTGTCTGTTTTGAAGCGAAGCTCATTGGTTCCTTTGGTTATAACGGTTTCTTTGGTCTTCTTATCGTAAGTGACCTTGAAGCCTACACGGTCCACAAGGGCACGAATGGGAACATAGGATACTCCCTTTTTGACTTGCATCGGCTGCGGTGCATTGTAGGTAACGCCGTCTTGTACCATTTTTGTACTATTGAAATATAAAATAAGTTCTTTCCCCGTCACGGTTTGCTGGTTATTCTGGTTGCCCTGCTCTCCCGTAGTTGTTGCCGGATCTTGCACTTCGCCGGTTTCCTCTACCGGTCCTTCGGTTGTTCCTGTTTCATTAGGCTCTTGAGAGCCTTCTGTCTCTGTCGTAGTAGTTGTTTCCGTTGTTTCTGTTGTTTCTGTTGTTTCTGTTGTTTCTGTTGTTTCTGTTGTTTCTTGAGCAGCGTCTGTACCCCCAGATGTTACTGCTTTGGTTGCCGCAGCGTTTTGCTCGTACACTTCTTGGGTGACTGACTGTTGTGGTTTGTCTGCGGTATTTGCATCCGCGCTCGCCGGATAAGCTGCCGCTAATTGGGCAACAGCCAATACGGTTAGCAATGATCGTTTCTTCAGTTTCATTCCATAACTCCTTCTAATCCTTTTTTGATATTTATTTAGGTCATACTATTAGACGCAAATTTTGGTAAAAAAGTTTCTCTGATCTGTTAATAATATTTACGATAAAATAGATTAATGTAAAACCTATGAAAAATCCCTCAACAGCACGATGGCTATTGCGGGATTATGATGTTGCATAATATTTCAGGATAGATGCCCCTGCAAATTCGTAGCCGCGATTATCTTTTTCCCGCTCCGATCATATCTCCATAGATGAACGCCTGTATCGCCTGTCGGAATATGAATATCCGTATGATAAGGAAGATTCAAAAAACTTCGGAATAACATCGTGATCATCCCGCCGTGGGAGACAATACAAACCCTTTTCAAATCAGGCTCGCTATGAATTGTAGTAAACAGCTTGGATATGAATTGTTCGGCTCTTGCTCTGAACTGTACTTCAGATTCTCCGCCTTCGATTGCATCGTGCCGTTTTCTTCCTCCATCAGGCAGGGGATATTTAAGTAAAGCCTCTTCTCTTAGCATACCGGCGATGACCCCATTATTTTGCTCCATTAAATCATCATCATAGGTAACGGGGACTTTTGTCGTTTCAGCAATGGCTGCCGCGGTCTGCTTGGCCCGGTTTAACGTACTGGAGAATATGGCATCCAAAGTATATTCACGATGAATCCACTCTGCCAGGAGCCGTGCCTGCTGCTGGCCAAGATCCGTCAGTGCAAAGTCAGCCCGTCCTTCACACCGATTCATAATATCCGCTTCCGATTGTCCATGTCTGACGACCAGAATTTCAACCATGTCACATCCCCCTGTTCTCCTTTACTCTCTATAACTTATTACCAATCGCGATCCATCGCCCGTCCACATCCTCAAACACAAACTCATGATTGTTATAATCCGTTGTCGATAAAGCCCTGACAATCTTCACGCCCAAATCCATAAGCTCTTGCTGGATTTCCCGTTGTCCGTAAGTAATAAAATAAGCATCGTACCCATATCCGTAACGGATTCGATTCGGAACAACCTCAATCTCCGTCTTCGTTAATACAATCTCAACAGAGTCCTTGTAGAGGCATACATGCGGTTCTGCTGCATCAAAATAGTTCATGGCACGGAACCCGATTCGCTCATAAAACTCGCTGGTTTTCTCGAAGTTAGAGGTCGGGAAAATCTGCAAACAATGCGAAAACCCTTTATTCATCGCTCTTTCTCCTGTATAAGCTTATTTATGATCCTTCTCATTGCCACGCTTAAAATTACCGGTCACTTTAGCCATCATCAGTTGGGCTTCTTTGAAGTCTGCCCCGGTTACCCTGGAAAGAAATTTATCACTTTCTTTACCCGACAGGATCTTGACTTGTTTCCCCATCCAATAAATGAATACTTTATGATCTTTGGTAACCGAATAAGTAAACACTTCTTCATCCAGTCGATTGCGTTTATCCACATTGCCCATTTTTACTACCTCCTGAAGATAGTAACTCTATTGCTTATTCTTAATTTCCCGTATATCTTTGATCATCATGTCGAGTCTCTCAATGATTCTCTCGTCATTGTCCAGTTTCTTTTTGAGTCTAACCTCAATCACAATGAGTTCAATAATAAGCAACACGATAAGAACACCGATAATCATAGCCCGCTCCTTTCTGAACCTGATACCTTCACCATGTTATACATGAAGCTCAAGTCATCCGATCTTCCTTCATCCTCTCGGTAATCGGAGCCGTTCCAAACAGATGAAGGATAGCCAGGTAGAATGGGTACAACGCCAAAACAGCGATGGCCATGAGTCCTGTTACAGGATTCGGTTTGTCTGCCGGATGGGTGATCGGAAACCATGCAGCCACAATATAGGTCAATATAATGAAATAGGGGATCCACAAAATTAGCGAAAAGAAAGACGCTTTACGGCCACCTAACCAATGCCTGATCAGCTTCGGAAATCCGAAACCCGATAGAAGCAGGCCAACAAAGAAGAAAACCAAAATCACAATATTCACGTGATCCAGCCCCCAGCCTGTCACTCGACTGATTCGGTAAACGTTGGCCATGAGCTCAATCCCGACAAAAGGGAACCAGGCATACAAAAAACTCGACATATTTAATCGAATGACGAAGCTCATGTTTCACTCTCCTGAAACTTATATAGCTGAAGCCGATGATTAGCAGAACGATTTATTAAACCAGCTCTTTAATCAGATACAGGTTCAGATCGTCATCCGCACATACCATGTCACCGGGCACCACAGATTCGTTGTTGTACATAATTCCGTTGCCGTCCGGAATATAGCCGCGCCGGACATATATTCTTTGAGCCGCACCGTAGTCCCTGTACAATCCAACTCCGATACCGATACGCGGCATTTTTTTGCGGACGATGTTCTCGAATTCTTCCATGATGCTATTAGCTATGCCGTTTCTCCGGTACTCCGGGAACACATTCAGATCATTGATTTCCGGAATGCTCTGCTCTCGAAAATAGGGATAACTCGATTCGTATTTCAAGTGGGAAACACCGGCCAGCTCCTCATGAACAAAAGCCAACAAGGTGACACGCTTGTCGATTTGGTTCTCATATTCGCATAAATCGTAATACTCATCCGGGCGCATTATATTTTGCTGCTGAAACGCTTCCTTCCAGATGCTTTTAAGCTCCGTGTTATCTAACACCTTTAATGTAACGTTCATTGGTTTACCTCGCTGTTATGTATTTTGTTGGTAGGATTCAGCTCAAGATATAAGATGTTACGTTGGATTTCTTTCAACATTTTAGCGTGCGACCTGCTTCAATACCCGCTGGATAAAGTCGGATTTGCCTTCCGTATAGGCTTTTCGATCATTACGAAAAGTTATGGCTAGTTCTTTCTTTAATGAGGCGTATTCTTTGACAAGCTCCGGGTTATTGATGAGAGCATCCCGAAAAGTAATATGCCTGTATAGTTCTTGGCTGTCCCGATGGCAGACATATAAATGCTGGGTCATTCTCAAACTAATCTCCTCGCTGTAGGGAACATACTCATCTTTCCTATCAAAAGCTTCCCTGCCCTCGACCCCTAAATCCCCCTGATGGCTATAGCCAAGGGTTTCTAATTTCGCAATGACCGCCGGAAGCGATTTCATGGATTCGATCACAACATCGATATCCAATATTGGCTTCGCGGCAAGCTTTGGTACGGAGGTGCTTCCCACATGCTCGATACTCAGCGCATCAGCACCAAGAGTAAGTGCCAATATGGATTGAATCTCCTGAAACATTTTTGGCCATTCGGGATTATATTCCTCGATGATGACGGGTTTAGGTGTCATTTATGCGGCTCCTTCAGCAGATTATATCATGTAAAAATCCATGATTATGTTTCATCTAAAATCTCGTATGCCTGCCTCAAACGCCTCAGCGTCTTGATGAATGACTCCATGCAGCGCCTCTTGCAAGGCAAACGTGCTTCTATAAAAATGAACGCGCTCCGCGATGTGGTCTCCATTCGGGTACATGGCGATACACTTTTCGAAAAACTCTTGACCATAACCCGCTAGGATTCCCGCTAAATCATATGCCGGGTCTCCAATCCCTGAACCCCCAAAATCAATGATGCCCGTCATTCGACCTTTCTCCGGACTCCAAAGTATGTTGGACGTGCCAAAGTCACCGTGAATGCAGGTTGGACGAATGTCACGATTCGCAGGGTTGTTCAGAAATCTTGTGAAGTTGCTTGAGATTTCCTCTTGTGCATCGGGCCTGATGAAACGAAACAACTGGTCTTGAATTTGTGTGTACAATCCGGACATCTCTTCGTGGACATTTACAACATTTCTATCGTCAGCGATCCATTCATTGATCTCCACAGTATGAAGCTGAACGAGAAATTCGACCATCTGTTCTGCTACCCTATCCTCGATGTCCGAATTCCTGTGTAAAAGCAGATCTTCTGACCATAACGGCTGACCCTCGATTAACGGATAGCCCATGAACATTTTACCCACCTGCAAATCGTCAAATGAAACATACATCGGATTCGGTATAAGCAGAGTTACCTTGTTCTTGATCCTATTCAGTAATTGAGTTTCTCTGATCATCGCTTGGAGACTTTCTGCATACTTAGGAAATCTGAAGACCAGCGTCTGATTCAAAATCAACACATCGTTGTTCTGACCTATGTTGTTCATCTCAACGTCTTGAATATCCAGGTGCGGATAAACTTCTTGGATGCGCTGGGTATATGACGGTATCGGGTTCATTGCATAAACTCCTTCTACTTGCGAATGTCGTTAACCTCTATTTTAATGCTTTTCCTTAACCTGGTAAATCATGACGGAGCAATATTGGCGACTTCGTTGGAAATTTTCTGCATGACAAGCTACAAAATATCAGAAGTTCGTTCCCAAATTTCTGACAGTAATTCTCCTTAATTGAAAGGGCCAGAACACGTGTCCTGGCCGCTCTTTCCTGATGATAACAATGCTATATAACGGTTTCACGAAAAGGATATCCGATCTCGCCTATTCTTTCATTCGTTCTGCCCGAATAATTCTACGGATCGATTGCTCCGTTAAATAATATCGTTCTGACAATGTACGGATGGAGTCGCCATGCAAATAACTTTTGAGAATGCTCCGATTCCGAATATCCAGGTCCTTCTTGACCCCGGTTTGTTCACCCCAGGACTTCCGGTTCTCCGACTTTCTCGGAATATAAATATAACTTCCATCAATATATTGTTGAATGGTTTTGACTACATGTTCAGGTAAAATATCAAGTGCTTTCTCGTATTTCATTTTCTCTGCTCCTATCTACATAAAATCGTGTAAATAGTGAGCAAAGCCGGCACATGAAATATTGCGGTTCTAATTCATGTTGAAGAAGGCTCCGAACAAATTATGCCCGATATTTCCGTGCGGCTTTGCCCGGAGCCTGATTTAACGACTTGAACGGTTGTGCTTCTAACGTGAGCCATCATGATTTTCACCTCGCCAGATTGGATATTTCAAAGTTTACTCGGTTCTACTTGTTATTCTAACAAATTTGTTCCCCTTTTTAACCATCAATCCGGATAGGACTCACTCCACATGGTATACTTTTCCCATAAACCAGTTAATGAGGAGCCTGTTTCCGTGGGGCCGATTGGTTGAATATAGACAAATGAAAAAGGACCTGATTCAGGTCCTTTTGTCATGCGCTCGCAGCTTCCCGCAATTTCTCATTCAACAATTGAAAAGCTTGCTGAATGCTTTCTCTTGGCGTCTTGCTGTACCGCTCCCCAATGTGAACTTCCGTATAACATTGGCTTCCCCCTGCTTCGTTTAGATAACTGATCAATCCGACGCCCGTCGCGCGGTAAACCTCAATAAGAATCGGTTCAAGCTGTTCTTTGTCCCATTCAAAATGTACATGAAACATATTCGATACGGGCACGGCAGGCTTCGTATTCACGCCCTTGCACTGATTAAACAGCGCTGCGAGCTCTTTAGCTTCCTCGTAATACCGGCCCATATTACCTATTCTTTCCTTGTAATAATAACTTGAACTGATGATATACGGGTAAAGACTGACCAGATCCCCGCCATGACGCCTTTTCCATACTTTGGATTTCTCCACAAAGTCGGTGCCGCCAGCCAGAATAGCGCCGGCAATCCCGCCTATACCTTTATAGAAGGACACATATACACTGTCAAATAGAGCACAGATTTCGGCCGCCGTTTTTTGATAATACGGAGTGATCTCGAACAATCTTGCCCCGTCCAGATGCAGCTTTATGCCTTGAGAACGACAATACGCCGATATGGCCTCCAACTCTTCGTATTCGGGCAGCTGCCCTCCGATTTCACGCTGCGGCAGCTCCAGCAGCAAACATGCAATTTCGCGATTCAGATTCTGCACGTCTTCAAGCGTAATCAAACGCTCTTTATCAGCAAGAAGAATCGGTTCGATATGATGCAGCTCCTTAAGCCCGTCCTCTTCGTGAATCTCCAGATGACAGAGGGGATGATAAGCCACTTGTTTCAGCCCAGCATCATCGCACCAGATCCGCAAAGCAATCTGCTGCGCCATGGTTCCGCTCGGAAAAAAGACAGCCGATTCCTTGCCCAGAACGTCTGCCATGCGCGCCTGAAACTCCTCAATGATGGCGCCTTTGCCGTATGTATCCCCCATCTGCGACCCATCCACATCCCGAAATGCCTCCAGCAGCACCTCGAGATTCCTGCGGCTATGTCCAATCAATGGATAGGCTGTTTCGCTATAAGCTTCGCTAATCGATTTACGTTGTTCTCCCATGACGCATATCACTCCTTCTCTTTAACCGATAATAAGAACTCATCATCAGACGTAAAAATTTAATTTCTTCGCTTATCAAGCATACTAGATAAATGAATAAGTGGAAAATCATATTCGCTTTCGTAATACCTTCGGAAAAACTTGACAAAAGCAAACCGAAGGATTACATTGTATATGAGCATATGTTCATATTATAAATAACGCAAATGGTTCCATGATTATTGATTTATTCCACAGTTGGATTCGAAGGGAGTTTTCGATTATGCATCATCATAACCACCATCATGGGCATGACCACAGCCACCATGATCATGCCCGCTCAGGAAACAAAAAAGGACTTGCCATTGCCCTCATCATCACACTTGGCATCATGATTCTAGAGTTTATAGGGGGCTTGCTGACCAACAGTCTGGCTCTGTTATCCGATTCCGGGCATATGTTAAGTGATGCCAGCGCTTTGCTGCTCAGTCTGGTCGCATTATGGTTTGCCACAAAGCCCTCATCGCCGAATAAAACCTATGGCTTTTACCGTTTTGAAATATTGGCAGCACTACTAAATGGCGTCGCCTTGTTTGTCATCGCCGGCTTTATCGTATGGGAAGCGATTCAGCGCTTTGACGACCCGCCAACCGTCGCCAGCGGAAGCATGATGCTCATTGCAGCCATCGGCTTGTTGGCTAACCTTCTCAGTGCCTGGTTCTTGATGCGAACGGGAGATGTAAAGAACAATGTGAATCTCCGCAGCGCATACCTCCACGTTATCGGCGATGCGCTCGGCTCGGTAGGAGCCATCATCGCCGGGATCGTGATGATGGCCTTCGGATGGTATATTGCGGATCCTATCATATCCATCCTTGTGTCGATCTTGATTCTGAAGAGCGCTTGGAGAATCATACAGAATACCGTTCATATTCTGATGGAGGGAGCACCGGCAGCGATAAACCCTGAAGAGGTAAAGAAATCCCTGCAGTCTATACCTGGGGTCACCGGCATCCATGATCTTCATATTTGGACGATTACGTCCAATTTCGATTCCTTAAGCTGCCATCTCGTCGCCGAGGATGAAGCGAGCAGTTATGAGATTCTGCAACAAGCGATCGATCTTCTGGACAGCCGATTCCACATCGAGCATTCAACGATCCAGATTGAGAACTCCACTATCACGCATCGTGATAATAAAGTCTAATCTCTTCTCTGCGGTAGTCCTTTAGTTCATGAAAAGGGGAAAAAAAGCTGCCGAGGTTTACACTTTTTACAAGCTCGGTTGACCTCCATAATGAGAGTATCAAGACATTCTACCGGCGTTACAGCAAACTCCGAATGTCTGATAGGGAGGTTAACATGAGCAACGATTTTTATACACTGGAAAAACTGAACGAATACCAGCAAGCAAAATGGGACGAACTTGATCGTCAAGGAAGATTCATTATTCATGACGAGATCGCATGTGAATCGCAGCATACCTCAAACAATACTCGAATTATCGATAAACTTTATGGCTTCTTTCGAAAGCGGAGATCCCGAAGAAGCCGCACAAAATCCTTATAAGAAATAAAGAGCAAGCGCGGTTGTTCGCGCTTGCTCTTTTTATGAGAAGAAATCATACACGCCAAATCTGCTTGAAATCCAGCCATCCCAGATTATTGATGACAACCCCTTTATAAGAAGGATCCAAGCTTGCGTAAAATCTCGTATGAACCAAGAATGATACATGCGCTTCCTCCCGAAGCCTCTCTTCAATATGGGACAACAAACTCAAACGCTCCTCATACCACTCGCTGGCAAGCGCATCATCCACGCAATCCTTCACCCAATGATGCAGCGATGGATCCATGAACTCTTTAACCACGCTTCCCTTCTGCTCGTAATTCTCGATTAAACATACTTCTTCACCTGGAAGAACAAGGCCGTGCAAGACACAATCCATGGTGTTCATCACATCCGATTGGTGTATGGTATCCATCCTCTCCTCCCGGATGATCAATGGTATCCCGATGGAAGCGCACTGCTTCTGAACCCATTCGGCGTCTTTGATATGATTTGCGAGCGTAGCCATGGTAATGGGAGAGCCGTCATAACCCGACTGTTTCAGCAGTGACTTTGCGAGCTCGGGATCATGTCGGTCTTTACGGTAAGGCGCTTGCTCATCCATGATGAATCCTTTGGCCGGGTATAGCCGGTTGCCGCCAAGTTCGCGTATCATCTCGGCACGGTTCAGAATCAGGCTGAATGCCCGGCGAAATTCGATGGACTGATAGGGCCCCGGCTTCTTCATATTCCACGTAATCAAAGTCGTACAGCCTTCGGAAGATTCTATGATATCCACAGCATGCTTCTCACCTTTATGCTCGATACGCTCCGGATCTTGCAGCAGCCGCTCCCAGCTGACCTCGCAATGCTCCGCATCTTCGGGCATCATGATAATGTGGATGTTGTCCAAATGCGGCCGTCCCTGATAATAATGGGGATTGGCACGTATGGTCAGCCGTTCATCGGTCCATTCTTCCACCTGAAAAGGGCCCGTTCCGACAGGAAGCTTCCAGAACTGTTCTTCATTAAGACTCACCAAATGTTTGGGCACGATGGACATGCAAATGGAGCTAACAAACCGGATAAAAATTCGATTCGGCTTGTTAAGAATAAAACGAACCTCCCGAGGCGATACCGCCTCTACTCGCTGCAGTTCACGCACGATCCAAGCATTTCGTTTATCCCGTCCCAGGCGTTCTACCGTGAATTTCACGTCCTCCGCCGATAACTCTCTACCGTCATGGAACCGGATTCCTTTACGCAGGTGAAAAGTCCAGACCGTTCCATCCTCATTGCTGTTCCAATAATGCGCGATAACGGAAAGATATTGATCGTTGGCATTATCGTATATCACCAGCCGGTCAAATATCTGCTGGATCATATGAGCTTGAAAACTGTAGTAGCATTCGGCGGGATCCAACGTTTCAATCAAGCGGTACACGGGAAGCCGCAGCGAATCCCTTGCTTCCGCTTCCCCTTCTCTCATCTCCTTGCTAAAGCCAAAATGCCCGTTCATCCATTCCACGTAAGAATCGTTGGTGTGAATACCTTGACCATAGGTTCGCAGCAGTTCGAAGGCCTGCCGATATTCCCCTTTTAACGCGAGCTGCTGCGCAGCTTCCTGAAGCAGATCAGCTTGATCGGCTAGAAAGGTAAGCTTGGAACGATTTCCTCGCCCGCGTCCTGCCTTCCACATAATCCAACCCTTCTCCTCGAGCTTGCGTATAACGAGCTTGGCATTCCGCGTTGTGCAATATAGCGTTTCGGCGATCTGCTCAAGCGTCACTTCCGTAGCCGTGTTGGCCGGAGCGTTAACAGCAAGCTTTTGGTGCAGCATGAAGAATTGTTCGTACAGCATTGCAATCCGCTCCCCCCTGGTAACATCTATACGATTTATTCTACTTGGAGATCGTTTCGAGCGCGAGTCCCTTTTCGGTAGAAAACCATTATATTCGAAAAAGAACAAAGGCATTCCATATGTCGGCCTACACAAGTTGTTAGTCATGAGTTTACACGCCATGATGGATAAGCGCGGCTTCCGTCATGTTATCATTCACAGGATTGAATGATAAGCTCAACCGCCTTCTGCAGAGTCAATGCAAGCTCCTTGCCCTCGGTCATATTCTTCAATCGAACCATGCCCGCCGCCGCTTCATCTTCGCCGATTAGGATGGCATATGGAATACACTCAGCTGAAACAGAAGCTAATGTTTTCTTCAATTTACGGCGGTTGTCCGCCAATCGCGTATGAATCCCGCGATTCCGGAGTGCCGCTGCAGCCGTCAATCCTTCGGGTATGGTTTCTCCTATCGGGATAATCATAACGAGCGGCTTGTTTGTTTCAATCGGACGGTTTCGGATCATCTCCATGATGGATTCCATGCCGAACGAAAGACCCACCGTAGGATAAAGAGTGTCCTCGCGTCCAACGAGCTGCCCGATAATCGCGTCATACCTGCCGCCTCCACCCAAGCTTGAACGAAAGCCCTGAGATGCGTCAAAGATTTCATAAACGGTTCCTGTGTAGAAGGACAATCCTCGGGAAAGAAACGGATCAAATACGCAGATGTCTTGCAGCCCGACGCGCTGCAGCATATTTTGCAGGATCCGGACTTCTCGTGCTCCGCGCTCGTTGTCCAGGTTGTATTCGCTTGTTATTTGCGTTAATGTCGGCTCCTTGAGATCAACAAAATCAAGAATTTGACGACAAATCTCCGATGCGAGCTCCTTACCCGCAAGCTCTTGTCGAACACCCTCCTTACCCATCTTGTCGAGCTTATCCAGCGTCAGCATGACGGATGGTTTCATCTCTTCCGGTACGCCCAAAGCTCCAAGAATTTCACCAAGGAAGCTTCGGTTGTTCCACCGGAGCATGATCGGGATTTCAAGTCTCCGAAACACTTCGGCTGCAAGCTGCATTAGCTCAACCTCCGCTTCCGGTCCCGAGATCCCCACCACATCAACGTCGCACTGCAGAAACTCCCGCAATCTTCCCCGTTTGACGGGACCATCGCGGAATACCTTCCCCATCTCATAACGTTTGAAGGGCTGGCTGATGGCGGGATTCAGCGCGATTACCTTGGCGAATGGAATCGTCAAGTCGTACCGGAGGCCCAGACGTCGCGTTCCCTGATCTGTCAGCTGGTACATTTCCTTCAGAATTTCTTCCCCTCCTGCGTATTTGGAAGACAATAACTCGGATTCATTCAGAATGGTTGTCTCCATTTCAGCATAGTCATAACATTCAAACACTTCACGCAGCGTCGATTGCACCTTTCTTCGGATCGCCTGTTCTTGGCCAAAATAATCATACGTTCCTTTTACGTTCTGCATCGTAATCATCCTTTCGTTCTAAATAAAAATAAAAAACGCGCCGGACCTCATGGTCCCGCGCGCTGAATATGCGGCAGGGAGGCCAACGCGAACAGCGTTAGCCCACCCTGTAGAATGACAGGCGTGCTAACGCTGCTTGTGATGATGAAGTTGATTGAATTTGATGTTGATCATGGTATAATCCCCTTCACTGTTTAGCCAAATGATTAAGGGGAATTATAGCGCAATCGTGTTATATATTCAAGGGCAATCCATTCTTAGATCGTACGCGACCAATGGCGATGTGCCGCAATGGCATGAATGAAGGCCTCGCCGAAAGGCTTCAAATCCTCATTCTCTTGCGCAACCACGACCCCTTCACCACTGGATGATGGAAGCAAATTTGCCCCTTCGGCTATGGCTGCGATCGGCTTGAAATGCTGATACGCTTCCTTGACAAAATCCAGCACCTTCGGCTCCACCAGGAGCTCCGATACGCTTAACGCGCCGCCTGCGACAAGCACCGCATCGAACAAGACGGAATCCGCCCCAAGCAGCGAATGGTTCACTTCCAGTTCCGCGCCGGCTTTGCCTTGAATGACGCCGAGCTTTGCGCTAACCACCTCGGTGATGACGCCGGCTTGCTGCAGCTGCGTAAGCACAAACGGGAGTTCATCCGTGAATCCGTTGCCTGCCAGCACCGCCACTTTACGGGTTAACGGGAGCTTCACGGTATTCATCATGCTCAGTGCCGGAGAAGACTCGCTGGAAGCGGAGAAGCTGGTTTGCGGTGGCATGGTTCCGATGCCCTCCGAAATCCGGGTGGCAAGTTCGCTATCGACGTTCGCGAACAGGTCAACGACTTGCTGGCGAATTTCCTTTCGCTGTACTTTACCCAGTTCGAACTGGAATGCGGATACGATATGCTGCTTCTCGACCTCGGACATGCTGTTCCAGAACAGGGCCGCTTGGCTGAAATGATCCTTAAAGCTGTCACTGCGTGCCTGCACCTTACGCCCTTCCACCTTCTCGGTGTAATGCTCATAACCCCCGCGCTCCGCTGGAACCGGCTTCGGCGTGTTACCGGCAATACCGTTCTTATGATAGCTGACAGGGCCCTTATTGATGGTCATACGATGCATCCCGTCACGCTGATTGTTATGAACCGGTGCGATTGGACGGTTGATCGGAATTTCGTGGAAATTGGGTCCGCCGAGCCGTGAAAGCTGGGTGTCTGTATAGGAGAATAAGCGGCCTTGCAGTAGCGGGTCATTAGTAAAATCGATGCCCGGTACGACATGTCCCGGATGGAAAGCAATCTGTTCCGTCTCCGCAAAGAAATTATCTGTATTGCGATTGAGTGTCATTTTGCCAATGATTCTGACGGGAATGAGCTCTTCGGGCCAAATCTTGGTCGGATCAAGGATGTCAAAACCAAAATTGAATTCCTCATCCTCCCGAATCATTTGAACGCCAAACTCAAATTCCGGATAATTTCCTGATTCGATCGCATCCCACAGATCACGCCGGTTAAAGTCGGGATCCTTGCCTGCCAGTTTCTGCGTTTCATCCCATACGAGGGAATGCGTGCCGAGCACAGACTTCCAGTGAAACTTCACAAAATGTGCATGTCCTTCTTCATTCACGAAACGGAAGGTATGGACGCCGAAGCCCTCCATCATTCGGAAGCTTCGCGGAAGCGAGCGGTCGGACATCGCCCACATGATCATGTGCGCGCTTTCCGAATTGTTCGCTACAAAATCCCAGAACGTATCATGGGCGGATTGCGCTTGCGGAATCTCGTTATGCGGCTCAGGCTTGACTGCATGAACGAAATCGGGAAACTTCATCGCATCCTGTATGAAAAAGACCGGCATATTGTTGCCCACAAGATCATAATTCCCTTCTTCCGTATAAAACTTGGTTGCGAAGCCGCGTACGTCCCTGACGGTGTCGGCTGATCCCCTGGAGCCAGCCACCGTGGAGAATCGGACAAACACCGGCGTGACGACGGAAGGGTCCTGCAGAAATTTGGCTTTTGTATAATCTTTCATGGATTCATATAGCTGAAAATAGCCATGAGCCCCAAAACCGCGGGCATGCACGATCCGTTCCGGAATCCGCTCATGGTCGAAATGCGTCATCTTCTCTCTGAAATGGAAATCCTCCATCAAGGTTGGACCGCGCTCGCCCGCTTTAAGCGAATGTTCATCTTCAGCGACTTTAAGTCCATGATTGGTTGTCAAGTCTTTGCCGTCATTGTCTACCGTAAATTGTTCCAGCTGTTGGTCCTTGCTTGTCTTGCCCCGGCTGTTGTTAGCATTCGAATGGGTGTTGGATTTGTCCATTTGTCGGAACCTCCTGGTATGTAGGTAGTAGATGCGTGTCTGACGTAAATGCACTTGGTAACAGATCCGCTTGCGAACCCGAAATGTATTTACCCTGCATACTGGAATACGAATCCAGAATCAAACTTCCTTCATGAAAAGCTCATCTAACCGTCCGATTAGGTTTCGCGCCTGCACCTCCGGTTTCCAGCAAAAAAAGCAGCCCCCTCCCTAGAGGCGGACTGCTCTGAATGTACTTCGTCGATGTTCCTAGCCTAAACTTAAATCCCCTCAAGTTTATCCGGATTCCTCACAATATAAATATTTTGCAGCAATCCGTTCCGAATATTGACAAAGATAACGCCGGTAACACTTCCTCCCTGGCGGAATATAACAGCGGTTTGATGGTTCAGTTCCTTTACCTCGATCTCCGGCGCTACTCCATCCTCCAGCTGCGCTTGGTGAAGAATGCCGATGAGGAAACGGGCAACCCGCTCCTTGCTCTCGACCGGTCTCGCAGCTGCGATCACTTTACCGCCGCCATCGGACAACAATACAGCATCATCCGCTAGCAGGGATAGGACATGTTCGGCATCTCCTTCGGATAGGGCCGTGAAGAACCGGCTCACCCATTCCTCTGCCATGGACCCCACGCCAATCAGATCGTCCTCCGTGATCCCCATCTTTCCTCTCGCCCTGCTCATAAGCTTGCGGCAGTTCGCCTCGGTTTTATCGATCAGTCCGGCGATTTCCGGATAATCGAATCCAAGCGCTTCCCGCAGAACAAACACGGCCCGCTCCGAAGGAGACAGCCGCTCCAGCAGAACCAGCATGGCATAGGAGAGCAGTTCATGATTTTCGACGGCTTCATAGGACTCGCTATAGGCTTCCGGGATCGGTTCCGGAAGCCAGGGCCCGTAGTACTGCTCTCTTCGATTTCGAGCTGACTTGATTTCGTCGATGCAGCGATTCGTCACCATTTTGCACAGATAAGCTTTTGGCTCCTCCAGCTTCTCCAGGGGAAGACTGTGAACTTTCACGAACACATCCTGTACCGCGTCCTCTGCGTCCGACACCGTTCCGGTCATTTGATAAGCAAGATGAAACAGGAGCCCCTTATACTGCTCATACAGCTCTAACATGCCGTTTCTTCATTCCTTTCAAGCAGGATTGCTGCTAATTTATCGAACCATGCTGGAATAATTCCACATGAACGATTTGACCTTGTAAGCCAGCTTTCCTGTGATCATAATATCCATTCCCCAGGTACGCGACCAGACTAACCCATGTCCTGGCCCCAGACCGACCGTATAACCCTCCGGTACACTCTTATGCTTGGCTGCAGGCGCATCGATCAAATCCGCATGCACAATGCCGCCAAGTCGCGTCGCTTGGGGGATCGCTTCCTTGCATGTCATCCGGTCGGCAGCACCGTTAGCGGGATCAACCACATGCGCGCAATCGCCGATGCCATATACTCCCGGGGCATCTTTGACACGATAGCTTTCATCTACAACGATTTGACCGTCCATCGTAACCGGCAGTCCGAGGCTGAGGAGCGCGGGGTTAGGAGTGAGGCCAAGCGTCCATACCGTTAGGCCCACAGGGATCGGAGATCCATCGTTGACATGAACCAGCCCCAGCTCCTCTTTGATCACTCTTCTTCCATGATGAAGGACTACGCCAAGATCGGTTAGATATCGTTCAAGCCGATGCGCCACCTTCGCAGGTCCTTCCAGGAACAACCGTTCCTGAGAATTGAATAGGTGCACACGGATTAACTTCGGATCTAAACCAAGGTTAACCGCCTCTGTCCGCATGGCGTGGACCATCTCGGCTGACGTTTCGATGCCCGTTATGCCGGCACCAGCGACGGCTGCACTCATCAGCCGCTGCTTCTCCTGCGCATTCGTTTCCTTTACTGCCAACTTAAGGTTTGCGTGCCACCGTTCCCGGATCCGCTCCGCCGCTTCCAAGCCTGTCAGCGATATTCCGCCTTGTTCCGGTGCTGCCTGCCGCACGATGCTTCCTATGGCCACCACAAGGACATCATATTCCAGCTTATGTTCCAGACCTGTGCTGTCTTCCAAAGTCAGCTGCTTGCTCTCCTTATCCATGCCGATCACCCTGCCCTGTATGAAACGGGTACCTTCCGGCATGACCTGTTCCCAAGGAACGGTAATCCCCTCCTCACTCACTGCAGGACGGAACAGCAGCACTTTCCGCACATGGGCGGAACCCATATCGATCAGGATCAGGCGCAGCTTCCTTCCGCCTATTCCTTTATGACAAGCTTTATGAATCGCTTTTAGAGCATGTATACCTGCAAAGCCTCCACCAACGACAATACATGTTAGATCCTTCATGAGACAACCCATCTCCTTTTGTTTTATGCGATTTTGCACATAACACGAGAAAAGGGCAGTTTTTGTGACATTCAATCAGACCGTTTTTTTAAAATATTCCGTATTTATCGGCAGACATGATCTCTACATGACTTCGAGAAGAAATTCATTACTCACGTAATTGTTCATGCCAACGAGCCATGCTTCACCTGCTCCGAAATCTCGACGAGACGACGAATTCCCTCTTCCAGCTGAACTTCGCTGATATAGGAGTAGCTGAGTCTGATCCACGAATCCATCTGATCCAGCGGGTCGCATATACGCCCCGGCACAAAAGCTACGGATTCCGCCAGGCATTGCCGCAACAACGCATCCACGTTGATGTTTTCCGGCAGCTGTATCCATAGATTCAAGCCGCCGCCGGGGCTGTTCCATCGCCATTCTGTAGGCTCAAGCAGCTTCTCCATCTTATCCTTACGAAGCTCCAGGGCAATCCGCAGCTTGGCCACATGCTCCTGAAGTCTGCTCGAGAAGAAATAGTGCTGGAAAATCTTTTGCGTCAGCAGCGGCGTCCCGTTGTCCGACAGCGCCTTGGTCGGCAGGATGACATTCATCAGCTCCGGACGTGCCGCCAGCACCGATATCCGCAAGCCAGGGGCCACATATTTGCTGAAGCTTCGAATGTGAATGACATAGCCCTCGGTATCATAATAAAAAAAGGGCAGCGGCGGCGGATCTCCAAAATAAATGTCGTGATAGACCTCATCCTCCACCAGAATGCATTGATATCGTTCCGCCAGTTCAACCAGCGCCTTGCGCTGCGTAATCGGCACCGTGTAGCCTGTCGGATTCTGAAAGGTCGGGTTCATATAGAACAGCTTCGGCTTCTCCGTCCGCATAAGACATTCAATCTGCTCCAGGTCATATCCTTCCGGCATAATCTCAATGGGAAGCAGCTTGACATTTTGCTGCACAAAAACATCGATCGCCGGACTATACGTCGGCCGCTCAATCAACACCGAATCTCCGCTTTTGACAAGCGAACGCGAGATCAGGTCGATCGCTTGCTGGGATCCCGTCGTAATGAGCAGCTCATCCGGATGGACCGATATGCCTTGTTTGTCCATAAAGTACCGGGCCATCTCCTCGCGCAGCTCCAAATCTCCGGACACGGAAGAATACGTGCTTAATACCTTCGGATACATGTCAAACACTTGTTTCACGTGATTGGACAGGAACGCGTTCGGCAGCAGCGCAGGATCAATCAGCGCTTCCGACATCTGGTAATCGACCTGATGTCTGTGAATGTCGGACAAGCGGCTGCGATTGACATATATCGATTTCGCCTGATATTCCCAAGACCGGCTGGATGTATAGAGTTCCGGCAATGTCGCAGGCGCCTTAGCCGCTACGAAATATCCTGATTTATATTTCACTTCCACGATCCCGTCTTCAAGCAGCCGCTGATAAGCCTTCAGCACCGTTAACCGGTGAACGTTCAAACGCTCGGCCATCGCTCTCACGGACGGGATTCTTTCAGTCTCCTTCCACTCTCCCTGAGCAATTCCTTCTCGAATGGTGTCATAGATCGACTGCTGCAATGTCCGCTTACCTTGATGTTTGTCGTCCAGCGTTGATAATTCCATCTGTTTTTCCCCCGATCCGATATAGAACATATCTGTTCTACCAACCACCAATCTGTTCTATTAACTACCTATTATAGTATAGAAAAAGGAGGATGCTACATGATTATTTTTAACTACTTGCTTATGTGCGCCATATTCAGCACGACGTTTCTCGCCATCAAGATTGGCGTTGAAGCAGGACTGCCGCCGTTTCTCTCGGCGGGACTTCGGTTTCTTCTCGCGGGCGCCATCATCTTCCTGTGGATGGTATTGCAGCGGAAGGTAAAACCAAGCCTTCTCCTGCACAAGGAATTCCTTCTAATCGGGATGACCAGTACATTCTTGACGTTTGCAACGCTATATTGGGCCGAGCAGCACGTGTCCTCAGGGATCGCTGCCATCCTATCGGCAACAGGCCCCATGATGATTCTGATGATTCAATCGGTTGTAATGCGAAAGAATGCCCGGCGCAGTGATTATTGGGGGTGCGGGGTCGGTTTTGCGGGAGTATGTTTGCTTATCATGCCCGAGATAGCAATGGGGAGCGACCTCATCTGGATTCTGAGCTGCATCGCCATTCTTATAGGCGAAATCGGTTATAGCGTGGGCTCCCTCGCTACCCGAAAATTATCCTTTGACATGCCGGATATCTCGCCAATTATGATCAATGCGGTGCAGATGATGTATGGCGGCGCTGCCCTATTGCTGTTATCCCTGTTCAGTGAACAGGTACAATGGAATGGTATTCTAACGCTGCCAGCCCTCGGTTCTGTCTTGTATTTAACGATAGTCGGCTCGATGCTGGGGCATAGTCTGTATGCTTGGCTGCTAAAAGCAACAAATGCCTTTTTTCCGTCTACCTGGCTCTTTGTTTCTCCGATCATCGCGTTAGGATTAGGCGCATTTCTGTACGGCGAAGCGATTTCTCTTTATTCCATCGTCGGCAGCTTGCTCATCATCGGCGGAATACTGATCTTGAATCTGCCTGAGCTTCGAGCACGCCGGATCGCGCGCCGTGTGGCTTCAAGCACTTGATATCGAACCCTTCAAGGTTCCAAGGATTAGCACCATCATTTAAAACGGCTGCCACTCGTAAACCTCATTACGAGTAGCAGCCGTTATGTTTCATTATGCAATGTTATGATTCAATCCTTAATCCACTTTGGCACGATATGCCTCTGCAGTCAGCAGCTTTCCGAGTGCTTCCTCCAGGTCACCTTCCACCTCAACCTCAATGATCCAACCGCCTTCGTACGGCTCTTCGTTCACAAGCTCCGGCAGGTCTTCCAGAGAAGCATTCACTTTCGTGATGGTACCTGAAACAGGGGAATACAGTTCCGATACGGTTTTGACCGACTCAATGGTACCGATGCTGTCACCTGCGGCAACGACAGCGCCGGTCTCGGGGAGTTCAACGAATACGATATCGCCCAGCTGACATTGCGCATGATCGGAAATACCGACGCGCACCACATTACCATCTACCTTCAATGCCCATTCATGATCGTCGCTGTAGACCAAATTCTCTCTGATTTCGCTCATTTACGGATACTCCTCTTTTCTTAAAGAAATGAAATTAAGGTAAATAAATGAAAAAAAAGGACGCGAAAAAAGGCATTTGCCTTCTCTCTGTCCTCGGTACCTGAGAGTTTATGATCGACCGCTTCTTATGGTCCGATCTTTCCCCTTGGGTGGCTTGCGCACTCTCCAGAGCTGCGTCAGATGGCGGTTCGTTTACCTGAGAGATTACTCGTCAGCCTGGCGGGCGTAACGGTTTGCTCCTTCGGTGCCGCCAAGGTTTCACCCTTCGCGAGGCGGTCTCTCCCATCCATCGTCATCCGCATATTCGGTTGGCTTATTCTCCCACAGAATAAAACAGGGACGAAGTGATGTCAAGATATCTGACAAAAATTTTAAGATTGAAAATATTTTAGTGAAATAAAGGTTGACACTTTATGGCGAGACACGTTTATAATAATCACAAGAACGCAAGGAAGATGATGACAACTCAATAATTTTCACGCGGATGATGGTAGCGGGAGAGATTACCGACAGGATTGACAGGTAGCGCCGAAGGAGTAAGCCGTAACACGGTGAATCTCTCAGGCAAAAGGACCTTTACCGGACGCACCTCTGGAGAGAATTCTGAATGTAGAATCACCCACGGGGAAACTCACACACGCTTGACATTATACTTACATGACATGTGGGGTAACTCTCAGGTACAAAGGACAGAGCAGAAGGATTACGCAACGAGCGGGCTTTTTTCAGCACGACTTGTTATCCTTCTGTCTGTCCTTTTTTGGTGTTTCCCCGATTGATCATGCCAATTCGAAGAGGTGAAGAGATGAGTTCATTACAACGTACACCGCTTTACCCGCTTTATTCCGATTTTCCTTCTGCCCGCTGCATCGACTTTGGCGGCTGGGAACTGCCCGTGCAATTTTCAGGCATTGTGCAAGAGCATGAAGCCGTACGCAAGCACGCCGGCCTGTTCGACGTCTCCCATATGGGTGAATTTATCGTCACCGGACAAGACGCTGAAGCATTTATCCAGAAGATGACCACGAATGACGTAACCCGCATATCGATGGGTCAGGCCCAATACACGTTGATGTGTTACGACAACGGCGGTACGGTAGATGACCTGCTTGTGTATAAACTGTCGGCTGACCGATTTATGCTGGTTGTTAACGCATCCAACATCGACAAAGACCTCCAGTGGCTTCAAGACCATCTTGCAGGTGATGTCACCATCCGTAATGTGTCCGCTGAGACGGCTCTGATTGCACTTCAGGGACCTGCGGCCGTGAACATCATGTCACAGGCCACGACTGAGGTCTTAGACGAACTCCCCTCCTTCCATTTTATCCAGAACGCACAGGTTTGCGGCTGCTCCGCCCTACTGTCCCGTACCGGTTATACCGGAGAAGACGGCTTTGAAATTTATTGCTCCGCTGAGGATGCTCCCGCAATTTGGAGAGAGCTCTTAACCGCCGGAGAACCACATGGCCTTGTTCCAACCGGACTGGGCGCACGTGATACACTCCGTTTCGAAGCGAAACTGCCATTGTACGGCCAAGAGCTTTCGAGCACGATCTCTCCGCTTGAAGCCAGTCTCGGGTTCTTTGTGAAGCTGGACAGCGGCGATTTCATCGGTCGGGAAGCGCTTCAACAGCAAAAACAAGACGGTGTGCCGCGTAAGCTGGTCGGCATTGAACTCATCGATCGCGGTATCCCGCGCTCCCACTATCCCGTATACAACCATGAAGGAGAACCCATCGGTGAAGTGACCAGCGGTACCCAATCCCCTTCACTCAAGCGAAATCTCGGATTGGCCTTGATCGAAACGCCATATACGAGCCTCGATACCGAGGTATGGGTTGAGATCCGCGGTAAGAAGTTAAAAGCCAAAGTAGTAAAGACACCATTCTACAAAAGAGGAGCTGCCTTAACATGAAGCATCGTTACTTGCCTATGACGGATCAGGATCAAGCCGATATGCTTGCTGCGGTCGGCGCGGAAACGATCGAAGATCTGTTTGCCGATATCCCCCAAGCGGTCCGTTACAACGGCGTCCTCCCCATGTCAAAACGGCTGGGTGAGCCTGAACTTCTGAAGCATATGCGTGACCTATCGGACCGAAATGCCGATTTTGACCGTTATACAAGCTTTCTCGGGGCCGGTTTGTACGACCACCATATTCCGGTTGTGCTCAATCATGTGATTTCCCGCTCTGAATTCTACACGGCGTATACGCCATACCAACCGGAGATCAGCCAAGGCGAGCTGCAAGCGATTTTTGAATTTCAATCCTATATCTGTGAATTGACCGGCATGAAAGTGGCCAATGCCAGCATGTATGACGGTTCCACGGCGCTTGCTGAGGCTGCGGCTCTCGCCAGCGGTGCAACCAAACGGAAGAAAATCGTCATATCGCGTGCCGTCCATCCCGAAGCCCGGGAAATCGTTTTGACTTCGGCTCGCGGCCTCGATCTGGAAGTCGTGGAAGTCGGCATCGTCAATGGTGCTACCGACCAGGATGCGCTCGCCGCTGCCATAACGGAAGATACCGCCGCCGTCCTTCTGCAATCACCGAACTTCTTCGGCTGCATTGAAGACGTGAAATCGATCGAACCGCTGGTTCATGAGAAAAAAGCATTGCTTGTCCTGAGCGTAAACCCGCTGTCCCTCGGTTTACTGGAATCCCCTGGCGTGCTTGGAGCCGACATCGTTGTCGGCGATGCCCAGCCGCTCGGCATTCCAGCTTCTCTTGGCGGACCGACGTGCGGATTCTTCGCGGTATCCGAGCCGCTGATGCGCCGCATTCCCGGACGTATTGTGGGTCAAACCGTCGATCAGGACGGCAAACGCGGTTTTGTACTGACGCTGCAGGCACGTGAACAACATATTCGCCGCGAAAAAGCAACGTCGAACATCTGCTCGAACCAGGCGCTGCTCGCGCTGTGTGCATCCGTTTATATGTCCACCCTGGGTAAAGCAGGCATGCAAGAGGCAGCGCTTCTGAATGTGCGCAAATCCCATTATGCTGCCGACCGTGTCGCCAAAGGCTCCCTCTCCCTTCCATTCAGCTCGCCGTTCTTCAATGAGTTTGTGGTAAAGCTGCCTGAAGGAACGAACGTGAAGGAGATCAACTCGAAGCTTCTGCGTGCAGGTTACATCGGAGGTTATGATCTTGGCGCTGCGTACCCTGAGCTTCGAGGATGTATGCTGATCGCTGTGACCGAACGGCGGACGAAGGAAGAAATCGACCAATTTATTGGTGAATTGGAGGCGATCGTATGAAACCGGAAAAAGCATTGATATTCGAACTCAGCAAGCCCGGCCGTGTCGCCTATTCCCTTCCCGAATGCGACGTACCGGAGATCGACGCCGCATCATTAATACCAGAGGGCCTGCTGCGCAGCAAACCGGCCGAACTGCCGGAAGTATATGAAGTGGATGTCATTCGTCACTATACGGAGCTGTCGCGGCGTAATTTCGGCATCGATAACGGCTTCTACCCGCTCGGCTCATGCACGATGAAATACAACCCGAAGATCAATGAGGACGTTGCCCGTTTTGCCGGCTTTGCCAAGATTCATCCGTACCAGCCAGAAGAAAGCATTCAAGGCGCTCTGGAGCTGCTTTACACCCTGCAGAATGATCTGGCGGCACTTACCGGGATGGATCAAGTAACGCTGCAGCCCGCTGCGGGTGCGCATGGGGAGTGGACGGGACTCATGCTGATCCGTGCTTACCATGAAAGCCGCGGCGAGAAACGAACCAAGGTCATTGTTCCTGACTCCTCGCACGGCACCAACCCAGCCAGCGCAACGGTTGCCGGTTACGACACGATCACGATTAAATCCAATGAGCGCGGCATGGTTGATCTGGAGGCTCTGCGCGCCGTCGTTGGTGATGATACGGCCGCACTAATGCTGACGAACCCGAGCACGCTCGGACTATTTGAAGAGCAAATCGTGGAAATCGCCGAAATCGTGCACGAGGCAGGCGGTCTTCTCTACTATGATGGAGCCAATTCCAACGCCATCATGGGCATCACCCGCCCAGGCGACATGGGCTTCGACGTGGTCCATCTCAACCTGCACAAAACGATGAGCACGCCGCATGGCGGCGGTGGCCCCGGTGCAGGCCCTGTCGGCGTAAAGAGTTTGTTGATCCCGTTCCTGCCAAAACCGATCGTGTCCAAACGCGAGGATGGCACCTATTATTGGGATTACGATCGTCCGCAATCCATCGGCCGCGTGAAGGCGTTCTATGGCAACTTTGGCATCCTGGTCCGCGCCTACACGTATATTCGCACCTATGGACCGGAAGGACTTCGCCGTGTCTCGGAGCTTGCAGTGCTGAATGCCAACTATATGATGCACCGTCTGGCTCCATATTACGAAGTTGCCTACCCTGGCCTGTGCAAGCACGAATTCGTGCTATCCGGCAAAAAACTAAAAGAGTTTGGCGTGCGGACCCTGGATGTTGCCAAGCGGCTGCTTGATTTTGGCTATCATCCGCCAACCATCTACTTCCCGCTCAACGTAGAGGAATGCATTATGATAGAGCCGACCGAGACGGAGAGTAAAGAAACACTGGACGGTTTCATTGACACGATGATCCAGATTGCCAAAGAAGCCGAAACCACGCCAGAGGTTGTCGTAGGCGCCCCTTATACCACGGTCGTGAAACGACTTGACGAAACGACGGCGGCACGTAAACCGGTTCTGAACTGCACCTGTGGTTAATATTGAATTGATCTATATTCCGTAAGAAAGGGTGTCCCTCGCCGTAGGATCGGTGATAAGGGACACCCTCTTTTTATGCACTCAAGTACCAGAACGGGGGAAAGTAACCTTGCTGTGTTACCCTAGACGGGCTATAGCTGCCCGAAGCGCCGCGGCATCCATTGGCATAGTCCCTCTTCCGCCTTCTTCTTGTTCTCTATTAGAAAATCCGAATATATGATATAAAGTATATAATTAGATACGGCTTACTTCTACCAAGCTGACAAAAGACGAAAGATGCGGTGATCAAATGAGTAACCCGATACATGGCCTGGATGTAAACCCATATCTTGAGCGTATTGGATACACGGGCCCGATTGTAAACAGCGCTTATATGCTCGCCAGATTGCAGGAACAGCATGTACATACCGTACCCTATGAAAATCTCGATATCCTTGATCGAATTCCACTGTCCCTGGATATCCCCGATCTTTACGATAAAATCGTAACTCGGCATCGCGGCGGCTATTGCTTCGAGCTCAATGCGTTGTTTGGCTGGCTGCTGCAGAAACTGGGATTCAAGGTCACTCATTACTTCGGACGCTTCTGGCGGGATGAAACCGATACGCCTGCTAAACGTCGGCATCATATTCTGCAGGTGGATATTGAAGAACAACGATATATTGCCGATGTCGGCGTCGGAGGAGCCGGACCTCGCCATCCTCTGGAATTGGTGGATGGCCTTGTGCAGACCCAGGGGAACGAGACCTATCGGCTCGTCCAAACTGAAGCGTATTGCTGGATGCTCGAAGAGTGGAAAAAAGAAGCCTGGGATCCCGTCTTCTCCTTTACGGAAGAACCTAACCTGCCGAGAGATTTCATCACCACTTCATTCTGGTGCGAGTATGCCCCCGATTCGCCTTTTAACAAAACGGCTCGCGTATCCATTCGTACGGCAGAAGGCAGAAACACCGTGGATGATGACGAATTCAGAATTTACAAAGCCGGCGGCGTCCACACCTTTAAACCGGGCAATGCACGGGAATATGCCGAAGCACTCTATACATATTTCGGCATTCCTATCCATAAATAAGAATAAACCGGGCTTTCCCATGCAGGGAGCCCGGTTTTATTGTTAATATTCGACTTTGCGCTCGGCTGCGCTCCACGCTTGAAATGGCAGCAAATAATCCGCTGTTTGAACCTGCTTCATTGGGATGGAGCGCTGGTCCATCGGCATCGCGATTTCATCGTATATGAAATGATCGTCGAATCCGATCTCAGCCGCATCCTTCTTCGTGCTTGCATAATAAACGGCATCAGGTCTGGACCAGTAGATGGCCCCCAGACACATCGGACAAGGCTCGCAGCTGGTATAAATCGTACAGCCTTTTAATTGGAAATCCTCCAGGTGTTGACATGCTTCCCTTATGGCTTGCACCTCGGCATGAGCCGTCGGGTCGTTCAGCGCGGTAACCAAATTACGGCCCCTGCCGATCACTTGACCATCCTTCACCACAATCGCTCCAAAAGGACCACCCTCCACATGTTGAACGTTTCGATGGGCCTCTGCAATCGCTTGACGCATCCAGTACTCATGATTATGTTCGCTCATTGTGTACAGCTCCCTTCCCATGTTCATCCTGATCCCGGTGCTGTTATCCATCCATGCCAATCACCTGGGACAGCTAATTATCATCATAGCATACCTTCCTTTAATCTCCTCCATTTTTCCAGTTGAATGGAGAAAAATGGATTGACGAAGTGTATACAAACGTATACAATCACTTTAATAGTATACAAATGTATACGTGATTATTGATAAGGAGGTTGATGTTATATGCGCCAAGAGGATCAGGATACATCTGGTCAAAAACGGGCGGAGCCTCGCGAGCGTGATAGCAGCCACCGGCACGGCGGGCGGCACGGAAGACGGCGAGAGGAAGGCTACGGCGGCAGGGAAGGCGGTAAGATGGCGCAGACGTTCCGCCGGGGGCGCGCGCTTTCCTTTTTGGACAATTTGATTGTGAAACGGGAGACTTTGAAGAAACAAGTGAATGACCCGGACTTTGAAGCCATCAGAGAAGTGGTCAGCGGAGAGCTGAAAGCGGTAGACCAGATCATTCAGGAGTACATTCAGGCTTTTGAGCTGTATGACACGAAACCATCGCAAGACACCCCATAATGGCTGTCCGCTAATCTTAAACCAATAACCCTAACAGAGGTAGAACTTGGAGTGTGATAATTCTTGATCAGAAAGTTTTTTTCGTACTATCGGCCCTATAAGGGATTGTTTATTTTGGATTTTACGTGCGCCGTTATTGCCGGACTGCTGGAGCTTGTTTTCCCGCTTGCCGTCAGCAAATTCATTGACGATCTGCTGCCCAGCCAGGATTGGCCGCTTATCCTGATTGCCTGCATCGTCCTTCTCTCCATCTATGCGCTGAATACCGCACTGCAATACATCGTGACTTACTGGGGGCATATGCTCGGCATTAATATCGAGACGGATCTGCGGGAGAAAATGTTTTCCCACATTCAGAAGTTATCCTTCCGTTTCTTTGATAACAACAAAACCGGCCATCTCATGGGACGCATCACAAATGATCTTAATGACGTCGGAGAAGTAGCCCACCATGGACCGGAAGACGTGTTCATTGCCGTTATGACACTGCTCGGTTCCTTCTCCTTAATGGCTTACATCAACTTAGAGCTAGCGCTTCTGACTTTTATCATTGTGCCGTTTATGGCATGGCTGATCATTAAGTTCGGAGGCAGAATGACTACGACCTATCGTCAACTGTTCCGTAATGTAGGGAATTTCAACGCCCGCATCGAGGACAATGTCGGGGGTATCCGTGTGGTTCAATCGTTTGCGAATGAGGAGCATGAGAATAAACTGTTTCAGGAAGAGAACAAGCAATTTCGGGCGACCAAACTGCTGGCTTATAAAACGATGGCAAAAAGCATGTCCATCAGCTATATGCTGATGCGTCTGATCACGGTATTTGTCATGATCTGCGGTGCCTGGTTCTTCATCCAAGGCAAAATTGAGATGGGTGAATTCATGGCCTTCCTTCTGCTCTCCAACATCTTCTTCCGTCCGATCGAGAAGATCAATGCCGTTATTGAGAGCTATCCCAAAGGGATTGCCGGCTTTAAACGTTACCTGGAAATCATGGATACCGAGCCGGAGATCGCCGATGTGCCTGATGCCGTATCCCTTTCATCTGTACGGGGAGATATCCGCTTTGAAGGCGTTACCTTCGGATACGAACCATCGCGGACGATACTGAATAACATCCATCTGACGATCCGTGCCGGAGAAACGGTTGCGTTTGTAGGACCGTCCGGTGCGGGAAAGACCACCATCTGCAGCCTTCTCCCCCGTTTCTATGACGTGGATCAGGGGACGATTACGGTGGATGGGATCGACATCCGGAATATCAAATTGCAAAATCTTCGCAAGCATATCGGCATCGTGCAGCAGGATGTTTTCCTCTTCTCCGGTACGATCCGTGACAATATCGCTTATGGCGACTTACATGCCACGGACCAGCAAATCTGGGAAGCTGCACGGCGTGCTTCGCTCGATGAACTGATCCGAAGCCTGCCGGACGGTATGGAAACGGTGATTGGGGAACGCGGCGTCAAGTTGTCCGGCGGTCAGAAGCAGCGCTTGTCCATTGCGAGAATGTTCCTTAAGAACCCGCCGATTCTTATACTGGACGAAGCCACCTCGGCACTCGACACGGAAACGGAAGCGCAAATCCAGAAGTCCCTGGCTGAGCTGTCCGTCGGCAGAACAACGCTGGTGATCGCTCACCGGCTCACCACCATTCAGAGCGCGGACCGGATTATCGTTGTCAATTCCGAAGGCATTGCCGAACAGGGGACGCATCAGGAATTGATTCATTCCGGCGGCGTGTACAGCAGGCTTCACCAAGTTCATTAATGATCCTATGATCCGTTGTTTTACATGAATACTGAACTGATCGTCTTGAAATCCCTCAAATATATAAAGGATGCCTCCGCTTAGAAGCGGGGGCATCCTTTTTTTCGAGACTATTTATGAATTGAATCATTAGACAATCTATCAAGATATCACGCAACAGAATTTTCGCCTCATTGTCCTTGGATAAAAAAGTTGCTGCATGGAAACATTAATGGCGTACTACAAAGACATCAATTTCAGGAGGCCCTTTATGTTTTATATCTACAGTGTCGGTCTACTCTTCGGCGGACTGTCGATGATCAACCTTGTTTTCTCGTACCAAACCAAGCATATCCAGCACCTGTTCTGGCCTACGCTGCAGTTTCAGTTATTCATGCTTCCTCTGTTCCTCATCGCCAACATGTGCATCGGATACGGGATCCGTTATGGATATAAAGCCACCGATCAGTTAGGCTATACGTTGATCTTCTCCAAATGCCTGGAAATCCTGATTTCGTTAGGGGTGGCATACTTGTTCCTGAAGGAAGTCCCTACATGGAAAAATTGGGCCGGCATCGGTATCATTGCGCTGGGCATATTCCTTGTTAAACAGAAATGAGCGTATCTAGTGCACGGATGCTTTTTTCGCCTTATCCCCATCTCTGCCAACATCCTTTCGGACGTCAGATCCCCGTTGTTAAGTTATCTCTTCCCCATCCAACCTTGTTCGTAGGCATAACGAGTCAGCTGGACCCGATTATCCAAATGCAGCTTTTGCAAAATGTTCTTCAGATGGTTCTTGACCGTATTCTCTGATATGCACAAGTCAACCGAAATATCGCGGTTGGACAACCCCTCGGCGACGAGCCCCAATATTTCTTTTTCCCGTGCCGTTAATGGACTATTGCTTGGATCCGGCTTGTCATGCTGCGAAAATTCCTTCAATATACGGAAAGCAAGCTCCCTGCTCATCGGCGCTTCGTCTACGGCAATAGCCTTGAGGTACTCGTGCCATGATTCGGGATTCAGATTCTTTAGCAGATAGCCTTGCGCTCCACGTTTCAGGGCGTCAAACAAGTGAGCAATGTCGTCGGACACCGTGACCATGACAATCTTAACGTAAGGAAATTTGTCCTTCACTCGCTTGGTCGCTTCCAATCCGTCCATCCCAGGCATCTGAATATCCATGAGAATAATATCAGGCATCCATATTTCGGTCAGTTCCAGCGCTTCCTCGCCGCTTTGTCCTTCGGCCACGACTTCAAAGGTCGGGTCACCGCTTAGAATGGTGCGAATTCCTTCTCTGGCAAGATCGCTGTCATCGATGATTAACACGCGAAACGGCTGCTCGTTCATGCGGTATTCTCCTTCCGAATGCTGATGATCGTCTTGTTGTTGCGTCTTTCCACCATGAACTTCCAGCCCATGGCCTCAGCCCGATCCTTCATGATTTTGATTCCATACCGGTTGCTGCCGAGCGGCTTGTCCAACTCAAACCCTTTGCCATCATCGCTGACGGAGCAATGCCAGCTTGAGTCCGCCGCTGTCGCCGTTATTATGACGTGCTTCGCTTCGGCATGCTTATGGATATTCAATAAGGCTTCCCTGATCGAAGCCAGCAGCTCCACCTTTTCTTTGGCAGATAGCATCTCATCCGGAATTTCCCACTGCACGTCGAAGTGCAGATTCGTCTCCTCCTTAATTTCCTTAATCAAGCTGTCCATGCTATGCATCCACGGAATAGCTTGCGGATCTGCCGGATATCGGAGATTAGCGATAGCTTCTCGTACATAGGCATTGGTTCGGTGGACACTTTCCTTAATATCCTGATATGGAATTTCTCCGGTTAGCCCCGATTTCTCAATTCGGTCAATCTGTGCGTTCAGCAAGAACAAGGATTGGGCGATTCCGTCATGGAGCTCTCGGCCAATCTTCTCCCTTTCATGCATGGCCGCTTGCAGTGCTCTGGATTGGTTCAGTTCCTCCTGGTTCCGTTCAATCAATGAGAACAACTGGGTAAGAAACAGAATGGAAACCAAGAACACGATTACAGGCGCAAGCAGATTGCCAAGATCCATCGATATATAAGGCAGCAGAAACTCATGCCGAACATACTCCCATATGCCAATCGTCAAAGTGGGAATGATCAGAATCAACCATTTCATTTGTTTATAGGACATACCCTGCCTCCTATTTCATTTCAAAACATAAATGCACCCGTCGCTTTATCTATCATTTAGCAACTGGCTATCCCTTCATTGTAATCAAGATTGACCATAAACGGAATGACTCTAAAGAGCTACTGACCTTACCAGTTTCACCCGTACTGAAATAACCTATTTACAATTCGAGTACAAATCGCGTATAAAGAGTAAAAGATATCCATTCATTCCATTTCCGATGAAGGGAGCTGCAGTTAGATGAAGCAAAAAATTGCAGTGATCATTGTACACGGATTGGGAACACAAAAGAAAGACTATGCGGATAAATTTATGAAAAAATTGAGAGGAACCTTCTCTCAAACATCTGGCATTCCGCATGAGCAACTGGCCATGGAGGCCGTGCATTGGGCCGATGTATTCGCAGGACGCGAGTCCGAATTAATCAGCAGCAGCATTAAACCTTACCGTTTACGTTATCAGCACCTTCGGCAGTACGTGATCCACAATCTGGCGGATGCCGTAGCTTACCAACCCGTGGAAGCCGAGGATCAGAATTATGAGGCCATTCATCGGACCATCAGTGAAGCGCTGCACCGACTTGCCCTCGCAGCGGGCCCCCAGGCTCCATTATGCGTGATTTCTCATAGCCTGGGATCCGTAATCGCCAGCAATTTCTTCTATGATCTGCAATTCTCCTCCCGCGGGCATCGTCTTGTCGTTGACCCGGAAGCTCCGTTGGAGCGGGGAGAGCTCCTGACCTTATTCTATACGCTGGGAACCACCTTGCCGCTGTGGAGCATGCGGTACCGCGATTTTGATAGGCCGATCGAAGTCCCTTCCATAAAGCTGAAGCACTATCATGATCGGCTGCTGGGAGAATGGGTTAATTTCTACGATAAAGACGACATCCTTGCTTACCCTCTCAAAGGCATAAATGAAGAATATGACCGCACGGTTCGTAACGATATATCCGTTAATGTGGGAAACTGGCTAACCAGCTGGAATCCCCTGTCACACAGCGGTTATTTCTACAGCAAACCGATCCTGGAGTATATTGCTTCAAGTTTGGAAGCTACCTGGCGGAGTGTCAACCAAGTTAAATAAAGTTATGCCGCAAAGACCAGACGTCTTTGCGGCATTGTTCATCATAGGGTTATATTCATCACCCATTGTTCTCCGATCGGCCCCATTCTTCTCCTGCCCGTATCTTGGAAACCAACCCGTTCATAAAGCTGTTGGGCCGGAACATTCTTATGGTTTACGGCCAATACCACCTCATTGCAGGTAGGAAACTGACTCCGAATGAAGGATGACAGCGCAAGCATCCCTCTCCTGGCATATCCCTTACGCTGCTGCCGATGGTCAATGGATAAGGTGGTTAGCAGCATCGCATGAGGATTGCTTGTGTACTCTTTGACGCGTTCCGTCGCGTGCAGGATAAAGAAGCCAACCGGATGACCATCCGCTAAAATAACGATAGGATGCTGACCCTCAACTTCGTTAAGTGCTTCTTTCGGATGAGCGGTAAATTGGACTTGCTCATCCGGAAGCTCGAATTCTTTCAAGATGGGCAGGTGTTCAGCCGAACGGAAATCCAGCTGAATATGTTCTGCTTTTTGCATGGGTACATCTCCTCTGTATATGGTGAAATGGATACATAACTTACTCTATCCACTGCAATCCTAATCAACTTGATTATCCTGTTTCTTCGCCATACCACAGCTGTCGGAAGCTATCGCTTGAAGCCAGCAGCTGTTCCGCCGTGCCTTCGGCTTCAATCTCTCCTCCGTTCAACACGATAATATGGTCAGCATGGTTAAGCGCGGCTTTTCGATGGGATACCACGAGACAAGTCGCTCCTCCTCGCTCGCTGAACAATCTCTCCCATAACTTGCGCTCCGTCTCAACATCCAATGCACTTGATAAATCGTCAAACACATACAGCTCCGCGTCCCGTACGAGCATCCGTGCAGCTGCAGTCCGCTGAGCTTGACCACCGGACAGCTTGACTCCGCGTGGTCCTACCATCGTCTCCAGGCCATGCTGCAGATGCTTGATATCTTCTTCCATTACAGCAGCATGAAGTGCGCGTTCCAAGCTCCCCGGCTCTTCGGTTATGCCTAGCAGGATATTGTTTCGCAGTTTATCGCTGTACAGCCTGGGGATCTTGTGCCGTATATGCACTTTGAGGCGGGATGAAGAAATCAGCTGGCTCCGTCACCCTTTCACCGTTCCACCGGATTTCGCCCTTTTCGGCAGGAAGTAAGCCCAGCAATGTGCGAACTAACGTCGTTTTGCCGCTGCCAATCATCCCCGTAACGACAGTAAAAGTACCCCTCTTTAGGGTCAGATTAATATTCGAAATGCCGCGCCCGGTTTCGGGATATCGATACGACAGTCCTTGCGCTTCAAGCAACGAGAGGGGCGGTGCCTTGATAATAGCCGTTTCCATGCCGTCTTCGGCAGCGGAAATAGCGGAAGGATTGAATCTTCCTTGGGTCAACGAATTCATCTGTGCCCTGCGATCAGGATGAGCTTCCTTCTCTTGATTCCGTTTGTTCTTAAACTTACCGATACCGATATAATTGGCAGCCGTAAGCAGCGAAGCAGGTGCCCCTTGAAGCATGGATTTGATGCGCTGAAAGCTGACGCCCATCTGCTTGTAGTAAGTCATGAAGTTGCCTACGTTCGATATAAGCTGTGTGACAAAAGTTAAATAATATACAAAGAGCGACAAGTCCCCAACCGTAAAATCGCCACTTCGCATCTTAAGACTCGCAAGCACAAGGATCAATCCTGTACCGAGATTCACGGAGTTGGTGAACACGGAAGACAAGGTTTCCGTTAACAGTTTATCCTTCACCATGGACTGGCGCCGCTTCTCACTAAGGCTTACAAACCGTTCCACTACGCGTTTCTCAGCCCCTGCGACTTGAATGGCTTGCACATTGGCAAACATTTCGCTAATCGCACCGGTTACCTTTGCCGTCGATTCCCGACTTGCGGCCCTGTATTTCTGAATCCGTGCGGTCGCAATCTGGGCAGCAGTAACCACCAATATCAAAGGAACGAATACGAGAATCGTCAGCTGCAGATCAATGGATATGAGAATCCAGCTGGCAACGATTACGAATCCGACGAGTCCTAGAGTGTCCACGGACCAGCTTGTCGCTTCTTCGGCCTGATCGACGTCATCCCGGAAATTGCTGATGGCTTCTCCCGGAGAGCAGGGTATTGCCCGTGCTCCAGGCTCTTTCATGACATGGGACAGCATATTTCGGCGAAGCAAGGTGCTGATTCGGAAGCGAAAATGCACGTCTGTCATGAAACCGCCGAAGATCAGCGCAATTCGGGCTAATGCAGCGCCAATGAGCAGCACGGCAATTGCCCAAACGCCGTAGGGAAAAGTATATGTACCTTCCAAATGGTCGAAGAAAGCCTTAGTTAACAGTCCGGGAACAAGCGGTGCCATATGGATAAGGGACCACGCGAACAGGTTGATTAGGTACAACCCCGGGCGGTACATAATCAACCGCCAGAAAAAATGCCTTGTTTTCATGCCAGCACCTCCTCCATTCCAACGGCAAGCATGCGGCTAAACCGTGATTGCGGGTTTGAGGCAAGCTCTTCCCGGCGTCCGCTTCGAGCATTCTACCATTCTCCAGTATGAGAATTCGGTCGGCACGCTGAACCGTAGCCAAGCGGTGGGCAATGATAATACAGGTCTTCTCCTGAAGCAGGCGCGTAATGGCTGCTTCAATCCGGTACTCCGTTAACGGATCGAGGCGGGACGATGCTTCATCAAGGATGACGAGACCCGGATCCGTCAAGAAGACGCGGGCAAACGCCAACAGCTGGGCCTCACCGGCCGACAGGCTTCCGCCGCCTGAGGCAAGGCTCGTACCGAGTCCTTCGGGAAGCGAAGCATACCAGTCTCCAAGCCCAAGCTCCTCTAGCACGGATATAATTCGGCGATCCTCGATGCCTTCACCAAACAAGGTCAGATTATCACGAACTGTCCCTTCCAAAATCTCAATATTCTGCGTAACCATCGCGACCTTGCGCCTCAGTTCATGAAGCTTGCAGTCCCGGATATCCGTTCCTGCCAGCTCGATGCTTCCCTCCTGCGGATCATAGAAACGCAGCAGCAGGCGGGCGATCGTCGTTTTTCCGCTGCCTGTACGCCCGAGCAGCCCCAGAGTCTGGCCCGGCTCGAGCCGCAGCTGCAGATTTTCGAGCGTAGCCTGCCCGCCCTCTTCATAGGAGAAGTTTAGGTTGCGGAATTCCACCGACAACGGGCCTGCCGGAAGCGGAGCTCCGGGCCCGTCTTTGATCTGGGGCTCGGTTGCAAGCAATTCCCGGACTCGCATCAAGCTGGCATCCGCCTTTTGCAGGTCCTCCAATTGGGTGCGGATCTTCTCGATCGGTTTGGCTAGCAGCTCGGTATAATAAAACACTAAATATATGGAGCCGATCGTCAAACCGCCCTGTCCGTTCTTCCACAGTATGGCGCAGACGATAAATGCGGCCGCATTGCCAAGCGCAAACACCAATATCGTTGTGCTCCACATGAGGAAAAATCCGATGAATGCACGTACTCGAACCGGCAGCATGCGTCTGGCCATCTCGTAGAATCGATTCATGACATATCCTGCCGCCCCGTTAGCACGCGTATCTTCAGTGCCTTCGAGGTGTTCGCCAATGAATCCGTAGAAATCCGCATTCAGCTCGCGCCAGCGCTTCCATACCGGTATGGCAAATCGACGGATATGTTGAATGACGTAAATGCTGCCGACAACAAACACGGTCATGACAAATCCAATCCAGAAGTTCTCCCGATACAGGAGAGCCAGAATTCCGATCATAAGGAGCAGATTGCCGAACAGATGGATAATAAAGCTGGAGAAGAAATTGGCAAGCGCATTCACATCGCCATCGACTCGTTCGATTAAAGAGCCCGACGTTTGGGTTTTGTGAAAGCTCATATCCAGCGACAGGCAGTGCTCCGCCAATTCTGCTCGAAGCTTGTTGGTTGTCGTCCAGCCCAGATTCTCGCTATAGTAAGCAGCCGCAATGGAAACGCCTTGTTGGAGCAATGAAAATACGATAAAAAAACCTGCCGCATAATAAAGGGATGTCAGACTTCCCTCTCCTTGAGCCGTATCGATAAAATACCGGATGATCTGCGGATTAATCAGTTGCAGCCCGATTGAAAATAACAGTAGCACGCTCAAAGCTACCAGTAATTTCTTATGCGGGAATACGTATCGGAATAACATTTCCCTATACATGCCAATCCCCGTGGTCCTTCGCTTGCTGTTTAACATGCGATCGCTTTGCATTCGTCTATAATCCCCCCGCTTCAGGTTAACCCTCTTGATAATAATAAGCTTCCTGGGTAGATATGACAAGAACATGGGTTCTTGTTTTCGAAAAAATTTACAGCCGATTGATTAAAGACACATCTGCCGCAATATCGGTAATATCAAAGTGACCCTTTTGAGCATACGCCAAAAAGACCAGCCCCCTCAGCATGGAGACTGGTCTTCAAAACCGTTACGTATAGAGAATCAATCACATCTTATGTTTCTGCCACTAATTTCAAGAATTGATTAATCATTTCGGGGGTTATTTCCTGGTTCTCTGGCATACTGACAGCCGGGCTCTTATCAACGGATTGGATGGCCACATTGGATCTGGCCGCACTTGAAGCGATACCCGATCGGGCTTGTCCATCATGCACATTGTCATGATTAGCTAGCATCATCATCAGAAAAGCACTCCCAAGTCCTAACGACCACATACTCATTTTGTTTTTCTTATTCATTTGCGTTGCTCCTTCCATCACTTGTAGTGACATACCTAGTATAAGGTCCAAACCTTAACGAGAGATGAAGGCAGCCTAAAATCCAGTTAAGCAAAGTGAAGAAACGATTATTTGCATGAATTCCATCACTGCTATAAAACAAGCCACATTTTATGATTATCAGACGCTATTTCTCAGTTTACATAACATTAATTATGTAGTAATCCTTGTAGATTACTTCCAAATCTGATCGAGCTTATCCGAATAGAAAGCAATCGCCTTCTGGTAGCTTTTGATTCCCTCGTCATTACTGGTTTCGCCTATTTCTTTAAGCAGAAGTGCCATCGCCTTATCGTATTGTCCCAAATTGTACAAGGTCATCGCATAAAATACGTTAAACTCCCTCGCCTCGGGATATTCCTGCAAGCCCTGCTCCAAAATCCCCTTGGATTTGTCGTACATTCCCAACGTACGATAGGTGCTTCCAAGTCCAAGCAATGCACCGCATCGCTCAGGATTTTTCAGGCCAGAAGAGATCGCCTTCTCATAATAAGGAACCGCCTCACCCTCAAGCCCCATCAGATCATGCACCCAGGCCAGCTGATACAGGAGTTCGGGATCGTCTGGGGATTGGGCTAACAGCCCGAGGAGAATTTCTTTGGCTTCCTCCGGTAGACCTGCAGTGCGGAGTTCAATAGCCTCTTGCATCGTTGCCATAAGTCACATCCCTTTTGATTGATAACGCCGCCCTCTCCCTTATCTTACCAGCTCCCATTCATGCTCGTCAAAATCGTCAACAACCACCTTCATCTCTTACTTAACCTTAAGATGAGGTGGTTGTCACAAGAATTACTGATTGATTTACGCTTTATTCTCAATACTTAAGCGTTGATTGTCCTCTTCGGTAACCAACTCGGGATTGCCTGGCCAGAAAGCCCACTTGCCCAAGAGTGCTGTGATCGCGGGTACCAGGAAATGTCTTACGATGAACGTATCCAGCATAACACCGATGACCGTGATGATCCCAAACTGTACCAATACTTGAATCGGAAGCGTATATTTATTTTGAAAAAGCGACCGGCATGTCTTACACTATAGGCAGGAGGTCATCATGACAAAAATACGCAACCCCCCGAAATCCCGGGCGTCCCAAAGCAGCTGCCGATCAGGCTCCTATCCAGGAAACCATCCTCTGGACCGCCTCCAAGTTATTCATGGAGAATGGCTATGAGTCCGTATCCTTACAGCAGATCGCTAAGGCTTGCCAAGTGACCAAGGCTTCCATCTACTATCATTTCACAAACAAACCCGAGCTGTTTAAAATAGCGGTGACCACGATTCTCGATAAAGCGTATGCTTCCACTCATCGCTTTCTGCAAGAGGCCGATACGCTGGAGTCCGGATTAATCCGGGTGGCTGAAGCGAAGATCGCCCGTCCGCATGCCGAGATGGAGACGATGATGCGGGAAGCGGAGCCTTTTTTATCCCAGGAGCAGATGTCCGCGATCCGTGAGGCGGAACAGCGAATTCATGAAGTCATTGCCGATCGGTTTGATCAAGCGATGCGTTCCGGCGAGCTTCGGGAAGGCAATCCTCTGCTTATGGCGCAGGCTTTCTCGGCGATGCTGATGCTGGGCAATCGTGAAGATACCCGGAGCGGTTATGCCAGCGCTCGTGATATGGCTGTTGAGATCGTGGATCTATTCTTGCATGGAGCAGTGAACCTTCCAAAGTAACACTGGGCTCTATAACTGCATCCTTCAATCATGAATCGGCGAGAATTAGTTCTTCGAATCAGGGGCATCGATCAGTGTTTTAGATTTTATTCCAGAAAGCAACGTCTTCAAGCGGCAATCTTATCGTTGGCCGACCTGGAGCGGCTGCTTTCCCGATAGCAATCAACATCACGCTGCGGTAATGGGCAGGAATATTGAACTCTTCCACGAATTGCACTTTGTTATATCCGCCCATCGGCACGGTATCATAACCCCTTGCGCGTGCACTCAGCATCAGTTGCATGGAGATCAGTCCAGCATCCACGTCCACGATGCTTTCTTTCACGGATTGATCCATATTCGCATAAAGATTTTCGGCCGTATGGATAAAGTATTGCTTCACCTCTTCGGTCATATATCCCGCTTCTTCAGACATCGAATAAATCTTCTCGCCCTTCTCATACCATTTCATATCACCCAGCACAGCTATGACGGCCGAGGCTTGAAGTACATGCTCCTGATTGTTTGCAATCGGATGCAGCTTCTTCAAAAGCTCAGCATCATCAATCACAAGAAAGCGCCATGGCTGCAGATTGCTTGAGGAAGGTGCCAGTGTAGCATCCTTCAGAATCGCTTCCATCTCTTCTCTTGGAATCTTTACCGACGGGTCGTACTGACGAACCGAGTGGCGTTCCTGAATCACGGTTTGAAAATCGGGTTTTGTTATGGTAGACATGGTTTTTCCCCTCCAAAATTATATTGTGCATTTTTCTGCACAGTTTAAATCTCAAGTTAACTGTGTTGTTTAATGCACAGTATATAGCAGGCTGGATTTCTTTGTCAATCACTTTCTGAAAAGTTCACTGAGCGATGTCCGCAATCGTCCGGGATTCCAGTATTTTCAGGGTACTGTCCTCAATCTCGGATAAAATGCCGACAAAGGATTCCTTGATTTCCTCGGCAAAACAATGTCCGGAAGCCGCATCCAGCATACTGTCGCTGATGGAGCTGTGGACTTGAAGAATCGAGTAAACTTCAGCCAGTGTAATGTCGCAGGCATTCTTCTTCAGCCGGTATCCGCCGTCTCTTCCTTCACGCGACTCAATCATATCGGCTTGCGCAAGTGTTTTCAGCACGCGTCGAATTAAAGTTGATTCCGAGTGCAAATACGAGGCGATATCGCCGCTCGAGCATTTACCGGAGTGACGTTCAAGCGTAACCAGCGCTTGTACAGCCAGACTGAAGGTTTTATAAGTGGACGGGCAGGCCATTGTCGATTTTTTGGAGGCCGCTTCTTTATGGATGCTCATGTTCCTACCCCCTTTTTCAAGTTTAGATTTGCCTTAAATAGGCATTCTGCAGCTTTAGCTGTCGTTCCCAACAAGCTTTTCATTATTGTAACGTAAACCTGACACTCCATCAAGCGCAACAAAGGACCATCGTCTAATGGCCCTCATCTTCAACCAGTGCTTGAGACTCATACAAATTCGCCTCTCGGTAATTCACATCCATTCTCAGATGGCTCGCCAATGACCTGTCAATATCGCCCTGTTCGAACATGCTTTGAATCTCGTTACGCTCGGATTGAATGGCTTTAAGTTCCAGTTCCCGGCGTTCACTGCTAAGCTTCTGCTTTCTTCGACTCCACACACGATCATTCTGAAGAAAATGCTCCATTGCACGATAGTCTGCAATAACGGCTTGCAGGATTTCCTGCCTCTGTGCCGGTTTCACCGTTTGGATCTCATGTATTGCAGCACGAATCGCCTCCAGCTTTAGTGCCTTATACATATCCCAATCCGGATGGTCCGGAGACATGCGCGTTTCATGGGACTCGTTTTTTTTCAGCAAGTTCTTCAAGTTCCGCCATAAATTCCTCATAAGCAGCTTGAACTTATATCGGCTGGTAAGCAGCATCTCGACTTTGTTCAGCGAGGATAGGAACAGCTCCGCGACCCTTGCGGATGCTTTATGTTCCTTAAGCCACGTTTCCGCAACGTTCCGTTCCGCTGCGAGTCCGATTTTTCTTACTGCGATGGTGGCTTTCCAGAACTCCCGCATGTCGCTCTTATCCGTTATTTGTGATTGCTGAAGCCGCTTCGTATACGCATAGATAAGCTGAACTGCCTCTTCCTTATTTTCATCCGTCATTTCTTCACGCACGGTACGTATACCCGCTTGCAGCATATGAAGCCGTGCTTCTTTCTCGCGATTGATCACCGCGGACGAATCCACATGTTTCTCCCGTGTCAAAAGCGGAAGCAGAACACTCGCGATCACCAGCGTTAACAAAATCACGCCCGCACAGATGAATAACATTAAGCTTCGTTCTGGGAAAGGACGATTGTCCGAGAGGGTGAGCGGGATAGAGAAAGCCGCAGCCAGCGTCAATGCTCCCCGTACGCCCGATAGTGCAGTCAACAGGGAAGATTTATACTGACGGTTCGTAGATGCCCAGACCCATGCGAAACGCAGCAATATCAATACAGCCGTTATAAGAAAAATATAGCCGAGAACTTGTCCATTGTTATAGGCAGGGTCACTCCATATTTGATTAACGACTCCTGGGATTTCATGCCCGAGCAGAATGAACACCAGCCCATTTAGCGTGAAGAGAATGACCGACCAGGTGCTGTCCGATACCACTCTGAGCTTTATGGACGCCGATCGCATGCGATCCCTCTCAACCGCATGGGTGACACCCGCCGCAACGACAGCCAGAATCCCGGATAGATGAAATTCCTCGGCGATAAGGTAGATGATGAATGGCGTCAGAATGATGATCAGCATATGAAGCGTGACGTCCTCCATACCGAGACGGCGAAGCAGCATTCGGAACCAGATCACAAGAAATCCTAGAAGTGCGCCGATCACGATGCCTCCAACCGCAATGACAAAAAAACTGCCGATGGCATTCGTTAACGAAAAATAACCCGTTACGGTAGCTGCAATCGCAAAATTAAATGCAACGAGACCGGATGCATCATTCATCAGCGCTTCGCCTTCAAGCAAATGCATGATTTTTCCCGGCAGCTTCACCCTGCCTGACAGGGAGCCCACCGCAACCGCATCGGTAGGCGAGAGTATCGCCGCCAGCGCAAATGCAGCCGATAACGGTATGGTCGGAATAAGCCAATGAATGAAAGGGCCCGCGATCAGTACCGTTGCAAATACGAGACCTAGCGCCAGCAGCAGGATACTGGACCTGAGCTTCCATAACTCTTCGCGCGGGGTAAGCTTCCCGTCATTGAACAAGAGCGGTGCGATAAACAGAACCATGAACAATTCCGAGTTCAGCGGAACGTGATGGAACCCGCGAATATAGGCGGCCCCGATCCCAAGCGCAATCTGAATCAACGGGACAGGTATGAACGGCAGAAATCGATTAATAATGTTTGAAATACCGACAAGGACCAGAAACATAAGTACCATAAGAAATATTTCCACAACCCTGCTCCCTCCTCGAAGAATTATCTATGTAACATTAGGATATCCATCAATAGACTGGTATAGGTTGTGTAGAATATTAAAGGTTTATTTATGAGTTGGAGAAGTTTCAACCTTTATACCACCGCAAAAAAACAAGGCTTCCTAAAGGAGGTATCCTTTAGAAAGCCCTTGCGCTTGCTCTTGCTTATTAATATGCAGTCCAGCCTGCATCGGCTGTTACAACAGTACCATTGACGAAGCTAGCTTCATCTGAAGCCAGGAACAGTACGACTTTCGCGATCTCTTCCGGTTCGCCTGCCCGCGGGTTCAGGTTGATACCAGCCATCGCTCTTTCCATGCCGAACGAATTCGGCGCGTTGAGGGTGGTGCTGATATTCGTGATGACACCTCCTGGAGCAACCGCATTACAGCGGATTCCCTGCGTTGCATATTGGAAACCGACATTCTTCGTTAATCCGACAACGGCATGCTTAGCGGCCGTATATGCTGCACCCGCTCTGGACCCCATTAGACCTCCAGCAGATGCAATGTTGACAATGACTCCGCTTTTCTTCTCCAGGAAGATTGGCAATGATTTACGAATGGTCCTCATCGGTCCCGTCGTGTTGATGGAAAATACGCGATCCCATAACTCATCCGTTAGATCGGCAGCCGGTACGAAGTTGTCCATAATGCCAGCGTTGTTGATCAAAATATCAAGCGTTCCATATTCATTAACAGTAGCATCTACCAGCTGCTGAACATCTTCTTCCTTGGCCACATTCGCTACCAATGCCAGGGCCGTGCCGCCTTTTGCCGTAATTCCGTCAACAACGGCTTGCGCTGCCTCAAGACGCAGGTCAGACACGACAACCTTTGCGCCTTCGGCGGCAAACAGTTCCGCTGTCGCTTTTCCCATACCGGAAGCAGCACCCGTAACAATCGCAACTTTACCAGCTAATCTCATGTTCCATACCCCCATTATTGGTTTGATATCATTTCGAAATTCAGTGACAACATTCAACAACTGTACAATACATGACATATGTCTATTCTAGTATAATTGTAGTATGATTTAGGTCACAATCATTAAAAAACGTGGAAATGTACGATACCGAACAAAAAACATAAATTTGTTTATATTTTAATAATTAAATTCGTTATATTTGTAACCGAAAGGACTCGAATCTATGCAAACGAGAAATAACAGGACCGACCGTCGCGTCGTCCGCAGCCAAGAGGCTTTAAAGCAAGCGCTTCTATCACTCCTCTCGCAGAAGAGCTTCTCCAGCATTTCCATTACGGAAATCGTAGAGTTAGCGAATTACAATCGAGGAACCTTCTATACCCACTACGACAACAAAGAGTCTCTACTTGATGATATCCTGACCCCTTTAATGGAGGAACTGATTGCTTCCTTCAGGGCTCCCTACGGGGAAGTCGACGTATTTCATATCGATGAGCTGCCTGCTAATGCGGTAAAAATATTTGATCATATTCATCAAAATGCAGACGTATATACAGCCTTATTCAAAAGCGATGTTCTGCCGCTGGTCCGGGATAAAATGTTCTCGGCATTAAAGCAAATCGCCATGGAGGATCTGGACTATCCCGGTGAAGAGCTCAACCATGAACTTCTCATCATCTACAACATGCACGCCTTAATCGGCCTGGTATTCCACTGGATCGAGAACAATTTCCACTATTCCGTCCCTTATATGAGGGATCAGTTGGTTCTCATGATCAACTGGAGGCCGAGAAGCGTTAGAACACAAGTCAAGCGCACGGATCCTACATGAAATCAGAGCTGATAACATAGAAAAAAGCACAAAAAACCATCAACCCGATCAATTAGCAAATCGAACGGATAATGGTTTTGGTTGTTTAGATAAGCCAAAGGCCGCTTCCAAAGATAGTTTTGAACTACCCATGGGTACGGCCTTTTCTTTAATACCGATCAATTATATCTATACTCTAGAGAAAATAGCGTCGAGTGTACTTTCGACGATTCGATCGGCTAACTCCCGATTCATCGTAGCGGAGTTCATCACCCGCAGTCCGTAATAGCTGCTTAAGAATAAACTAGCCAGCTGCTTCGCAGAGCGTTCACCTCGTATCTCCCCCGAATGAATCGCCTCTTCCATCACGCGGACCAAGTCTTCCTCGAGATCATAAATATATTGCCCGAATATCCGCTCGACCATCGGGTCCCGCCCAGCTCGTTCCATACTAATATTAACCGCCATGCAGCCGCGATGATTCGGATCCGAAAAATCCATGCCGATCGCCCATTCAAACAAGGCGCGCAGCCTTTCCTTAACCGGGACGGACCGGCCCAGAATCTCTCTGGATATCTTCAGGCCTTCATCATTGTAACGCTGAAGCACCTGCTCGAACAACTCATTCTTGCTGCCAAACGCATTGTACAGGCTCCCTTTACCAAGCCCTGTCTTCTCGCACAGCTCTTGCGTGGAACTCGCTTCATAACCCTTGGACCAGAATACGTCCATGGCTGCATCAATGACAGCTTCTTTCTTGAACTCACGCGGTCTACCGTTCGTGGTCATTCCCCTCATCCCTTTTGAACATGATCTTTGTTATCTAAAAGTATAGGGTTTATGTACCACTCAGTCAAATATTATGATTCTCCCATAAAAAGTCTTCGAACGGTTTCATACGCCAGCTTCGGACGCCGATATTCATCCACGATGCCTTTGCTGTTCCGCGTGCAAGAACGATTCAGCAGCCAGCCAAGCCCTTCCGTCACGCGGCAATCGCTAAATTGCCATATGAACATCCCGGAAATGTATTCGCGCTCCATGTATGCCTTCAGATTGCTCGCGATAATATCGGCCTGACGCTCCTCGGAGCCTTTCTCCCGATTCGGACTGCGGAATCCGTAGAACCCATCCCCTCCGAATTCACTCATAATCATCGGTTTACCTTCTCCGCCGAGCGCATCTGCCCAGCTTCTGGCCAGATCCGCCAGTTCCCCAGGATTCTCGTCGGTATACCAGCCTGGATAGAGATTGAATGACACGATCTCCGCCAAATCAAAACATTTCTCCTGATCACGGTGATGGGAAGCGAAGGACCGGGGCCTACTTGGATCAAGCTTCCGAATAATGGTTAACTGCTTCGCGTAGTGAGCTCTCCCCTCCTCCGTATTACTGGCGCATTCATTCAGAATGGCCCATATCAGAATGGACGGATGGTTAAAATGCTGCTGCACCATTTCACGAGTCACCTGCTCGCTCTGCCAACCGAAATTCGGGTGCAGCATCTGCTCCAGACTCAAACCGCGGGCGTGATTTTCTTCCCACACCGCAATCCCTCGTTCATCGCATAGATCGAGAAATCGCTCATCGTTCGGATAATGGCTCGTCCGAACGGAATTACAACCAAGCTCTATTATGAGGTCCACATCTTTTACCATGAGGGGCAACGGAAGTGCGGAACCGGCCATGGGATGGTCCTCATGCCGGTTAACGCCTTTGAGCACGAGATTCTGGCCGTTCAATTGGATTTTTCCGTGATGCGTTGTTATCTCGCGAAAGCCTATGCGGTCCAGCCAATCATCGCAATCCGTACCATCAACGGCAAGGACCGCTCGCAGCACATACAAATTCGGGTCGTCCAGCGACCATTCCAACACACCTGGATACGATACGGTGGCTATTCGTTCGACCCGCTCCCCTGGCTTCACTTCAAAGCTTCCAAGCACCCCCTCCACCTCAGCCAGCGAACCGCGGAGTGATCCTTTCTTCACAAGGCTTCCAAGGTTTCGGATCACTACCTTCCAAGAACCGTGCCAAACCCCGCCCTGTTTATATGGAGTGAACATGACGTGTTCAATGTATAAATCGCTTATCTCCTCCAGGGCAACCGGCCGAATAATGCCGCCGTACGTATAGTAATCGTTAGGAACATGAAGGGCCGATTCCTCGTTGAAGGAATTATCCACATACACCAGCAGTTCATGTTCACCGGCTTGAACTTCCGGGATGACCATGTCAAAGGCGGTATATGCGTTATAATGACGGACTGCCAATTCCCCGTTGAAATAAACATGTGCCGTGTGGCTGACCCCTTTGAATTCGATTCGCAAATTGGTTTTTCGGGACAGCGAGATGATCTTGCGGTATACCCCAACTCCCCTATAGTTTCCGAAGCGTGGGTGCATCTCCCAGCAACCGGGAACAGGCAGCTTGTCAGTGTAACTGGCTGGTCGCTCCCCTATGCCGGCTACTGGAGCAAACTCCCACATTCCCTCCAGTTCCTTGCACTTTCGAATATGGTGGGTATCAAATAATCGCAGCATTTCTTCTCCTCCTATCCATCATGCGGCTTTGAGGATCCCCTCAAAAATCCGATAAGTAAACACTAGATTATTGATGCAGCGTACTCCATAGAAAAGCCGATACAAAACATGTAAAAATCGCTCCTTGCATCCCTGGCGATTGTTGCGATCCTGAGTTATTCTTTTCATATATCACCTATCAGGATGGAGGCTGGACTGCCGTGTATGATGCTCGAGATTTGGTTGTGCGGATCAACTGGACCTTCCGAAAGACAACCTCTTCCGATTGGTCTGATATCCGTAATAATACGTCAGTGCACAGTTTCTACTGGATCCATGAAGGCAGCGGAATCTTCTATGCGGATCAAGCATATCCGGTAAGTCAAGGCATGCTGTTTTATATGGAACCAGGCTTGCAGATGCGTATGAAAAACGCTCCGGAAGCCCCTCTTACCATAAGCATGGTGCTGTTTGAATGCTGCTGTCTTCAACATTCCCGGTCTGAATGGCAGCTCCCTCAAAGCGTTCAGCGGCTTGATATCCCATTTATGGCCCATTATCTAGGCGAGCAAGCCATCGGGATGGACCATGGTTTCAGCGAGTTGACAAGGGCTTGGGTTCCCGGGAATACGGAGAGTGAATTGGAAAGCAGCGCCCTGCTTCTAAGGATGATCGCCAAATTACATCAGGAGAACAAGCCGTCTCTAATAGAGCCCGCATATGAGGCATATCACAGGATAAAATCAGACATCGAAGACCATTACGCCGATCCGCTTCATATTGGATCCTTAGCAAAGAAACATGCCATTTCAGAGTCATATTTGCGAAAGCTGTTTATGAAGCATCTGCATGTTTCTCCCAAGGACTACCTGACCGACATCCGTATGCGGCATGCAGAGCGTTACTTGGCATACACGTCGTATACATTGAGGGTTATCGCCAACGCATGCGGATATCATGATGAATTTCATTTCAGTAAAGCATTTCATAAGTACAAAGGGATGGCTCCCGCAGCGTTTCGAAAAAGCTCAAAACATGCGAATCATTCTACCCTGTAACTGTTGCTGATTGGTGTATCGGGGTATACTCTCGAATCTAAGAAAACCTTATGTAAGCGAAATAAAATTGTATACCAAAAAACGGACTTTAGAGACGTTATTCAACACTAGCAGCAAATCAACTGCCATTGCCCATAATACGACTCTGTCGTCCGTTTTAACTGGAACATGATTCTTGGTGTAACCGATTGTCTCTAGAAAATTTTATCCCGGCGGCGGGGCCGTGGATCGGCGGATGACCAGCTCTGGGGGGAGCACAATCCGCTGTGGAGGTTCTCCCTGGCTGGACAGATTCCTGACTACAAGGTCTACCGCCAGGCGGCCCATCTGTTCCATCGGCTGGGCAATAACGGTGAGCGGCGGATCGGTTACCCGGGCGAGAATCGTATCGTCAAAGCTGACGACCGAACAGTCCTCCGGAACGCGCAGCCCGAGCTCGCGGATCGCCTGAAGGGCGCCGATCGCCAGCAGGTCGTTGCAGCAAAACAGCGCCGTGGGCGGTTCCTCCAGCTCCAGAATAGCTTTGGCTCGGCGGTATCCGTCCTCGATCTTATGGTCACAGGCCGCCATATAGTCGGGAGACGGCTCCAAACCGAGCAAGGCGGCAGCCTCGACAAAACCCCTTACCCGCTCATTGCTGCTCGTCACCCGTTCATGCTCGGCGAGTACCGCCAGCCTGCGGTGACCGAAACGAAGCAGATGCTCAGCAGCCAGACGGCCCCCTTCCAAGTCATGAACCCGAACGCTGCTTGCGCCAAGTGCCGGATTGTCGCGAGCGATAAGCGCTATAGCCAGCGAATGCTCCTGAAGCGGCTTAAGCAGCTCGCCATGGGATACGCCCGTACCGATAATAACGCCGTCCACCTGCTTTTGTCTCAGCAGGCTGACATAGCGCTTTACCTTCTCTTCCTGGTTGTCCGTGCTGCAGATGATCACGCTGTATCCAAGCTGATGCCCGTGATCCTCGACCGATCGTGCAATCTCGGCAAAAAAGGGGTTCGAGATGTCAGGAACGAGCAAGCCCAGGGTATAGGTTTTTTTGCCGGCGAGGGCTGAGGCAATCGCATTCGGCCGATAATTCAGGCGCTGCATGATATCGAGAATCTCCTCACGCCGTTCGCGACTGATCTTGCCCTTGCCGTTCATGACGTGAGAGACGGTGGCAATGGAGACGCCGGCTTCGCGCGCAACGTCATAAATAGTCGCTCTTATCATCCCTTGAACTCCATTTGTTTAATTTTGGCATTTCAATTTATTATGAGCTTTCATCTCGTTTAGCGCAAGACCGTTTAGTCGTTATTACTGCCTGCAGACATGCACACCTTAGGATCCTGGTCCATAACACGTCCCATGATTTCCAGCTTTATCTCATAAGCCAATCATGATCCGGATCATTGCGGAATTTCCATATTCGCTTCGGCCCCGCCATGACGTTCAGATAGTACACATCATATCCGGGAGGCGCGGATACCGGATGGTAGCCCTCAGGCACCATAACGGCCTCGCCGTCTTTGACCGCCATCGTTTCGTCCAGCGAACGGTCATCGGTGTAGACCCGCTGAACGGCAAAACCGCATTCCGGCTGAACCCGGAAATAGTAGGTTTCCTCCAGCAGCGACTCCTCCGGCAGCTCGTCGCGGTCATGCTTGTGCGGCGGGTAGCTGGACCAGTTGCCCCCGTCCGTAAACACCTCGACCACCAATAGACTGTCCGCAGGCTTTTGCTCCGGCAAAATATGATGCACCAGACGCGACATGCTCCCGCTCCCGCGGTTCTCCACGCCGACCTCTTCCGGCGCGATGAGACGGGCCTGATGCGTGCCTTTCCCCGGGGCAAGGCACACCGCCAGCTCCATTTCAGTTAGTGCTGTGACCTCGAACTCTTTCTGTGAGGGCACATAAACCGTATAGGGAGGCGTCTTTTCAAACACGCTCATGCGTTTGCCAATGTTGTGCCAGCTCTCTCCCCCGGCCCTCACGTCGGCTCGCCCAGTTAACAGAACAACAGCCGCTTCCTGATCTCCCGTGACTCTTCTCAGCGTCTGTCCTTCCCGTAAACGGAATACTTCAAATCCCACATATGTCCAGCCTGCGCTTTGCGGCGTTATAGACAGCACGCGCCCGTCCAGGTCCGGCGTCGTTAGGGGTACAATTAAGTTCGGCATGATATTCCTCCTTTTTGTTTCTAGCTCTGCAAATGAGGAAGCTCCAACAGATAGTTTTCCCGTTTGAGTAAGATCTTCCAGCGCTTGGGCGACAGCTTCTCATATATCGATTTCAAGCAGATATTGAGGCTAGCGAACACAAACGATGATGTCTTCTTGTTCAGCCAGCTTAGCCATCCCCTCTCGACAGCCCGCTGCCAATTACAGCCTCTTCTGATTTCAGGTTTAGCCTGCGGAGGATATGCCGGTGGTGAGCTCGGCAAGCCTCACCGGGCGGCCCTGCTGGAGCGAACGCTTGGCCGCCAAGGCGATCAGCTCTGCCTGAAGGGCGTCATGGCCGCTGACTGGCACCGCGGTACCGTTTTGCAAGCTATCGATAAATTGCCGCGTCTCGTTCATGTACGCTTCCTTGTACCGCTCCAGAAAGAAGTACAGTGGTTTGTCGCGGGTAACGCCATCCGGACCGCTGACAATGGCGGTGCTTGGATAGTCGTTGTCAGCGGAGACGCAGCCGCCGGAGCCGAACACCTCGATCCGCTGATCGTAACCGTAGACGGCCTTGCGGCTGTTGTCGATGACGCCGAGCGCTCCGTTTTCAAACCGCAACGTTGTTAGGGCGGTGTCGATGTCGCCCAGCTCTCCGATGGCAGGGTCCACGAGTACCGCTCCCTGGGCATACACTTCGACCACCTCGCTGCCCGATAAAAAACGGGCGATGTCGAAATCATGAATAGCCATATCCATAAACAGCCCGCCGGACACTTTAATGTAATCCGGATGCGGCGGACTCGGATCACGCGAGGTAATCTTGATCAGATGGGTATCCCCGATTCTCCCCGCGGACACAATCTCCCGAACCCGGCTGAAGTTATGGTCAAACCGGCGGTTGAAGCCGATCTGCAGACTTACGCCTGCCGCTTCCACGGCCGCCAGCGCCTCGCGGGTCTGATCCACGCTCATGCTGACCGGTTTCTCGCAGAAAATATGCTTGCCGTTCGCCGCGGCCTGCTTGATCAGCGGGACATGCGTATCCGTCGAGGAGCAGATCAGCACGGCATCGATATCCGGATGTTCCAAGATATCGTTACTATTAGTCGTAACTACAGGAATGCCGCGCTCCGCGGCCCAGGACCTTAGCTCGTCGCCGGCGAACAAATCGCCGATGGCTGCAATTTTTGCACCAGGCATGCGCAGCAGATGATCCGCATGGATTTTCCCGATACGTCCGGCACCGATAATGCCGATATTAATGGTTTTCATATGAACGTCTCCTCTGCTTTAAGGCTACCAGCGCGCCGTTACCATTTTTTTGCGAGTATAGAACTCCACGCCGTCCGTTCCATTCGCATGCAGATCCCCGTAGAAAGAATTTTTCCAGCCGGAGAACGGAAAGAACGCCATCGGCGCTGGAACGCCGAGGTTGACGCCAAGCATGCCGGCATCGATATGCTCACGGAACTGGCGCACGTCGCTGCCATTCTGCGTGAACAGGCAGGCCCCGTTCGCAAAGTCCGAGCGGTTGGAAATTTCAATCGCTTCTTCCAGCGATTCCGCACGCATGACAGACAGCACGGGGGCAAAAATTTCGTCCTTCCAAATCCTCATCCCGCTGGTCACCTCATCAAAAATCGTCGGTCCGACAAAATATCCGTCCCCCCTCACGGCCTCATCGCTCCGTCCGTCGCGCACCAGCTTGGCGCCTTCTTGCTCGCCCGCCTCAATATAAGAGAGCGTGCGCTCCTTATGAGCTCGCCTGATAACCGGTCCGAGGAAGACCCCTTCGTCCGCTCCGTTGCCGATGGTAATCTCATCGGCCGCTTGTTTCAGCTTCTCCAGCAGCGGCTCCGCCACGTCGCCCACGGCGACGACAACGGAGCAGGCCATGCAGCGCTCGCCGGCAGAACCGAAGGCCGCGCTGATGATCTGGGTCACGGCCCCATCCAAGTCGGCAGTCGGCATCACGATGCTGTGATTCTTCGCTCCGGCCAAGGCCTGCACACGCTTGCCGTGGGAAGAAGCGGTTTTGTACACATACTCTGCCACCGGCTGGGAGCCGACGAAGGACACAGCGGCAATGCCGGGATGTTCCAAGATGCCGTTGACTACATCATGAGCGCCGTGGACGATATTCAGAACGCCGTCCGGCAGACCGGCATCGGCGAACAGCTCCGCCAAACGCTGAGCCAAGAGCGGCGTGCGCTCCGACGGCTTCAGCACGAACGCATTGCCGCAAGCGATGGCGAGCGGGAACATCCAGCACGGCACCATCATCGGGAAGTTGAACGGCGTGATCCCCGCCACAACGCCGATCGGATACCGGTACATGCCGGACTCCAGGTTGGTGGCGATGTCGGGAAGCTGCTTGCCCATCATCAGCGTAGGTGCGCCGGCCGCAAACTCCACGCATTCGATGCCGCGCTGCACCTCGCCGTAGGCTTCGGCATAGCTTTTGCCGTTCTCCGCCGTAATCAGGCGTGCCAGCTCCTCCCAGTGCTCCACGAGCAGCTGTTGATATTTGAACAAAATGCGAGCGCGGCGAGGAACAGCTGTCTTGGCCCAGGCACGTCCCGCTTTGGCGGCCGCCTGCACAGCCTGTTCCACCTCCTCTTTGGTGGATAGAGGAACGTAAGCAATGATCTCTTCCGTCGCCGGATTGTATACGGGATCGGTGGATTCGGATCGGGATGGAACGAATTGTCCGCCGATATAATTGCTCAGGGTTTGCGTCATGGCTGGTTGGCCCCTTTCGATTGGATCAGTAAATTAGAACAGAACGAAACATCAGTGATGACAGATCTCCAACATAGCTCCTGGCCATGAACCAAGCTCAGGAATTGGACGTAATTTCGCCTCGCTTGCAGCGCTCGATATAATCGTGAACCGCCGCGCTCGTCGGCATCGCATCGGAGCAGCTGTGGCTGGAGATGACAATGCTTGCCGCCGCGCTGCCGAACTCCATGCAGCGCTCGATGGGCCAGCCCTGCATCAGGCCGTACAGAAAACCGGCGGCGTATGAATCCCCCGCTCCGAACGTCTTGATAACCTTCGCCGGAAAGCTTTGTGCCGTATGGCTGGCACCGCCAGGGGTATACGCAATGGAACCTTCCTTGCCGTGCTTGATAATGACGATCTTGGCGTTGTAATCAAACCACTTGGCGGCCGTGATGCGGTCGCTTCGTTCCGGGTTGCCACCGAACTGCTCCATTATGTCGAACTCCTCGCGTGTGCCGAGGATAATATCGCATGTTTCCGCCGCTAAATTGTAGTAGATCGCCGTCTCCTGCGGAGATTTCCATGTGTACGGACGGTAATCGAGGTCAAACGCGATTACGGCCCCGTGGCGCTTGGCATAGTCCAGAGCCAGAAACACAGCTTCCCGGGAAGGACTGACCGCGAGCGCGGTTCCGGAGATCAGCACCATTTTGGCGGAGGCGATCAGCTCTTCGTTCACGTCCCCTGTCTCCAGCAGCAAGTCCGCGGCGTTGTCGCGGTACATGAGAATGCTGCAGTCGGTGGGACTCTTGATCTCGGTAAAAGCCAGACCCGTCACGGCTCCCGTGTAGTCGGTGGACACGCCTTGAGTCGCAATCCCGTTATTCTCAAGGTATTTTTTAATAAAACGTCCCATCTGATCGTCCGCAACCTTGCCGATAAAGCCCGTGTTCAGTCCCAGACGTGCCATCCCGATGCAGATGTTGGCGGGTGATCCGCCCACGTACTTGGTAAACGTGCTCGTTTCCTCCATCGGCCGGTTAATTTCATTGGCGTTCAGGTCGATGCAGAGCCTCCCTACAGCCACGAAATCCACCGGTTTTTCGTTATTGAACGTGATTTCACTCATGGATTAACCTCCTTCTCCTTGATCAGATCGGCCCATGCTGCGAGCACCAATAAACGCATGGCTCCCACTCTCCAATGGCCGTAATTACCTGCAATTCTTTATCCTTTGACACCTGATCACCTACAGCTCTTAACCATCGAAGCCCGAAGTCTGCTATGCATGCTTTTATCTGTGTTCTCGAGCGATGTCGAATCGCCATGAGCCTGGTTTCAACGATCATGCCGCATAACTTCAGCCCTATAGTTTCTGCTGGCCTTCCAGCCGTTCCAGGTATTCGATGGCCTGCTGAGCGTACTCCTTGGCAGGATGCAGTGCAGGGTCCTGTTCACCCTCCAGCATCGCCCAACCGTCATAGCCGCGCTTGACGAGCTCGCCGATAATCGGCGCAAAGTCAATGCAGCCGTCTCCTGGAACCGTGAACACGCCTCTGCGAATGCAGCTCACAAAATCGCACCGAGCCTGTCGTGCCTGCTCCAAAACATCAAGCCGGACATCCTTCAGATGGATGTACGCAATCCGCTCATAATGCTTGCGGAGCAGTTCAAGCGGATCTGCTCCCCCGTAATAGGCATGACCGGTATCGTACAGGAGAAACACCAGAGAAGGATCGGTCATGGCCATCAGGCGGTCGATTTCGTCCGGCTGCTCCACGACCGTGCCGCCATGGTGATGGTAAGCCAGCTTCATGCCATAACTCGCCGCAATCTCGCCAGCCTGGTTCAGTCCTTCCGCCAGGCTTTCCCATCCGGCGTCATCCAGACGGAGAACGATACTCTCATTCGGCGTCCGTCGGGGATCGAAGTGAAGTGATCCCCCTACCTCCGCCGTGCTGATGACTTTGCTGCCGAATCCGGCCAGAAACTCCGCGTGCCGCCGGTAATCCTCCAGCTCCTGCTTCCGGTAATCGGGATCAGAGAACAGCACCGACTTCCACTGGGAAACCAGCTGAATGCCGCGCGCATCCAGCTCCCGTTTCAGTATCGTCCGATCCTTGGGGAATTTTCTTCCCATCTCCGTACCAGTCAGTCCCAAAGCCGCAATATCATCTACAATCATCTCAAAGGTCGTGTCGTCCCCATGCTCCCTTACATCCTCGCCGACCCAGTTGATGGGGTGGATCCCCAGCTTGAACAGCCTGTTACTCATAACCAGCGCCTCCTTTGTGTGGTTTAGTAGAGTCTTGCTTCCTTGCTTCGGGCAGCCATCTGGCGCTGCGCTTCGGTTACCTTGCCTGAGGCCGACACCTCCGGCACCTCTACGCGCCACCAGGATTCATAACCATCGGTGTTCGTCCCCGGAACGACCGGAATCTCGATCAGCGTCGTGACGGTTTCCTTCTGCGCCAGGAGAAGTGCTTCATGCAGTGCTTCCGGCGAGTTGGCCTTGTAGGCTTTAGCCCCAAGCGCACGAGCGTGTGCCGCGAAATCAATCGGGAGGTATTCACCTGTCAAGCGACCCGTCCCCACTTCGCGGCGTCGGAACTCATTGCCAAACCCATCGCTGCCGTTGCTCCGCTGCAGATTATGAATACATTGGAATCCGTGGTTGTCGAACAACAATATCGTAATCTTGCGGCCTTCCTGCAAGCTGGTGATCAGCTCCGAGTGCAGCATCAGGTAACTGCCGTCGCCGACCAGCGCATAGACTTCACGGTCCGGCTCCGCGAGAGCGGCTCCCAAGGCGCCGCTCACCTCATACCCCATGCAGGAGAAGCCATACTCCATGTGGTACGTCTTCGGTTCGGAAGGTCTCCATAACCGGTGCAAGTCTCCCGGAAGGCTGCCTGCGGCACAGACGATGATGGAAGATGGGGAGATGACCTCATTGATGACGCCAAGGGCTCTTGTCTGAGACAAGCCGTCCGGATGCTCGGCAGCGTACAAGCGGTCCACCTCGCAGTCCCACGCTGCTTTCAAATCGGCAAGCTCTCGATCTTCGTAACCCGCTTGATAGCCAACCCGAGACAGCTCCTGATGCAGCGCTTTCAACCCTTCCTTCGCATCGGCAATCAGCGCTTCGCCGCCGAGCTTGGCGCCATCCGCACCGTTGACATTCAGGTTCAGGAACGATACATCCTCCCTTTGAAACGCCCATTTGGAGGACGTTGTAAAGTCCGAATATCGGGTGCCGATACCGATAATCAGATCGGCCTTAGCGGCAGCGCGATTTGCCGCCAACGAGCCCGTTACGCCCATGGCGCCCAGGTTCAGGGGGTGGTTCCAGGGAAGCGCACTTTTGCCGGCCTGCGTTTCTGCGACCGGGATGCCGAAAGCTTCCGCAAATGCAGCCAGGTCGGTGGCTGCATCACTGTAGTGCACGCCTCCTCCGGCAATGATGAGCGGACGCTTGCTGGCTGCAATCCGTCCCGCCGCACGCTTCAGTCGCTCCGCCGACGGCGGGCGGCGGTCGATGACGTGTACCGTTTTCTCAAACAGCGAATCCGGATAATCGTACGCCTCAGCCTGCACGTCCTGAGGCAGCGCCAGCGTAACCGCTCCCGTCTCCGCCGGATCAGTAAGCACACGGATCGCCTGGCGGGCGGCCGCGATAAGCTGCTCCGGCCGGGATATCCGGTCCCAATACCGGCTCACCGGCTTGAAAGCATCTGCGGCCGATACGGTATAATCCGACGGTGTCTCTATCTGCTGCAGCACCGGATCAGGCTGGCGGCAGGCGAAGTTATCACCAGGCAGCAGCAGCACCGGGATGCGATTCACCGTTGCCGTAGCTGCCGCGGTGACCATATTGAGCGCACCGGGTCCGATGGACGAGGTGCAGGCCCAGATCTGCCGCCGGTTCTTTTGCTTCGCGTATGCCGCAGCGGTATGCACCATGCCCTGCTCATTTTTGCCCTGAACATAAACCAGGTCACCCGCGCTTCGTTCCAAGGCCTCGCCAAGACCGGTTACATTGCCGTGTCCGAATATTCCCATTACCCCATGCACGAATTTCGTCTCCGCTCCATCGACGGAAACGTACTGTGCATCCAAAAACTTCAGCAGCGCCTGTGCCATCGTTAATCGTGTCGTCGTCAACCGGTTCATCTCCTTTTCAACTTTTCATCTTCATTGCAGCCTAAGAAAGAAACGTTATGTGAATTAAGCGCTTAACCTATTAGATCTATGCGCCTAACCAACTAAGGGTTAAGCGCTTTAAAGAAAGCGTATGCCTTACTTGCCGCCCAGCATGCCTTTCAATTTTATGATTTCCGCGCCCGCCAGCATCATGATGCCGGTCCCGTGATTGTCATTCACCACGGTGAGCAGGTCATGCTTGTAATAATCCCCGGTAAAGGAATAACGGGATCCGCTGCATACCCCGTGCACGCTGCCGCGGCGATCGATGGCTTTTCCGGTCAGCCCCTGCCATGCCCGAATGGCTGCATCGGCGAACGGTGTTGGATTCTCCAGCCAGCCGAACCTCACGCCTCTGGCAAAGGCATAGGCGAACATAGCTGTACAGGATGCTTCCTCATATGCTTCCGGATCAGTAATGACTTGTCTCCAGAGCCCTGACTCTCCCTGGTAGGAAGCGATCCCGGCACACATCTCACGGTAGAATCCAAGCAGGGCCGGTCGGTCCTTATGCTCCCCCGGCAGGCGTTCAAGCAGCTCGGACAAGGAGAACAGGCTCCAGCCGTTTCCACGCCCCCAAGGAATTCGGGTCGCCTTCCCGTATTTGAAGTCAAACACGTGGCTCATCACGCCTTCCTCCGGCATAAACAGATACTCCCGATACCTCAAAAACTGATGGGCCGCGTCATCCAGATAAGAGGAATCGCCTGTAATTTCGGCGTACCGCGACAAGAAAGGCGTGCTCATGTACAGATCATCCGCCCACATCGTATCCGCAGAGTACTCCGAGATGCAGAGACGGTAGAAGGCGCCGTCTTCCCGACGTTCCAGGCGGTTCGTCATAAAGTCCGCAATCACTTCCGCCACATTCAAATAGTCCGGGTTACCGCTTTCCGTGTATGCTTCCAGCATCGCAGAGCCGAAGGAACCACAGTTGTCCAGCATTTTGATCAGCACCAACTGATGGTTAATCGACGGAAATCCATACGTATCCCGATCCCAAACGGCGTATTCATACCATGAAGTACAGATGTCGATGTGCGTGCGAGCAAATTTCGCAATATCCGGCCGCTTCAGGATTCGCGACGTCTGAAGCAGGCCGTACATCGTCACCCCAAGCGGATAATCCCAGCGCCCGAAATTGGTGGCAGAACCGGAGGTCCATTTGTTGCTCAGCATTGCGTTCTCATAGAACGGCCTGACCCGGCGGCCCGGCGCATCCAGGGACCAGCCGGTCAAACCGCCGCTATCCGCGCGCGGGAACAGCCGTCGTACCGAACACACCTCCTTCTGTATTTCCTCCTTCTCAGCAGCCAGCGGCCCGGCAAATAGCCACGGAGAAGGTGCGCCCTGGACTTGAACCGGAAGCACAAAGTCCAGCTCTTTCTCTGAACCATAGGCCTCAAGCTCAAATCCCCATCCGGATGGCCCGCTAGAGCATCGTACGAGAAGATCCCCTCGGCTGGCCGCAGCAGGAATCTCGCAGCCAAAATTGCCGCACCCTTGAGTATCCAACACGGCTTTCCCGTCGATCCATACTTCCGTCCGCCCCAGAGCGCGACCTCTAAGCACAACACAGTCAACGCCTGCCGGCACATGCAATCGGCTCCAGGCATAACCCGATACCGGGAGCTTCGGCAAGCCAAACATACGCTCAAAATTCGGCTTCTCCGCTTCTTCCTCGCTCCAGCCTGTGACCGGGAGCCAGCTAACACCGGTCTCGCCTTCAGTTCCGTGGGCATTCGGAAAGATACCGCTTTCTCCGAACATGCCGGCGGTCAACGGCCCGGCATACGCCCAACCGGCAGCTTCCTTCCGATCAGCAAACGGGGATAACACCTGCAAAATTCTGACCTTGCCCTCCTGGGCGCCAAATCGGCAGCCGAAGCCAGCTTCGGTCCTGCGGGCCTCAATCAGCAGCGTATTCCAGCCGGGTTTCAGAACAAGCGGAACAACGATTTTTGCATCCGGCTTCATCTCGTCCTCGGCTCCCGAGCGGTACATCAGCTGATCGTTCAGATAGAACCGTACGGGGCTGAACGGCATAATCCCGGCGTCAAGCGAACGCTCATCGTCGCTCCAGACCAAGCCAAGCGCATAGGCGGCGTCCCCCGGCCTCGCATCCCGGAACCGGTCGCCGAAGTTGAAATTATAGAACCCTTCCTCGGTCTGAAGAATACCTGTTTCAGCGAACGAGCGCAGCGAGAACGGAATTTCCGGGTTCGCTCCAATGTAGCGGTCGGATATGGTCTTCAGCACTCCAGCATCATCATCGCCCAACCAATACCGGATGCTCTCACGAGCTTCGATATAGCTTGTCATGAAGCTCCACTTCCTTCCGTTTGAGCTTGCTCTGCCGGAGAAAGCTTGATGTGAATCTCCTTCTCGAACGGAGTTACCACGTTCAGCAGCAGCGTTCGGCACCCAAGCGGATAAACCGCTTCCCGGACGCCCGCCGCTGTGTGCTGAAATTCGCCGCCGCTAATTTCCATCCACTCGCCGTCCATCTCGTAGCGAATGCTCCCTTCCATCCAGAACTGAGCATCCACGCCGGCGGGAGCAAGCTCTCCACCGCTAAGGGCTCCAGCTGCCGGAAATATGAGCGAGATCTGCGATACGACTTCCTCCGGCTCCGTCGAGGAAATGACCAGCTTCCAGCCATCAAAGGTTTCCAGCACGTCCACCCCCACCTTATGCTGCTGCACATGCGTCTGGGGACGGCGGTGATGCGGCAGCAGATACCAAGGGCTGATGTCTGCCTTGGTGCTTGCAGGCAGATCGGCTTCCGGCACCGGCCCGTTGTAGCCCTTCTCCTGTTCGCCGGATAGCCGATACCCATCCTCCAACGTCGCCATCCGGCTCATCTTGACAAAGCCGGGGTCGAAGTAGGAGGCGAACTGCACACCCAGCAAACGAGCCGCTCCATGACGAATAGAAAAGAAGGAGGACATTTCCGTGCTGACGGTCACGCTGGTATGTCCTGCACGGATTCGGGCGACCGGAGCGCCAAAATCCGTATGCATCCGGCTGTAACGGATGACACCGTGATGACCGGCACCTGCAAACCCGGACAGGTAGCGCTCCCTTGGAAATTCTCCGTTCAGCACGACGCGATAATGCTCCGGCATCGGCGTTATCTCCGCACCCTGGCGCTTTAGCCCCGGATCCAAGAGCAGCCGAACGGCTGCGTTGGTCGGTGCTCCGCCGGGATGCTTCAGCAGAGACAGCGACTGTTCCGCCATCCCCTGAAATACCGGATCACGGTCCAGCGAGGCCATCATCAGACACGGCAGAAAATATCCCGACATATCGAAGCTTTGACCAAAATCCTGCCGCCCGGAATATTCGGTAACGATCTCCCCATCCGGGTGAACCAGATAGGACATCATCTTCAAATTGGCACGGACCGGGATCAGAAGCTCCGGACGCTTCAGCAACCTGGCCGCATGAATCAGCATGACGTCGCTGACGACGTTGTAGATCCCGTTGCTGCGCTCGGTCCACTCCCCGTCCGCCGTGGCGTCCATGCCTTCGGCGAGCCACTCCTCCGCCCGCTTCAAGGCATCGTGCGAATCAAAGAGCTCATTCAAGAAGCCCAGCGCCGCGCAGATGACCCACCGATGATTCGGCGTATGGCAGCCTCCGGTAATTAGCGCGGGCAAGGTCCGTTCCAGAAACAGCAGCATATCCGCCGCTGCTCCCTTCAGCTCTTCCCAACCGTCGGCCAGAAGCAGCTGCGCTGCTTGCGCGTAACCAACCACGACGAACGCCGTATCCGGAGGAGAATGAAAATTCGTCCAGCCCGGCGAGATCGTACCGTCGCTATGCTGAGTCTCCAGCATATAACGCGCCGCAAGCGTTAATCTGTTCGCCAGCTCCTTGCTGTGGTAGTATTCGGATGCCGGATTGCAAAGCGCGGCGGCCCAGATCGCCATGGCGGTCGGTGTCCCGCTGTTATGATTGGGTGAGGGCAAACCGTGCTCCAAGGTACGAACCCCGCCATACCAGCGATGTGCCTGCTCCATAATCTGGCGGTCCGTCCCCTCCCGAACCCAGCCGTCATTGACTTCAAAAACTTTGTTATACATTTACGATCCTCCTGATATCCGTCGTCCTTAACCCTTCACGGCTCCCAGCATCACGCCGCTGACGAAGTAACGCTGCAGCCATGGATACACGATTAGAATCGGCACAGTGGCAAATACGACGCTGGCCGCTTTCAAGCTTTCCGTGGTTGCTCTGACACCCGCTGCAGGTCCCTCGTTACGGGTCAGATCCGTGATCATATTGTTCTGTACCAATTGATACAGCTTCAGCTGAAGCGGATACAGCTCTTCGCTTGTAATGTACAGCAGCGTGTCCTGAAATCCGTTCCAGCGCCCGACCGCATAGAACAGGCTTAGCGTTGCTATGACCGGCAATGACAGCGGCAGAATAATCCGAAGCATCGTTCCGATCTGGCTGGTGCCGTCAATTTCGGCCGCTTCCTCAAGACTTTCCGGAATTCCGTTAAAGAAGGAGATCAGGATAATCAGATAGAACGGACTGATCAGTCCCGGAAGAACCAGGGCCCATATCGTATCCAGCAAATTCAGGTCTTTCACGAGAATGTATTCCGGGATAATGCCCCCGCTGAAGAACATGGTCACAATGATGATAAACATGAAGATTTTGCGGCCTTTCAGCTTCTTTTTTGTCAGCGGATAAGCGGCAATCATCGTCATGATCATGCACAGCACCGTCGTCAGCAATGTGAGCATGACCGTAAAGCCGAGAGACCGGATCATGCTGGAATCCGAGAAGACGGATTTATAAGCCTGAAGGCTGAACTCTACCGGAAACAAAGTCACGTCACCTGACGTTACCGCACGATTTGAGCTGAAGGAGATGGCGATAATATGGAAAAAGGGTGCCAGGCAAAGAAGAACAAAAAGTGCAAGCAGGATGATGTTTACGGTATCAAAAACGCGGTTCGACACACGCTCGCTCATGAGTGATACTCCTTTCTGCAAAAACGTTAAATGATGGACTCGTCCGTCAGTTTTTTGGATGCATAGTTGGCTCCAAGGATAAAGATCAAGCCAACGACAGCCTGGAACAGGCCGACCACCGTCGCCAGCGTATACTGCCCGGATTCCAAACCGGTCCGGTACACATAGGTACTCAGCACGTCGGAGTAATCCATGACCGCTTTATTGCCGATGACAAACGGACGGTCAAAACCGATCGAGATCATATTCCCGAGGTTGATGATGAGGAGCGTTACAATCGTCGTCTTCAAGCCCGGCAGCGTGATATACCAGATTCGTTTGAACCTGCCTGCCCCGTCCACTTCCGCCGCTTCAAACAGCTCCTTGTTGATCCCGGTTAAGGCAGCCAGATAGAGGATGGTTCCCCAGCCTGCGCTCTGCCACACACCCGTTGCCAGGTAGGTGATGAGCCATGTATTTTTTTCGGTTAGAAAAGGCACCGAATCAAAGCCGAGCGCCATCAGCATATTGTTGATCATGCCCGATTGCGTGCCAAACACCTGGTATACGATGCCGCCTATAATAACCCATGAAATAAAATGGGGAATATACAATATCGTTTGGGATAAACGTTTGAACCATCGAATTCGGAGTTCATGCAGCATAATGGCCAGAATCAACGGGGCCGGAAATGACACCAAGAGATCCAGCAGATTGAGCATCAGTGTGTTGCGCAGTGTTTTATAAAAGTCCTGTGTCTGGAAGACTTCTCGGAAGGCATCCAGTCCAATCCATTCGCTTCCGGTGATGCCCTGGAAGAAATTGAAATCCTTAAAAGCAATCTGAACGCCCCACATTGGGCCGTATTTGAAAATGATAAAGTAGACCAAAGGCAGAACAAGCAGTGCATATAATTGCCAGTACCGGCGCAGGTAAACGGTTCCTCTCATCTGAATCATCCTCTCCTTGCTCATGACGCCGGGAGCGAAGGGACGGCCTCTTGTATATAGCCGTCCTTTCCCTTGTCCCGCTGCGGAGTATCTTTATTTGGATTGCATCTCCTGATAAACCTTGGTCCGCTCATCAAGAATCGCCTGGCCGCCGCTGACCATGTAATCCTTCATCGTAGCTTCGAACACTTTCTCGAAGTCTTCCGGTTTGGCCATCGCCGTCTTTACGATCATCTCTTCGTATTTGGCTTGGAGGTTCGTGCCGTATTTCGCTTCGGCTTCGATCGGTCGGTCAAAGTTGACCGGCTTAAACGTATCCGTTGCCGCTATTTCGACGGCCTTGCGGTGCAGATCCTGGAACTTCTCCGGGAAGTTGGTCGTCAGCTTCTCCCGGTTCTGTGCCTCGTCGCCAACAAAGTTACCGTTAGCGATAATGGCAATGTCGCCGGAGTTGTAAAGACGATCAATCACATCTTGAGGAGCGTCGGTCTTCATGACGGGAATGCCGTCCACCATTTCATAGTTTTCGCCTTCCACCCCGTTTTGCAGAGCCAGCAGATTGGCTGGATCGGCCATCCAATTCAGGTATTTAATCGCTTCCACAGCATGGCTGCTTGTTTTCGGAATCATGATATACATGCCGTTTGGCGCATATTCGGGCTTCGCGCGCTTGCCTTCGGAGTTGGTGAATGGATCGATCGGTTCCAGTTTGGCATCCGGCTGGTTTTTCAGCAGCGTATCATAGGTGCCGTCCGCGTAGTACAAGTTCGGATAATCCTCTGTCAGGAAGCCAGTGAGGCCATTCGTTACATCCTGGGTCAGCTGCTTCTTGTCTTCGTCCAAACTGAAGTCACGGCTGATCAGCCCCTCATTGTACAGCTTGTTGAAGAATTGAAGCGCATCCTTAAAGCCGGGAAGCAGGGTCGGATAGTCATTGGCTCCGAGCTTTTGGAGCTGGGTGTACTTCTGTTCTTCCGTGGTCGGCTGGATAAAGGACCAGATTAACGGATCGTATTGAGCCGGTTCGATTGTCATGCCGAAAGGAATGACCTTGCCGCCGGTTTCGCCCGGATCCTTTTCTTTAAAGGCTTTCAAGACCTCGTACAGATCATCCGTGGTTTGTGGCACGTCCATGCCGAGCTTCTCTAACCAGTCGGTACGGATAAAGGAAGAATACTTACCCAGGAAAGCCCGCTTTCCAGGAACGGCAAACTGTTTGCCCATGTACTGGCCGTAACTCATCGCGTCCTCATCGAGGAATTCCTTCAGGTTCGGACCGTGCTCGTTGATCAGATCGGTCAGCTCCGTCAGTCCGCCCTGCTCCGCGTAGCGATTGAAGGTAGGGGTGTCGTACGTAAAAACAATATCCGGCACGTTGCCGCCGCTGGCCATCAGAACGTTCAGCTTCTTGATCTCCTCCGAACGGGGTACCGGTACAAATTCCATCTTAATGTTGTTAGGAGTTCCAAAGTTGTCCTGGATGTATCTCGTTAGGTAGCTGTCGGTTATGGTGTATGGCTTCGGTGTATTGCCGCGATCAAATATTTCGACCTTCAGCGTGACCTGCTTACCATCCTTAGAGCCGGAATCTCCGCTTCCGCTTGAAGTATTGGTGCTGCCGCCCGAGTCTGATGAACACCCGGATAATACGACCGTTCCAGCCAATAGCATGACGAGCGAGAGCTTTGCGAGCTTGCCCCATTTTTTCTTGCTTGCCGCCATAGTTACATCCCCTTTTCTTATTTTGATATTGCCCTACTGTTCGCGCCGTTCTCTTAATTGAATATATCCTGCGGATACATCCCTGCGCTGTTTTGGGATCCATTCATGTAAGCGCTTAACCCGTGGGGTGTCCTCAGTATGCCTCAGAGGCCCGGGTATGACAATAAACCAAATTCCAAACCCCAGAATGCGCATGGTTACACGGTTTCTCGGTTTAGCAATGACTATTTTCGCATCATAAACCGTTTTCATACGATCGCCTTAAACCTTGCTGCATCCACGGTTTGTTCCGTATGTTGAACGTCCCGCTAAATGAAGCCCCAGGCTTGAAATTTGCCGTGCATATGCAAAAATACGAAACGGGTGCTGCTCCCAATCGGAAACTTCTGCACCCGCTTCTTGATAAACTATAGTCATAAACTGCTTTCGCAATCCAAGCCGCTCGTTTATGATCCCGGCTCCATACCAGGAGACGGCTTCATCTTCAGCTTGCGGTAATCTCCCGGCGTCACACCGGCCGTCCGTTTGAACACCCGCCCGAACGTAATGGCGTTTGCATACCCGATTTTCTCCGCAATTTCCTGTATGGAGAACTCGGTCTCCGCCAGCAGCTCCTCCGCCCGCTTCATCCGCAGCTGAACCAGGAAATCAACGAACTTCATATCGTATTCCATTTTAAACAGATAGCTTGCGTATTTGCCTGAAATCTGAAAACGGTCGCTAAGATGCTTTAGGGACAAATCCGGATCTTCAAAATGCTCTTCGATATAGTGCTTCATCTCACTGATCATGGCCCGGTAGCTTTTGGTTTCACTGAGCGCAACGTAAGTACGGTAAGTTTCCGTTAGTTGATCGCTGATCCTGCTCTGGAGCTCCTCCAGGGTCGCTGCTCCCGCCAGCATATGGTCCTTGCTCTCCGAAAGCTGATCCCGCAGCTCGCCGGATAACACCCCAACCTCCCGGGACAGCAGCTGAAGCATGCTGTTGACCAGAGAACGGATGATGTCGTCCTTCAGCCGCTCCTCCTTGAACGAAACGAACATATCCTGCAGACGGGTTCTCCAGCCATCGTTATTTAAGCGAAAGTCCTTGACCAGCTCCGAAATTTCCGTCAGATAAGGAAGCAGGTGGCTTAAATCCTCCTTGGACAGCTCATCGCCAATCAGGACGCCATGATCCCCCATTACCAGTCTATAACCGAGCGCCTCCGAGGCGGAGCGGTACGAGGCCCCGATCTCATGAAGCCCGGTGACCGTACTGCCCAGCCCGAAGCTCATAGGCAGGCGAAGCTTTTCCTCAACCCAGCCGCGGCATTCCTCAGCGGCATGGATCAGGGCCGGACGAGTCTCGTCTTTTACCTCCGGCAGCGCGATCAGAATACCGACGCGGCTGCCGGAGATCCACTCGAGCCAGCTGTTGAAGCCGGCATTGCGTGAAAGCTCCTGGAACACGTTCATCAAGGCAAACTTCAACACATTCTGGTCCCGAGCGGTATGAACATCCTGAAAGCCGCTGTAATCATTGATTTCACCCAGCATCATAACGTAGCCAACCGGTTGTTCCGGCAGCGCCATCGGGGTCAGCTCGCTCATCCGCGATTGCAGCTCTTCCTCGTGCTTCTGCCCGCCGATCAGGTCCATAAACAGCTGACTGCGCTGAAGCTGGAGATTCTCGTCCTGCTTTTTGTCATAATCCATGGACCTGTTGATCAGGCTTTCAAGCGCGCTGTCGATCACGGATAATTCATCCTTGGCCGCCTGCGGCATGTTCAGCTGAATGGATTCTATGCGGTTCATCATGGCTTTGATCGGCTGATAATTCCGCCTGCTAATATATATGATGTAAATAACGGCAAGCACCACGGTCACGAACCCGATGACGATCCAGATATAGGATACGACCGACACCCAGGCATAGAGCTGGCCCGCACGGAGACCGCTTTCAAAAGTCCAACCCAGCTGTTCCGATTGCAGCGTTGTCAGCACCTTGCCTTCTTTGGCCCGGTTATCCTCTCCGGTCTGGGATGCTATGAAGATCAGCTCCCCGCTGGAATCCAGAATGTTTAAAAAGGAAACGCTGTCATTTATCATCGGATTGATCATCTGCTCCAACCGGTACATGCTGACGTTTATCACCAGCAGCCCCTGGCTTCCGAAGGGGAGCGGCAAATTTTTGTACATGGAAATGACCTGCTTCGGTTCGTTCTCCCCGAGACCCGTCATGGAGCGTACGGCCGACCAGCCCCGATAATCGTGCTCCTTCACGGCGTGCTCGATAAATGAACGGTCCGGAAACGTCGAGAGGGAGCTCTGTCCGCTGGTAGTCAGCACGGACTGATCCGAATGACGGTACAAATAGACCGATTCAATCATGCTACTGTCCGTTTGCAGAACGCGAAGTCGTTTCACCAGCGAGTACATCAGATTTTGGTCGGATGACGGGGTACTGAACAGATAGCTGGAGTATAGGGAACTCGTCTCCACTTCGTTCAGCACGTTCATCTCAATTGCATGGATGGAGCGGTCAAGGTCTTCCATAATAAATCTCGTGGATATCCCGTTCGCCTTGGCTGCTTCTTCGCGTGAAGCCTCATTAAACATAATGAAAGAAAGAAATACGATAATGGTAATGGTGATAAGGAAAATGGGAAAATAGGAAAGAAGCAGCTTGCGATACCAGTTTTGCTGCAAAGAGGTCATTCCTTTCTCTTCCAGGTTAAGCGTTTTACTTATGCTTGTCCTTTATTGTAGCACGGCTTTGTCCCCCACTGGAAGAGGGATGTCTTTAAAGGAAGAACTCCTGCAACGCAAAACCAAAAAGCCGCGAATCCCCGCGGCTCCTTGTACCCTATATGTTTTTGTTCCCCAGACAACACATTCCTGTGCAAGCCATCCTCCAGCCAAGGCTAGAGTTGTATGAAAATGCCGCCGAAACTACTCACTTGTTCCCTTCATGAACTCCGATATCATGACTTTCTGTCCCGTCTTGGCACTCTCCAAGGCAGCCAGCACCATCGCCATGCTGTAGACGTTGTCGCTGCAATCCGTCTCCGGCTTGATGCCCGCTTCGAGGGCATGAAACATATGTTCCAGGCAGCCATGATGTCCGGTCTTCTCCATGACGGGCAGCGTTCCTTCCGTCCGTTCATACCTCCGTATGAAATTTCCTGATTGATCCCCTTCCGCCACGAACTCCGCATAAATCTCATCATGACCGTCCCAGATTGCCGTTCCTCTCTCTCCCGTTACGCGCCATGCGGCCTCCCAGGAGGTCTGAGCACCTTCGGCACACCAGGAACCGCGGTAATTGAACACGGAGCCGTCCGACATTTCATAGATGCATATCGCCATCGCGTTACCGGCATACCAGGACCCCGGCGGGTTAAACTCCTGACAGTACACGGATACCGGATTGGCTCCGCTGATCATTCGGGCCTGGTCGAAGGTGTGAATGGCCATGTCGAGCAGCAATGGACTGTCCATCAGGTCCCGAAACCCGCCGAAATGGGCGCCCAGAAAAAAATCCGCCCCAATGAAACCGGGTTTTCCAATCGCGCCGCTATCAATCAAATCCTTGAACGCCCTAATTCGCGGGTCAAATCGGCGGTTTTGCATGACGGCATGCGTTCTGCCCACAGACTCGGCCAGCTTCACGATATCCAGGCATTCCGTCATCGATTCCGCTAACGGTTTTTCGCTGAATACATGGCACCCGTGCTTAAGCGCTGCCGTGCTAATCCCATAGTGGCTGGCCGGAATGGTCACATCAAATACGATATTCGCTCCGCTTGAAGTAAGAGCCTCCGTAATATTTGTATAGATGGGACAAGAAAGCCCATGCCGATCGGCAAATGCCTGTGCAAACTTTTCCTGGATATCCACGAGGCCCACGATTTCAACGTCCTCACGCCCTTTTGCATATTCCGCCCATGTATTCGCCATACTGCCGCATCCTGCTATCACAACTTTAAATGTCGTGTTCATGCTTGTTAACTCCCCCTGAATACGTCATATTGTCGTAAACCGCTTACAAATCTTTTTCCTAACACGTTGTCATCATTCCGATATTGGCTTATTGTAAGTGAAGCAACTTCATTATAATGGCGGAACTCAACATTTTCTCTATACAACCTTGTGCATTACCACTCTAATCTTGCGGTTCGAGGTGAATTCGCTTGTCCAATCCAAGAGAGCTTCATGAGAATACGAGACTTGACTACAAAGCTTATCCCGTGCAGGTATTTCATAACTTCTGCTCCCATGCCAAAATGAAAGACTGTATCCTGTATCTCCACTGGCATGAGCACTTTGAGATCATTAGCATGCGCCAAGGACACGCGGTATTCCATATTGATACAACTCCGTATGACGTAAAGGCCGGGGAAGTCATTATCATCCCCGGCGGCAGCCTTCACGTGGGATATGCGCTTGAAGATGGCGACGTACGATTTGATTGTGTCGTGGTGAATGCATCCCTCTTTAACGATTTCCTTCATGATCCGATTCATGCGCGTTATGTCGCTCCCTATATGGAAGGCCGGCTCCGTTTCCCCGTCAAGCCTGCCGAGAGCCACCCAGCTGGCGCAGACTGCTATCCGCTGTTGGATGAAGTCATTGAAGAGCTTGTAACGCGTCGTCCAGCCTATGAGCTTGTAGCCAAGTCCAAGCTGTACACCCTGTTCGTTCTGCTGGCGCGCACATTCATGCCCGCACCGTTCACGGAGAAGACGGCCGAGCCGTATTTTGCGAATCGGGACCGTTATAAAACACTCATTCAACACATCGAGAGCAACATCGGCGAGAAATTGTCGGTTGAGGCCGCCGCGGCGGCGGTCGGTTTGAATCCGTTTCATTTTTGCAAAATGTTCAAGCGTTTAACAGGGCGCACATTCGTGGATTACGTCAATCTAACCCGAATGAATGAAGCGGAGAAGCTGCTTCGTGAAGGGACTTTAACCATCACCGAGATTGCCGGCATCGTCGGCTGCAGCAACCCGAATTATTTTACCAAGCTGTACAAACAGTACAAGGGCATGACACCTTCCCAGGCTAGACTGTTATAAACCCTGATTTCAGAATCAATCCTTTGCGAACTATATCCCGGCCCATGATCTCTACGAGAACGGTAACTGTATCCATCAGCATTGTGAATATGCATAAAAAAAGACTCAACATCCAGCTGCTTGCGCTGAAGTTGAGTCTATTTTCTAAATCGAAACAGCACCTCTAAGAGTTAATATGCCTTAGGCACCTCGACCTTTCTTGTGTTCCCATCCTCATTCGTGAAATAGATATGAACTCCATGGTCCTGATCATCCAGGAAATATGAGACATATTTATTCTCATCCGCCTTCATGGGAACCAGGAGGGTCGCGATGCGATGGCTTGCCGCAGATTTCGTTTCAGCATGCAGATGCCACTGGTTATCCAGCCCATCGATTTCATCGGGATCGACATCGATGAACTGATTATGCTGATTCAGCGACAAGTCGCCGGATGAACTGTACACGAATCGCCCTTCCATTTCCGCTTTGCTGCCCAACACTCGAAACGTCTGCCCCGACAGCTTCATCCGGTTCAGAGTATGAAACAGCCACTCGATGCTGGCTGGCTTGGCGAGATCCACCGTATCCACAATGACAAAATATGATTCGTCAAAAAAATAGATCTCGCGCACATACCGCTCAAGATAAGGGACATTCTCCAGGTAGGCCTGCGTAGCGTTCATACGGGTATACCCGTACCCTGGTGACGCGTCAACTTGCTCCACCTTCCCGCTGGCCTCGATGCAGAGCACCTTGTCTTTTCCCGCATACTGCCCATGGCCATCGATGAGAATATTGTTCGTGGAACGCGTCTGCCTCCGCCAATTCATATGCATCGTGCTTCCAAAAGCGATATAATATCCACTCTCGATAGCGAGAGGTTCGCCGAATGCGTGCAGCAGGAATCCGTTCTGGTCACCGTGACTGTGGCTCATGGAGCCGTAACGGCTGCTCTTTGCCAGCAGCATGATATGTTCATCCGGATCATCCATCCGGTGATGCATCGCCACCCAGTCAATATCCCGGAACCATTTGACGGATTGGATGGTCCCCTCCTTCGCTTCCGAAGCGTTATCGGAAGAAAACGGAACGGTAACAGAAGGAGCAACAGCCTCCACTTGAGGGTAATCATGCCGGTACAGCATATCGTCAAATCGGAAATCCCACCAGCCGTAATTGTAAAACTTGGTGTCGGCGTCCGTATCCGCTTTGGCTACTTGTTCATAATACCACTGATATAATCCGTTGCCTGTAATGCCTGCAAACTGGCGAATATTGAAAGCCGTCTTCAGACTAACGGGTTCGCCTAGATAGGACTGGTCTCCGAAGCTGGCCCGTATCGTGTCCGGGCTGCTGCAGTAGAGCGGAAAGTCGCCCGTGCGCCCAAAGAACGGCCGTTTAAAGAAATCAATCGATACGTAGCTGCGAATGAGATTAAGCGCATCTATCACAAACGCCATGCCGGTTGTCCAATAGAGCGGCCCCTCGGCCCAGCCTCCATCTTCTCCGCCCCAAGGCGAATAGAGGCAGGCGTAGTATTCCAGCGTGTAATCCAGCCATGTCTGTGCCTCGGCCTCTTCATGCAGCATGGCAATGCAGGCTGGGACAAACACGGAGGACAACGAACGAACAGCATGGCTGTCATAGGGGACATGATGGATTTTCGAGCGCTCCATCACATGGAAGGCCACCTGCTCCGTACGTCGCAGAAGAGCTCCCCTGACGAGATCCATCTCCTCTGCGGTGAGGTAATCGTGGAGCCAGTCGTATCCCCATGCGAGTGCACCAACCATCCGAAACGCAGCTTCATCGTTATAATCCCTGGACGTTGTACCTTCCGTATCCCACCGGGCCGCGTGAAGCAGCCACGACTTCGCTTTGGCTATCAAAGCATCATCCTGCAAAATGACCCCTGCCACGCTTAAGTGCCGGATGACATACAGCGTTTCTTGGCAATCCATGTACATTTTTCTCCACAGCTTCGCGACACGCTTATTGCCGGGATAACGTTCCGGTTCCGGAATTAACGGCTTATCCAGCCACGGAATGACCGATTTCTCGTAAAAAGCGCGCCAGCCGCAGTAATCATCATCCTGACGTAAATGTTCACGGAACGCCGCCACTCCCTTCTCATCCAGCCATAACCGCGGATGCCCGGTATTCGTGCGTTCATAGCGATCCCCACGGTCAGGCAGGGGAGTCTCAGGGAGGCCCTCCGGAACATGAAACATTCGGGATTGGCTCCATGAAGAACGGTTAAGGGCAGCGTCCGTCGTATCCTCCCCTTGTTCCCCGGTCAGCAAGGCATAGCGCCAATAATAAGTACCTGCCTCCAGAGGGTGATCCGGAGTGTATAAGTTATAGGGAATCGGCGAAATTGTCGTTGTCGCCTCCGTTTCATACGAGGGTGAGGTCGAAATCTGCAGCATATAACGGTCGTTCTCCAGCTGTCCCGGCATCCAGGTGAAACGGGGAGGATTCTCAAGCAGCTTACTCTCTTCATCCGGTTGATATGGCACGGACAACAATCCGCTTTTCGGTTCAAACAAGGTTTTCATCGAGTACCCTCTCCTTCAACCCGTTGTTGGTCATCGTGAAGCTTCTCGCGGTCCTGCCATCGGACAAGCTGAGCCAGTCCCCATTCTCCGACCGGTTCCATTCCAATGTCAGCGGCTCCGTACCGCTACGGTAGACGGCAATGAAGCGGGCTTGCGAATCTGTCCGATGAAGCCGGATTCCCTCCATCCTTCGGCTGGGATCGTCCGCAATTCCAGGTGACTCCACCTGTGTGCATCCCATCCCCTCAAAGGCGATAAATGAAGCTACCGCCAGCGGCCCTGATGCATTGGCAATATGGAGATTGAATTGCATGCCATCCTGGGACAAGGCGTGGGCGCAGCTTTCTTTTACATATGCGTATCCATCTTCATTTCCTAGATTCGTTACAACATGGCCCTGATCAGCATTTGGAAGCCCGCTAAGCTCTCCTTGGCCAACATAATGAAACCACCAATCCACAGCTGCCGGCTCTTCCAATTCCACTTCGAACCAATCCAGAAGCCAGTCATCCGTCAATATCAGATGCCGGTCCAGAACGCCCTGTTCATAAGCCTGATCGGACCGCACCCAGAGATAAGTAAAATTCGAACTGGATTCATACCGAATGCATCTCCCTTCGGTCGGATTCTGGGAACGCCGCCCAACCGAGACGGTGTTGTGGCAGGCTGTATGGGGATACCATTCGTTCTTCAGGATTGAACCGTACGGTACGGTACCACGGTCTGGCGATAGTGGCTGGTTCCCGACATGAATCATCAGATTCAGTTTATCGAAGTGACCATGTGATCCACCATGAGGGCCAAAATCGACCAACGCCTGAAGCCCATTCGAATGATTCGACTTCAACAGGGCAAATCCGCTGTGAGGAAGAAAGACCGAAGGAGCGGAAAGATCGGGCAAGTCATTCTGGTTTCTGCCTTCATTGTCCCTTGCTTTCCTTGCTTCCTTTCCTTCAGTTTCCTTACCTGCTTGGTTCGCATGTTCTGCATCGCCTGCTCCTTGCACGTCTCGTGTCACTCGTACTTCGATGACGTCCCCGACTTCCCATACTCCTTCCGATGTCTTCCGATGAGAATCCTTCACCTCAGAAGCAGCCATTCCGTATCTCCCATCCCAATGGCCCGTACCGTACAACAGAGCTTCCAGCATGCCGATCCGGCCTTCTTCACCATTCAATTCACGATACACATTGTCTAACAATCGTCGATAGCTCTTATCCCCATAGACGGATAAACCGATTTCCACAATCTCGGCGATTTCTCGCGCATACGGAGCCCTGCGATAAGGACCGTCGTGAAGTGCAGGCAGGGAGCCATTTTGGTCTGATAATTGAACCAGTACCGCCAGCATTCCCTGCATGGATTGGCCTTGCTCTCCCCTCAGGGAAAAAAGCTCTTCACCAACCCGGCTCCCCATTTCCGCTGCAATCAGGTAAGCACGGAGTACGAATACGTGGTAATACACGCTGCCTTCATATTCAAGCTGATCCGGCCTGATGGCAATGCTGAGATGATGCCGCAGGCCGCCTTCCTTCACGACCAGCTGCCGCAGCTTCTCCGCTTCGCCTTGTACCGCATAGATACTAAACAGCGCGGCAATCAGCCAGGCGGTATAGTTGTTCTCGGGATTTCCGCGCTCCTGGGTCAACATATGATGATATTCCGTCATGCTGCTCTCGAGCATATGCAGGAAATGATCAATCTTCCGGCGTTCAGCCTCGTGAAACGACACCTGCAAATCCTCCAAAAGGAGATAACCGCGAAGCAAGGTCGTTGCCCAGATGGCCTCGGTTAAAGCCTGATGAAATGCGCGCCCTTTCAGCATCCAGGGCTGGGCATCCGGGTGGACAGGATAAAGCGGAAACTGCTCCGCGTAGCGGACGATCAGCTTTTTTCCAAGATCGGCGTAGACCTGCTCTCCCGTACCGGCATAAACGGCGGCAGATTGCAGAACGTATCGGGCCATAGCCTGATGCTTGAATACCAGCCAAGCTCCCCTGTACGGTTCCCCCTCCACTTCGCAGCCATACGGACAACGATAGGAGCTGCAATCGGCTTCCAGCGAATCATACATCAGTTCCGTATGATGTTCGGGACACACGTATTGGTGCCACCAGCCGCCGGGCTCGACAGGAACATCCAGCTTCCGTTCGATGACCTGGTCAAGCTCGGCCTTCAGGATATCGACTGTACGTTCGCTCCACGGATAGAATATCGACTTCGATTTGACCTTCATCCAATCCCTCATCGCATGAACATGCCGCCGTTAATTTCGATCGTCTCCCCCGTTAGATAAGAGGACAGCTCCGAGACGAGGAACAGAACGGAGCCGGCGACATCGTCCGGGGTACCCTCCCGCCCCAGCGGAATGCCCTTGATCGTTGCTATTCGCGCTTCATCCGGGGTAAAGGTGGCGTGAAACGCCGTCTGTCCGATAAATCCCGGCGATACGGCATTCACGTTAACTCCGCTTGAAGCGAGCTCCTTCGCTAGTCCCTTGGTATAGCTCAGGACGGCCGCTTTGCTGGCAGCATAAATGCTTGCGCCGGGTCCGCCACCGTTATGTGCCGCAACGGAGGTCATGTTGACAATGCGACCTTGACCGGCGGCTTTCATGCCCGGAATGACGGCTTTGCTCATGAATACCGTGCTTTTCATATTCACATCCATGACCTTGTTGTAGAGCTCCTCGGTCATTTCCGCATTCGCCAGACGCTCAACCAAATGCCCCGCATTATTAACCAGGATCGTAACCGGTCCGCCAAATGCCTTCTCCACATCAGCTACAAGCGCCTCTGCCTGCTCCACATGCGTAACGTCTGCACGAAAAGCATACGCCTCGCCGCCAAAACTTCGAATCTCCGCCACGGCTTCTTCGGCGGCTTCCTTGCTGTTCAGGTAATTCAGCGCGACCTTGGCTCCGCTTCTTGCCAGCCTTAATGCTACCGCACGACCGATCCCTCCACTCGAACCTGTGACTAAAGCGATGTTACCCGATAAGTTAATATGCATATTAATCCCTCCTGATTAGGTTTGCAGCTGTTTCAGTCTGCATTCTTGATCACGCACTCTTTCCATTCGCGGCATTGTCATGATGATTTTTGTACCTTGATCCGGCGAACTATGAACTGTAATTCCGTACTCTTCGCCGTAAACCATCTGAATTCGCCGATGGACATTAACGATGCCGATTCCGCCCTTGCGCCGGACATGCATTCCGTCGTCATCGTCCACCAGACGGTTTTCCTCGAGCCTCTTACGCAGCTTAAGAAGCTTATGGTCCGCTATTCCTGCTCCGTTGTCCTCTACCATAACCAGCAAATTGTCCTGTTCTATTCTCGTGTCAATCCGAATGTAATGCCAAACTTCGATCCCTTCCGGAAAAGCATGCTGAAAAATATTCTCGACAATCGGCTGCAAGGAGAGCCTGACCATCTTCTCCAATAGGAGCTCGGGCGGCGTCGCCACCTCGATCTCGAAATCGCGCCCGATGCGATGCTTCAATATCATCATGTAATGCCGTACATGATTGAGCTCGTTGGCAATGGTGATCTCCTCCAGGTTCGTCTGGATGGAGTATCGAAGCATGAAAGCCATCGCCTCCACCATGTCCGAGATCTCGTCGGAATCCTGAACGATCGCATAACAATTGATCGTTTCCAGCGTGTTGTACAGAAAATGCGGATTGATCTGTAATTGGAGCGCCTGAAACTCTGCCCGCTGGCGCTCCAGCTGGATGTCCTGCAGCTCCAGCTGCGTTTTCTGATTGTGGAGCTCCGTGTCATAAACCTGCTCGATCATATCGGACAAACGGCTGACCATGAGATTGTAGCTGTGGATCAATCCCCCGATCTCGTCCTCCCGCGGTTTCACGTCGGTGATATGCGTCCAGTTCCCCTTCTCCGTCTGCCTCATGCCGTTCTTCAGATTGCGGATCGGATTGACAATCGATTTGCCGAATCGATAGGCGAGAATGAGCGCAATGATCAGTGTAACGAAGCCTACGATAATCGTAGTGGACCGGATACCCGAAATCGGTGCCCGAAGCTCATCCAGCGGCATCATAATGACGAGGCTCCAGCCCGAATACTCCGACTGGCGCGTAATGATCATCGTTTTGTCGCCAAGCACCGGTTCTATGAATCGATGATCGCTCCTGGCGATAATACGCTCCGGCAGGTCGGTCGAAGTAATCGCGTCCATATCCACGTGCTCAGGTGCATAGACAACTTCGCCTTCGCGATCCAGGATAATGAAGAAGCCCTGCTCCCCGAGATCAACGCCGTTCCATAAACTCGACAGCTGGTCTTCATTGAACTCAACCGCAAGCACGCCTTTCACGTCGTACGAGTTCATTCCCCGGATTTTGCGCGCTACCGTAATGACATTGTCCCGATCCTTCTCCAGCAAGCTGGTCTTCAATATGACAATCTCCCCGTTCTCCGGCGTCTTCTCCGTGAGTTCGCGAAGGCGGCCTGACGGATCAATCGACATGGCGGAGAAGCTCTGATTTTGATCAAAAATCGCCCTGCCATGAAACCCGAGTATATACATCATGTGAGTCTGCGTCGGATATTGTATAAAGATCTTCTGAAAGACATCCTTACGGATAAGATTGGTAAATCGATAATGTTCATAGCTGTCGCTTGGGTCCATATCCAAAAAGCGTTTGACCGAATCCTGCAGCAAAATCGTATTGCTGATCCGCTCGAATATCTGCAACTGGTTATCCGTTTGCCTTGCCGCGTTCGTGATAACAGTGGTCATATACTTCTCGACCTGTTCATCAATCGCTTCGGATGATTTGATATAGAAGAATACGCCAACCGTAGAAAGCGAGAACAATATAACGATAAAGAAGTACAAGAAGATTTGACGAGACAGGCTCTTGCGCATCATTCGATCCCCAGCAGCTCCCGGTATTCGGAAGGGGTGTAACCGGTGACCTTCTTGAAGGTCTTTGTAAAATGGGGATGATCCGCGTACCCTACTTCGAACGAAATATCCGTAATTTTATAATGCGGAAGGGCGAGGAGCTTCTTCGCTTTCTCCATTCGTTTCTTGATCCGGTAATGGACAAAGGTCTCATCCGTCATCTGTTTAAACAACTGACTGAAATAGGACGGGTTGAGCCCAAGCATATCGGCAACCTCATCGAGTGAGAGATCACGGGATAAGTTGCGCTCGATATATGCCTTCGCTTCTTCTACAGGCTCTTTGGCATTTCCTTTCCGCTTGTCGCGTATGAGCTTCACCGTCTGATCCACGGCTTGACGAAATCTCTCGAAATAATGATGGTTCCCTCCGGGCGCAGACCCCGTGATGCCTGTCATACGTTCGAACGAATACACATCCCGGCCGTTTAACTGCTTGATCAGTTTCGCATACAGTTCTTCCAGCAGTTCCTGAAGCTGAATCGATTCAAGCCTGCGCTCGTTGCAGTAATCCTCGATTTCTTGCAGCTTGTGCTGGATATCGTTCATTTGTAAATGCCATACGGCCAGTTCCAGCTGCTCCAGCCAATCCTCCAGCTTGGAGAGTGGAAAATAAATCCGCTGCTTCTCCTGCATGGACTTTCGATCCGCCATCAATTTATTCATGGTGTTATGTACCACCGATTTGGTCACAGGCTTGAGCAGATACTCCTTAACTCCATACGACATGCATTTCTGGGCGTATTCGAAATCACCGTAACCGGAGATGACAACGACCGTGATATCGGCGTATGCTTCATAAAGCTGCTTGCTTAGCTCCAGGCCGTCCATCTTGGGCATTTTAATATCCGTAAAAATGAAGTCCGGTCGTGCCGTCTGAATCGCTTCCAATGCTTCCATGCCGTTGCCGGCCGTTGCAGCTTGAATCATGGCTGGATCCGTCTGCGTGATCAGTTTCGCCAAGCCCGTCCTTATCATAGGTTCATCATCAACGACCAGAATGCGGTACATTACCCATTCCCCTTTCAAGACAGCGAGAGTAGTCTAGCTTTAGCAAGATACTCCTCTGCTTAGGCAAGCAGAGGAGTCATTCTTCAACACTATACTAAAACATGCTCTGCCTATTCGAAAGCGTTTTCTTTCTCGTTATATCGTTTCGTAGCCTCCTCAATAATCTCGTTGCCCCCTTTGGACAGATACTCCTCGAGCACCTTGCCGTAGTTATCAATAGGCTCCCTGCCGTATACCATGCGGAGCACATGCTCCAGAATCAGCGGCGGCAGTTCATCCGACTTCGGATTCAGCTCCGGATATTTCACCATCGCCTCCAGTCGCGGATCGAATTCAATGCCGCGGCGACCCTCGTTCGAAAGCATGTTATCAAAAGCATCTATCAGCTCTTTGCCGGAATCGGACAACTCGGATACGCGTTTGTTATAGGTTGTATCCTGCACCAGCCACAGCCAGTAGTTCAGATAACGCATCTTATCGGCACCTGCCGCGTCCGTCGGAACCTCGAAGACCGGCTTGCCGTCGGTTACCTGGTAATCCTCGCCTTCAATGCCGAAGCTGAAGAACAATTCTGCATCTTCGCTGACCATCCAATTGAAGAACTTCACGATATCCTCGGCTTTATCCTTCGCCTTCGCATTGATGAAGAAGGAGCGCGTCACCGGATTGTAATGAGCATATCCCCCTTTGCCGTCAGGCCCTACCGGCGAAGGAATCAACGCTACTGTCGCGTCCGGGACATTCTCCTTCAGCTGGGTGCCCCAAATCGGAAGCTCATTCGCGTTCATGGACCACATGCCGGCTTTGCCGCTCGTGACGATGGATTTGAAGTCCGCGCTTTCAATCGTCGCGAATTCCTTGCTGATCAATCCTTCCTCGTGCATCGTCTTATAAATCTGAATAGCTTGCTTCATATTTTCTTCATCGAAGAAGGTTGGCTTTACTTTGCCGTCCGGGAACACCTTGAATTGGTTCAGGTAACCCAGCACGTCATAGGCACCGAAGAAGGTATCCGCGTATTTGAAATTCTGGCGTCCGGCATAAGGCTGCTCCACCCCGGCTTCTTTGAACGCGCGCAGCACATCCATCGTCTCTTCCACCGTTGTCGGGATCTCCTTGCCTACTTTCTCAAGCAGGTCGGTCCGAATCCATGTGGCTCGTCTGGACGGATTGGACAAGATTTCGGGAATCCCGTAGATATTGCCCGTCTTGGAATCCGTCATCCGCTTCCAGGCTTCCTCGGGTATAAACTTGAGCAGGTCCTGCCCATGCTCCTGCAGGAGGTCGTTCAGCGGGAGAAAGACTCCGTTCTCCACGGCACCCGCCAGCTCGGGACCGCTGATTCCGCCAGTGCCCTGCACCACATCCGGAATGTCGTTTGTCGCAAACATTTGCACCATTTTATCCTGATATTCGTTATGCGGAATCAGGCGGATATCCAGATCCGTGTTCGTCCTTTTCTCTAGCTCCAGCACGTACTTATCCTTGTTGATATCCGGATTCTTCTCGACGTAGGATACGTTAAGCGTCCGCATCGAAATGGAGAATTTCGTTGGCCCTGCTTCACTTCCGCCTTGCCCGTTGCTGTCACCTCCGCCGGCATTGGCTCCCCCGCCTCCGCCATTATTGCCCGAACAGCCAACGAGCAAGGCCAGTACGAGACCTGACGTAAGCATACGTGTCCAACTTTTTCTCATGAATACCCCTCTTTTCAAGCTAATATAGTCGCTCATAATAGCGCTTTCAAACTTAATATCAGTATAGAGAGCCGTCTGGGCGGGAACAAGGAATGTCTTTGGCTCGGTTTGTCGTTTTTTTAGGATTACTCTTTGATCGATCCAATCATCATCCCATGAATGAAGAAGCGCTGCAGAAACGGATACAAGAGAATGATGGGCACTGTGGCTACCAGAATAACCGCCATTTGTATGCCTTGTACGGACTGGGAACTTGCCTCGAATGCAAGGTTCCCCGTATCGGTCAGGCCCTCGTTCACCAGAAGCTCCCTTAATTTGACCTGCAGCGGATACTTGGCGCGATCATTGATATAGTAGAGGGCGTCCATGTATTTGTTCCAATTGGTTACGGAGTAGAATATCCCTACTGTCGCCAGCGCTGGTTTGGATAATGGAAGCACGATGCTCCATAGCGTACGGATCTCGCTGCACCCGTCAATTCGGGACGAATCGATCAATTCGCTCGGAATTTGGGTGAAGAAGGTTCGAAGCACAAACAGATTGAATGCGCTGATCGCCGATGGCAGCATCAAAGACCATAACGTGTTGACGAGATTCAGCTCGCGCATCAGAATGAATTGCGGGATCAGCGGTGCTGTGAAAATCATGGTCATCAGGATGATAATCATGATCGTTTTTCTGCCCACGTATTCGGGCCTGGAGAGCGGATACGCCAGCGAAGCGGTTGCTGCCAGATTGATGAAGGTTCCGAATAGCGTAATGTAGACGCTGATCCCGAATGCCCTCCAAATGGAGATATCGTTGAACACATGCTGGTAGTAGGCAAAGGTAAACTCCACCGGCCAGAACATCACTTCTCCGCGATCGATAGCGCCCGGGCTGCTGAACGACTGGGCAATGACATTAAGAAAAGGGAGCAGCATGGTGAGTGCAAGAAAGGTAAGGATGATATAGTTCACGACGAGAAACAGTTTTCTGCCTGCACTGTCATATTTCACGTTGGTTGTCACTCCCCTCTAATACAGCGACTCGCCGGTCGCTTTCTTGCTGATGGTGTTTGCAATGGAAATCAGGAACAAGCCGACAACCGATTTGAACACCCCGATGGCGGTTGCATAACTGTACTGAAGCTGCTGCAAGCCGGCTTTGTATATGTACGTGTCCAAGATTTCGCTGGACTGAATGTTGAGCGGGTTCTGAAACACGAATACGCGTTCAAACCCATAATCCATGAAGTCCCCGATTTTGAGCAGGAACAGGATCGTTATCACGGGAAGCAGCGCCGGCAGGGTGATGCTGAGCGTCTGGCGCCATCTCCCCGCTCCATCGATTTCGGAGGCTTCGTAGAGGTCCGGATTAATGCCTGCGAGCGCCGCCAGATAAATGATGGTCCCCCATCCGACATCTCTCCATAGTCCTGAGCCCACCAATACCGTTCGAATGTAAGAATCTTCGCCTAGGAAATAGATTGGATCGATACCGAACCAACCGAGCATTACGTTCACGATCCCCGATGATGGAGAAAGGATCCCCACAAAGATACCGCTTACAATGACCCACGACAGAAAATGCGGCGCATAGAAAATCGTCTGGACAATTTTCTTGTAAACGACCTGGCGCACCTCATTGAGTAATAAAGCCAAAACGATGGGGGCAGTAAAAGCAAACAGAATGTCATATGTACCCAGCAGAAGCGTATTCCGCAGAATTTTCAAAAAATCATAGTGCTGGAACATTCGTTGAAAGTGCTCAAGCCCCACCCAGGGACTTCCCGTCACGCCTGCAAACAGATTGTAGTTCTGAAATGCGATCACGGAGCCCATTAACGGAACATACTTGAATAATCCGAAGAACAGCAGTCCCGGCAGCGATATGAAATACAGCGCTCTGTATTTCCACATGAAGCCGAGTATTCTTCTGCGATTATCGATCTTTCCCTCCAGCCTTGGGCTAACTGCTGCTGCTTTGCTTGGCTCGGCCATCTGTCTTCACCTCTTGTTTCTCAAATTGGCCGGTGCGTTGTCATCAATCGGAATTTCGTCAAACTGAATGCTGATAAATTCAGGCTCACGATCAATGATCCGTGACAGCTCCTTTGTAAAAACATCAACGATTTCGTTCTTCTGCTCATCCGTGCGTCCTTCATACAATTTAATCGTAATTTGCGGCATCGCTTTCGCCTCCTTAGGAATGATGATGTGATGAATATCCTTATCCTATAAGTTTTCATGACCGGGCAGCAATGGAAGAAGATCGGTTCCTTTGTGTTTTTTTTAGGTGGATCGGCCGCTTGTGTTTTTTTAAGATCGACTTGTTATTTCAATAGTTCTTAAGCTGTATATGTAGAATTTGCCAGCATTCTATGGAACAATGGATCAAAGCAGTTGCGACAATGAGCCAAACGATGACATCAGTTTTGGGAGGTTAGCGATGAACGGACAACAACAGGAAACGATATCGCCCTATTCGCTATTATGGGGGCAATTGGAAAGGAAACTGTCGCGAATGACCGGACAGCTTCAAGGCAAAGTTCCTCATGCAACAAAGAACGGAATCTATGATTCCACCCGGATCGACTGGTGGACCTCCGGTTTTTGGCCGGGAATGCTCTGGATCATGTATGAGATGACCAAACAGCCGCAGTATAAGGAGTGGGCTTGGGAATGGGATATTCAGCTTGAACACGCGCTTATCGGAGACAGTAATTTCCACCACGATGTCGGCTTTCAATTTCTGCCGACTGCCGTCATCAAATATAAGCTGACCGGCGATGTGGATGCCAGGCGGAGAGGATTGTTGGCCGCTACCCTGCTGGCAGGGAGGTATAACCCGGTCGGGAGATTCATACGTGCTTGGAATCAGGTGAAACCCACTTCATGGAACCATGGGAATGAAGGCTGGTCCATTATCGACTCCACCATGAACCTCTCCCTCCTATTCTGGGCTTCCGAGGAGAGCGGTGACCCGAGATTCGCTCATATCGCCAGAGCCCAAGCGAATACGGTTGCCGAGTTTTTCATAAGATCGGACGGCTCCGTTCGGCACATCTGCCGATTTGATCCGTTAACGGGAGAATTTATCGAAGCGTTGGGAGGACAAGGCTATGGTCCGGAATCTGCTTGGAGCCGGGGAGCGGCCTGGGCATTGCATGGCATGGCTAACACCTATCGCTATACCCGCGATATTCAGTACCTTGAAGCCGCCAAGCGGGTTGCCCATTTCTTCATAGCTTCTCTTGAGGAGGATTCCATACCCCGCTGGGATTTCCGTACGGAGCGCAAGGAGATGGAACCATCCGCTCATGAAGAGACGGAAGCATCCCCGAAGACTACCGAGCCCCGGGATACGTCAGCAGCATCCTGCGCCGCTTCCGGTCTACTTGAACTCGCGGACCTGGTGCCTATAACCGAAAGTTCTCTGTACCGTGAAAGTGCCTTGCGTATCATCAACTCCTTAACGGCCCATTACGCCGAATGGGATGACCCCGCTTATGAAGGCATACTGAAGGAAGCCACAGGACATCTGCCTGCCGGACAAAATATAAACGTTTCGCTGATCTATGGAGATTACTATTATGTTGAGACCGCTGCCAAGTTAATGGGATGGAAAAACCGGATCTTCTGATCCGGTTTTTTGCGTGTCCATCCATCTACTCTTCTTTAGGTATCCGGATATAGAAACAGCTGCCGCCCGCATGCTTCCCTCCGCTCTCAGCCCATACCTGACCGCCATGTGCAGATACCAGCTGCTTGACGATGGCAAGCCCCATACCGCTCCCGCCACTTGACCGATTCCTTGATTTATCGCCCCGATACAGCCTTTCGAAAATATACGGCAGATCGGAGGAAGAGATCCCCTGACCTGAATCCTGTATTCGAATCAGGGCATGTGCCCCTTCGTCCACGAGCTCGGCTTGTACCGTTCCTCCAGCTGGCGTGTAGTGCACGGCATTGCTTAACATGTTGATCAGAACCTGGAGCATTCGGTCGGCATCCACCTCGGCTAGAATCGTCGAACCGCCGACATATTGCAGGTCCACCTTTTTTTCATAATACATTGCAGTCGCCAAGGTGATGGCCCTCTCCATAATATAGCCAAGATCCTGCTTGGATCGGGATAGCTGAAACTCGGGTGATTCCATGTCATGCAGATCCTCAAGCTCCGTTACAAGCTGAATCAATCGATCAATCTCTTCAAGACACGTTTGAAACCGATCTGCGGTCGGCTCCCAGATCCCATCCTCAAGTGCACGGGTGTGACTCTTTAATGTGGTTAACGGCGTTCGCAATTCATGTGCGATATCTTGGGTCATATTCCTGCGCAGCAGCTCCTGCTTCTGTAACTGCACAGCCAGTTCGTTCAGTGAAGAACCAAGTCCCGCGATTTCATCGTACCCTTTGGTTGTCACACGGATGTCCCAATTCCCCCGCGTCATCATCTCAGCCGCTCGTTTCATCTGGACGAGGGGAGCCGATATTCTCTTCGCAACGTATATGCCGATCACGGAAGCAATGGCAATCGATAGGAGACATGTCAATATGATGGATTGCATCTGCGCTTGCTCCAAATGGTAATTCAGCTCAGCCATTCCATCATGCACGGATGATTGCTGCTGGAACATGGCGATATGATAATGGTTGGTCACAATATTGATTACGGTAAACACGATCAATATCCCTGCCGTGATACTGATGATGATAGCGGCAAGCCTCAGGTCCAGACGATGCTTCAAGCCCTATCACCTCCAAAGCGGTATCCGAATCCGTATACGGTGATGATATATTGGGGCTGCCTAGGGTCGGATTCAATCTTTTGCCTCAGATTCTTGATATGCTGATCAATAATTCGGATGTCGCCGATAAAGTCATAGCCTAACACGCGATCAACCAGTTCTTCGCGCGAGAAATTGCGCTGGGGGTACTTGGCCAACAGAAGCAGCAATTTGTATTCGCTTGGCGTCAAGTTTACAACCTGTCCATGGCAGGTAACTTCGTGTTTCATCGAATGAATGGCCAGCGCGCCTTGGTGATACACAATTACGTCCGCCAGGAGCTTGCTGTCATCTCCTCTTCTCAGAACGGCCTTGACTCTTGCTACAACTTCCCGAGGGTCGAACGGCTTCACGATATAATCATCGGCTCCGATGGCAAACCCGCCAATCCGGCTGCTCTGGGCCATCTTTGCCGTTAACATGATAATGGGTACCGGGCTGAACGTTCGAATCTCCTGGCATATCCGCTCGCCATCCATATCCGGGAGCATGAGGTCCAATATAACAAGATCCACGGATTGCTCTCGCAGGAAATCGAACGCTTCGGCACCGTTGGCCGCTTCCAGCGTCAGATAATGTTCTTTGTTCAGGTAGGATACAAGAACTTCTCGAATATTCGGTTCATCATCCACGATTAATATGGTCTTCATTCCGGTTTCTCCTTATAGTATCCTTCATCAATACAAGTCAACTTTAACATAAGACTCCATTGTAACTGAAACTTGTGAAGATTCGATGAGGATGAACCAAGAAACCCCTTAGCCCATGACATTCATAGGTGCAGCTGTTGTCTATAGGTCTGAAGCTCGTCATAACTTGGCCGCTTCGATCCGGGACTTCAAATAAGAGATGCTTTGCGGCACTTCACGTTCATGCAAGCCATGAAGAATCAGCGGTCCACTGAAATGGGAAGCGTGCAGGAGCTTCATGTATGCTTCGTAGTCCAGTTCACCGGTTCCGGCTGCCCTATACTGTAATCCTTCCATAGTCGAATAATCTTTGGCATGGGCTATAATGACATGTTCACTGAGCAGCAACAGCGCTTGTTCAATTACCTCTGTTAAAGGCATCCCTTCGTTCGGGTGGAACAAATTCGCTGCGTCCAGAACTATTTTTAACCGGGGAGAATCCATCGTATCCAGCAGCCTTCTGGCTTTGACCGCATCGCTGATCACATTGGCGGGCTCAGGTTCGACAGCCAGCTCCAGCTCGTACTCGGCAGCGATATTCACTAATTCACGCATGGACGTAAGCAGGTCATCCCATGCTTCCGGTGAATTGTTGTCCGGATGTGCCCTCCACATATTGTCCTTATCCCTTGTGCCGGTACACAGGGTAATGACCGACGTTCCCATCGAATGGCACATGGCTGCCAAGTGGCGAAATCGTCGGATGTCATCCCGCAATCTCTGACGGTCCGGGTGAATCATATTGAAGGTCCCGGATACTGCGGCTATATGTAGATGCCGTTTCTCACATTCTTCTCTTATATACACCGCGGTTTCCAGATCGATCTCGTGCGGCAGTGATGGGAGACCCGCACAGGAAAGATTGAATTGAATGACACTCAGCCCGGTTGCTTTCACTGCGTCCAAATTCCCCTCCAGTGTCGGCCTCTCAAAAGTCTTGGAGAAAATGCCCAGCCTCATGCTTCATACACCTCCCGTTACGTCAGCCAGCCTCACCGTATCCCCGCTCTCCACCGATCGTGCAATCGCCGCCATGGCACGCATAGCAGCCACTCCATCCTCCAGATTGGCCCCTTTCATGGCAACCTGATTCAAAACCGTATCCGCAAAGCTTTCAACCTGCAGCTTGAAGAAATGGGCATCTTCCCCGAGCGGTCGATGATAACAACCATCCCGTGCCGAGAAGACTTCTACGTCGCTGGACTTAAAAAGCCAAGGATTATAGGTCTTGCCAATAATGCTTCCGTGTTCGCCGTAGATCTGAAAACCCTCATGCCAGTCCATCCGCACGGCAACCGTAAGATCCAGATGTCCTACAGCGCCCGAGGCATACTGCACCGTGACAAACCAGTTGTACGCTCCGAACTTCTGCGTGTTCCACGCCGTAACGCTTTCCATCTCTCCGCCTAAAAAACGAGCCGTATCCACCAGATGACTGCCATGCGTCAGCATGAAGTAACGCAGCTTATCCAGCTTCGGATTGCCTTCCGGCTTTAAAGCATTCGGACTATGCTGCACCATCGGCTGCACGTTGTCGGTGACCGTATATCGATAAGTTGAGTCGCAGTACCATGCTTTCAGCGCCAGCATCTCACCCATTTCTTGATCAATAAACTGCTTGGCATACGCGATGCCGGGGTCAAAGCGCTTCATATTTCCGATTTGGACAATACATCCGGTAGCCCCGGCCTTCTGCTGCAATTCCTCACACTCTTCGACGCTGACGCCCAGAGGCTTTTCCACTAGGACGTGCTTGCCCGCTGCAATGGCTTTAAGGGCAGCTTCCACATGAAATTGATCCGCGATGCCAATGATAACAGCCTCCACATCGGGATCGGCAAGCATTTTATCATAATCGCTGTAGATCTTGGCTGGCTGGTGGATTTCGGCCATGCGGCTCAGCAAATCCTCCGCGACATCGCATATCGCGTATAGCCTGGCATTGCGCGCTCTCCGGCAAGCCTCGAAATGTCCGTACTGCGATATGGGGCCACAGCCAAGAACCCCGATATTTAATTCCATCTTATCCATCATCAAATCAGCACCTCCTGTAATGGATGATTATAAAGAAAAACGTCTATCGACGTACTTTCTCGGAAGACAGACCGCGTTTAGAGGATGTTTTTCTTGCGATATCAGGAATGCCCGTGCTTCGTAGTTTATACTTTCTGATATCTTTACAAAAGCCGCAGGATATATTCCAGCGGCTTCTTTTGCTATTATTTTTTTGCCATGTATTTGCGAATATCAAATGCGACCGCTGCTACGATAATAAGCCCTTTAATGATCAATTGCCAGTATGGGCTGACACCGATAAAGGTTAATCCGTAATTGATGACGCCGAAGATAAGAACCCCGGCCATCACGCCCGGCACCGTGCCGATGCCTCCTGCAGTGGATACCCCTCCAACCACGCATGCGGCAATCGCATCCAGTTCATACATATTGCCGTAGTTATTCGTCGCGCCCCCGGTTCTCGCAGCCTCCAGTACGCCGGCGATGCCGTACAACGCACCGGAAATAGCGTAGATCGCTATCAGATTACGGGCTACATTGATCCCCGATACATGCGCCGCTTGCACGTTGCCGCCGATCGCATACATATTTTTGCCGAGACGGGTCTTGTTGAATATGACCCAGCAGATAAGTGCAACGAAGACGGCGATAATGACGATGTAAGGGAGAGAATACCCACCCCCGAAGTCGATGTAGCCGCTGCCCCACACGGTAAAGTCCGGTCTTAAGCCGCCGATCGGCTGGGATTGGTTCGGCTCCATATCAAAATAGATGGAGTTGACGCCATATATGCCGACCATCGTACCGAGTGTCGCTATGAACGGCGGCACATGCAGTTTAGCTACGATGAAACCATTGATGAACCCAACGATAAGTCCCGCTGCAATACCGATAAGGATCGGCAATACAACCGATACTTGAGGCAGGTCCGGGAAGAAGCGATTTGCGTATACATCCGTTTGCAGCATGGAAGCCGATACGACCGCCGTTAATCCGACAACGCGTCCTGCGGAGAGGTCAACCCCGCCGGTGATCAGAATGAACGCCGCGCCAAGCGCGATAATTAATCGGGTGGAGGATTGCTGCAAAATATCCCGGAGCGTGGAGAAGGCCAGAAAGTTGGGATCTGCAACGGCAATCCCGATAACGAGCAATATTAATACTACGAATATGGCACGCTGCGCCAAATAATCTTTAACCTTACCGATGGTTTGCGTATTCATCGACTTCCCCTCCCGAATCGGCTGACCGCTGCTGTGCGGCAAGCCGCATGATTTCCTCTTCGCTTGCTTCCTGCCCTGCCAGAATTCCCGTCAACCGCCCTTCACTCATCACCATGATTCGGTCGGACATACCAAGCAGTTCGGGCATTTCGGAGGAAATCATAATAATGCTCTTTCCTTGCTTGGCTAGCTGCGTAATGATGGAATAAATCTCGAACTTCGCGCCAACATCAATGCCACGAGTCGGCTCATCCAGCAGAAGGATCTCAGGCTCGGTCAGAAGCCATCTTGCCAGCAGCACCTTCTGCTGGTTCCCGCCCGACAGATTGCGAATCTGGGTATGGACCGAGGGCGTTTTCGTTCTAAGCTGCTCCACGTTCATACGCGCATCCTGGATTCCTCTGCGTTCATTTAACAGAAACGCCCAATTCTGATACCTGCGAAGATTGGCAATGACGGTATTCTCATAGACCGAGAGCACCGGGAATATGCCGGTAACCCTGCGCTCTTCCGTCAGCAGCGCCATGTTATTTTTCTTGGCGTCCGATGGTGATTTGATCTTTACCGGCTTCCCGTTGATCGATATAGTTCCGGAAGCCACCGGACGAAGTCCGAATATTGCTTCAATTAATTCCGTTCGCTGTGCGCCGACAAGGCCTCCGATGCCCAATATCTCCCCCCGTCTTAGCTCGAAGGATACATTCTGAAACGATTTCGGATTCGTGGAGCTTAATTGGCGAACCTGCATCCGGGTTTCGCCGGGAACGTTCACCCGTTCCGGATAGCGCTCCGTCAAATCCCGTCCCACCATGCGGGTGATAATCAAATCGGTTGTCAGCTCGCCGGCCTGCCAAGTCCCCACATATTTACCATCGCGCATAATCGTCACGTCATCGGATATGCGCAGGATTTCTTCCATTTTGTGCGAAATGTAGACGATCGACACCCCTTGCGAACGGAGCCTATTCATGATGTTGAACAGATGCTCCACTTCATTTCCGGTGAGCGATGAGGTCGGTTCATCCATTACAATCACCTTGGAGTGAAAAGACACCGCTTTGACAATCTCAAGCGATTGGATCTTGGATACAGACAGCGCTCCTGTTCTTGCCCTGGGATCGATATCGATATCGAGCTCGCGGAACAGGCGGAGCGTATCTTCTGCCATCTGTTTCTCGTTCACGAATTTCAAAGGCCAGAAACCCGTCATCGGAAATCTTCCCAGCCATATATTCTCCATCACGTTGCGGTGCGGCACGGGATGAAGCTCCTGATGAATCATGGATATTCCGTGATTCAATGCGTCCCTGGAGCTGTTGATGGTTACCTTGCTGCCGTTTAAATAAATGTCGCCTTCATCAGGCTTGTAGATGCCGAATAAACATTTCATCAGCGTTGATTTGCCGGCCCCGTTCTCGCCCATAAGCGCATGCACGGTTCCGGGTCTCACCTTGAACGTTACGTCGCTTAATGCCTGAACGCCTGGAAACGCCTTCGATATATTCCGCATCTCCAGCACATACGATTCCGCCACCTTGAATACCTCCTTCGCAGGCCGGGTGAAAAGAACCCAATATAAAGGGACAACGCTACGAATAGCTGCTGCCCCTTCCCATAACCCTGCTATTATTTCGCGTCGGCGATATTGTCTTTCGTTATTTTTTTGTAAGCGATCCATACATATTTGCCGTCGGTAATATCAAATCCGGTGTTGTCCTTGTTCGGCGTTTCTCCTTTGGATAGCGCTGCGGCAATCGCAACGGAAGCTTTACCCTGGCTCTTGGCGTCATTAAGCACGGTGCCGAGAAGCGTGCCGTCTTCCAGCGCCTGAATGGCCGGAGCTGTCGCATCTACACCCACGACCGGCATATACTTGTCGCCGCTGAAGTAACCCGCCGCTTTCAATGCTTCAATGGCACCGAGCGCCATATCGTCATTGTTGGCCAGAACCGCTTCAATCTTGTCGCCATGGGATGCAAGGAAGGCTTGCATCTTTTCCTGTCCCTTCACGCGGTCCCACATGGCGGTATCCACCGCTAGCGCTTCGACTTCGATCCCGGCATCTTGAATCGCCTGAACGGAGAATTTGGTCCTCAGCTCGGCATCCTGATGCCCCGGCTCACCCTGCAGCAATACATACTGCAGCTTGCCATCCCCGTTCTTGTCCGCCTTGGGATTGGCCTTCCAATAATCGACGATAAGCTGACCCGAAATCGTTCCGGATTCCTCCGCTTTTGCCCCTACGTAATACACCTTATCCCACTTGTTCATGTCTTCCGCGATCGGCTCCCGGTTCAAGAATACCACTGGCGTATTCGCAGTTTTTGCCTTATCGATAATGACGCCGGCGGCCGTCCGATCCACCGGGTTGATGATCATAGAGCTGTATTTCTTCGAAATGAACAGATCGATTTTCTCATTTTGGGTTGGCTGCGCATTTTGGCTATCCACGATATCCAGTTTGGCTACGCCATTCGCTGCATCGGACATCGCGTTCCGAACGCCTGTCATGAACGTGTCGTCGAACTTGTAAATTGCCACCCCGACTTGAGGTGTGCTGCCGCCTGCCGCCTCATCTTGCTTGCTTTCGCTGCCGGTTGAACTGCTCCCGCCGTTATTGCATGCCGCCGTGGTCAGCATCATGCCGGCTATAAGGATTAACAGCCATTTTTTCTTCACCTGGGTTGACCTCCCTGTTTCATTCGAATTTTCAGTGACGGATACGGCGTTCCTGCGCCATATCTTACTGTCTACCGCCATTATGCCGCAATGCTCCTGACATTCGAATTCAAAATCCTCATGCTTTCTAGCAAAATTCTCATCACTTTGCCTCTAATTTTCGCGATTTCTTTACTTCACAAATGGAAACAGAACCTTCTGATTATCCATCCAGAACATGTTGTCCGCATCAATCACCTTGGTCTCAAGCACAATCGGCTTATCATATTTCGAACCATCCAATACCTTCACAGCCTGTTCTACTCCCAGATATCCCGTGCTGAACCCGTTCTGCACAATGAGTTTATGAAGGATGCCATCCTGCAGAAGTTGAAGCTGCTCCAGGTCGCTTCCGAAGGTGACAATCTTGATCTTCCCCTGAACGTTCCGTCTTGCGACTTCTTTTGCCGCTCCCAAGGAGGCCTGAATATCGAGTGCCAGTATCCCGTCAACCGATTCCCGGTCCAGCAGCTGCTTGGCCGCCTGCCAGCATGCATCTTCACGTTTGCCGCATGCTGCCCCGTCCGCTATCTGAATCCCGCTAATTCCCGACAATACGCTTTTGGCTCCCTCTTCGCGGGCAATGAGGTCGGGATCCTCCCTGTCGGATCGAAGTATGGCGACAACTCCCCGATCGCCAAGTAAGTCGGCCAGCTGTTCACCCGCCTTGCGTCCGGCCGCCTCATTATGGATTGCGATGGCGGACAGGACACCTGTGGTCATTCGCTCATCATTCAAAGCAATGATGGGGACATCAGCTGCTGATGCCTGATCACCTAATTTCAACAGTACGGCTTCGGATGCCGGATCGATCAGAATCGCGGAGGAACCTTTCTCCAGCACCTTCAATGCAGCTTGCAGTTGCTCCGCTTCATCGTCACTAGGCTCCAGCGGGATATAATCAAGCACCATTCCGTATACCTTGGCAGCCGCCTCGGCGCCTAATCGGATGGCATCCCCCTGCTCTTCGGCGTGTATGGGAGCCACGAGTGCAATGTGCCGGAGTTTGGGCTCATTCTCATCTATGGTTGCGTCTGATGAACACGATGTTAAGAAGATCAAGGATAGAATGAGTACAACAAGACGGCCTTTCTGTACAATCGGTATCCATAACACACGCTTCATGCTAATCATGCTCCCGCTCCTCCCCTGACTCGTGAATAATCGGTATCCGTATGCGAACGGTCGTGCCCTCTTCAAGCTCGCTCTCATATTCCAGACCGTAACGGTGCCCATAATATAATTGGATCCGGTCATGAACATTTCGAACGGCCACGCCGGAGCCTGCCGTATTGATAAATGGAGCCGGATGTTGTCGCAGCGTTTCAACCTCTAATATCCTTTCAAGCATCTCGGGAGACATTCCGACCCCATTGTCCCTAACCGTCATCTCCAATAGATCGCCTTGTATAGCAGCCGTTATGTGAATATGTCCTTGATCCACCATATATTCAATGCCATGTACGATGGCATTCTCGATTAAGGGCTGAAGCACAAGCTTTAGCGTGTAGCAGGACTGCGCTGCCTCATCCGCTTCGATCAAAAAATCGAATTTCTGTTTATATCTCATCTGTTGGATGGTCAAATAATGCCTTGCATGCTCCAGCTCCTCACGGACGCTTATGGAGGTCTTCCCTTTGCTCAAGCTCAAACGAAACAGCTTCGACAAGGAAGTGATCATCGTAATGACTTCCTCCTTCTTGCTCATGCCCACCATGCGGACAACCGAATTCAAGGTGTTATATAAAAAATGCGGGTTGATCTGAGCCTGCAAGGCTTCCAGCTCGTATCTGCGCTTCGATTCCTGCTCTTTCACAATCTGTTTCATGAGCTGCCTGATCTTATCCAGCATCAGATTGAACCGACTGGACAGCTGTACCACTTCCAGTGGCCCCTGCATCGGGAGCTCCACGTTGAAATCGCCACGTTCCACCGCCTTCATCGTTCTGCCCATCCGGCGGATGGGGCGGGTCAGCATAGCCGAGAGAATCAGGGAAACTGCGATGGCAAGCACCAGAACCATCGCCACGACCTGAACCAGATAACGATTGACCTCTTCTCTTGTGGTCATGATTTCATCCAAATAGGAAACCCCAACGATTTTCCATCCTATATTAACGACTGATTTCACCGTGTTCAGCCGCTTGACTCCATCCGATTCATCAATGTAGCTGTCAGAGGAAGTAAGTGCCCGCTCAACACTCTCGTTTCGAAGCCCCATGTAAATTAATTGCTGCTGGGGATGATACACGATGTTTCCCGCTCCTTCATCGATGATATACGCATACCCCCGCTTACCCAAGCTAATGCGGCTGCTTAGCTCATCGATTTTCTTGAAGTTGATATCTACCAGCAGAATGACATATGTTGGCTCCCCGTTATGAACAACCGTAATTCCTTTGCTCATCGTGACAACCCATTTAAATGTATGGTCGTACAAATTCTGCACATGCGGCAGTGAGAAGCTCAGATGGTTGGAGACTCTCATGGCCGAGTGAAACCAGCTTTGTTCCGTCACCCGCGCGCTGGCCTTAACCGGCATAGCCGGATGGTTCCTCAGCATATCGCCCTGTTCATTAAATAACGCGATGGAGACGATGTCATCCCGGCTTCGCATGATGGTGTTCAGCTGTTGAGTAACCTGCTCATCGTCCCATTGCCCGTCAGCTAGCATGTTTTCCTCAATGGCCCGATACAGCTGTGCCATCCCGTCCACATAATCCTCGAGATTATAGCTTACTTGATCCACGATTTGCTGGGCATTCAGAAACACGCTTTGCTCCGCCGATCGGGAGAATTTATTGAACAACAGAACGGCTACCACGATCACGATCAGCAGAATAAATGCCGAAAAGGACCACATGATGATCGATTGAATGCTGTGTGCGCAAAATCGCCTAATCCATCGCTGAATGGTTGGTTTAATCGAGTTCCGCTTGGCATACGCGATTTTCACCAGATCTACCCCCTCGCTTGTGTCCGGTATTCCTTGGGCGAGATGCCGACCAACTTCTTGAAGCAGAAGCTGAAATAATTCGGATCGGCAAATCCGACACGCTCCGCGATTTCGAAGGCTCTAAGATCCGATGATCGAAGAAGCTCCTTAGCCGTTTCCATCCGAAGCTGCATCAAATACTGCACGTAGGTCATTTTGACTTCTCTTTTAAACACAGCGCTAAAATAGCCTGTACTAATATGAAGCTGCATGCACAGCTTCTGCAGAGATAATTCCGAATCAATGTAATGCTCCCGTGTATATTGGAGTGCCTTCTCCACAATGTCTTTGTACGCATGCTGCCTGGAGCTGGCAATATGCTTTCGTATGGTCAAACTAATGTCCTGCAGCCAGGCTTTAGCCTCCTGTAAGCCGGAAAACTTAAAGATCTCCGCATGCAGCTGAAATCCTGCGCCGAACAACGCCTCGATCTCAACCCCGGATTCTTTGGCCGATCGCAAGACGGCCGTTACAACCTCCAGAAGGTATACCTGAACGTCCTGAATGGTACATGAGGCGCCAATGAGTTCATCGAATATATGCGAAATGGCTTCGGTCAATTCCTCTTCGGTTCCGAGCTTTAGACTGCGGATCAGCGCTTGCTCCTTTAATTCATCCAGACGAACCCCCTCCGGTCTCGGACGCTCGACATCATCGATGAAAATGACTTTCTCGGCACCCAGAATCAACCGGTAGTCGAGCGCCAGCAGCGCACCCTGATATGAAAGCTTCAGGTCTGTTAGATTCCCCACCTGTGAGCCCACTCCAATCGTAACCGGCAGCTTCAAATAATGAAGAATGCTTTTTAATAAACGGTCAAGTGTCAACTGCAGCTCGCTAAACCACGCTTCTTCCTCCCTCTCATCATTCGCAATCAGCAGCACAATGCTGTCCTGATATATGAATGCGCTTACAAGAGATGAGGGATCCAGAAGCTCCTTCGCGATGTTCAGCATGGCATGCAGCATTAAATCCAAGTCTCCAGAATGGCGTAGGGAGGCTGAGGACGTTTGCTCCTTATCAACAGAAGCGGGATATAAGGCCATAACCGCAGCAAGGTAACAACCTCCATTCAAAGATAATTCGTAATTTCGAATCTTCTCCTCAACAATCGAGCGGGGTAATTTCCGGGTGAGCAGCGACGCAAGAAACGATTCCCGAAGCAATGGCAGGCTCGTGCGGTAATGCTCCTTCAACTGACGCACATCCTCGCGCTCTGCAACCTCCAAATCGATCTTGTCCTTGATCTTCCTCAATAGCTCCATAAAGCTTTCGGCTGAGAAAGGTTTAAGCAAATACTCGTCCACGCTGAGCGTAATCGCTTGACGGGCATAATCAAATTCATCGTATCCGGTTAAGATCACGATTTTGCACAGCGGCTGAAACTCTCTGAGCCATGAGGCCAGCTGGAGCCCATCCTGAAACGGCATACTGATATCGGTAATGACAACTTCCGGCTCCAATCGCTCCGCAAGCTCCACAGCCTCTCTCCCGTTCTCCGCCGTTCCCTCGATCGTGAATCCGCAGGCTTCCCACTGGATTTCCTGCACGAGTCCCTCTCTTACGTCGGCTTCATCGTCCACTAACAGCACTTTGTACAAGGCAACCCCTCCTGTTCTAATCTGTCAAATTTAGTTAAAAGAATCTAATGTGATCTTACCGCGGCCCATCCAAATTTGGAATGCATCATTTTCACGCTGCTTGAGGCAAAAAAAAGAACGAATGCATGGCTCTTGAACAACAGAGTGATTTCTGTTCGTTAAGTCATGATTCGTCCTGAACTCGATTGTATAAAATCCTTACGCCTGGGCCGGTATGGAGACGGGATTAGCAGGCGTGCCTAACCTTTTGATGCTCAGGTAGTAGGCAATGCCGAGCGGGATGACGGCTCCGAGCCAAGCCAGCGGGTTCGCCAGGCTTGCGCCGAGGAACCCGATCTGCGCGGTCAGGAAGATGGCAGCCAATACCCGCATGATCAGTTCCATGATGCCGGCTACGGTTGGGATAAAGCTCTGTCCCAGTCCCTGCAGCGTGAAGCGGTAGATGAACAACAGCGACAGAAGCAAATAGGTGCTTCCGTTCGATAAGAAATACAGCCTGCTAAGGGACAGCAATTCTCCCTGTCCATGACCGACAAAGAGGCTGACGGCTGCAGGACCCGCGAATATAACCAGCAACCCCACGGCGATGCTGAAAGATCCCGAGACCCATATACATTGTTTAACTCCAAGCTTGATTCGGTCTATGCGATTCGCACCGAAGTTCTGGGCCGCAAAAGTCGCCATCGTAATGCCAAAGGAACTCATGGGCTGCGTAGCGAGCATGTCAATCTTCTGAGCAGCAGTATATGCGGCTACGGCTGTTGCCCCAAGACCGTTAAGCGTAATCTGAAGAATGATGGCACCGATTGCAATGATGGAGGCTTGGAAGCCCATCGGGAAACCGACCCACATATGCCGGCGTATAAATGTCCTATCGATGGACCAATCAGCATTCTTGAATTGCAGAAGCGGAACCTTTTTATGAATGTATAACAAGCAGAGCAGGCAGGAGAACAGCTGCGATACCACCGTGGCAAGCCCTGCTCCGGCTACTCCCATCTTGAATACGAGAATAAATAACAGATCGAGTACGATATTCAGAATGCTTGCGACCACCAAGAATAGAAGCGGTGTCCGGCTGTCCCCAAGCGCTCTGAGCAAGTTCGCCAGCAGGTTGAACAGGACGGCTGCCCCAACACCCCAATTTATGACGATTAAGTACGAATAAGCATCATCCAGGATTTCTGCCGGCGTGTTCATCATGACGAGGACAGGCCTCGTGAATATGACACTCACAATGGTCAGGAAAACCGTGAATACAAGGCTAATCCATATACTCGTTCCCACGCTTTTGCGAACGCCCGCGATATCCTTGGCGCCAAAACGCTGCGCCGTTATGATGGATAAACCTGCCGTCAAGCCTTGGGCAAAGCCAATGACAAAAAACAAAATACTGCCGGTCGAGCCAACGGCCGCAAGTGCGTTCACACCAATGGTGCGCCCAACGATCAGGGTATCCGCCATATTATAAAATTGTTGAAAAATATTTCCGATTAAAAGCGGGATCGTAAACATGATGATCAGCTTGATCGGACTTCCTTGCGTCATGTCTCTCATGTAGATTCTCCTATGCCGTCACTAAACGTTCCTCTATATATTTATTAGATAATATAACGCTATAAAGCCTATAGAGCAGCGCCTTGAAAACATTATAATGGGTGAGGGTCGTTTGTATTCTTGTGTATCTTATCATGAAAGAACATAAATTTCTGCATATTTATCATCAAAACGACTAACAAAACTAAGTCACTATGGTCAGAACGGTTCATACCGGATTTTGATCCGCGAAATCATTTCAATGAAAAAAAGATCAACCGGTAAATCGGTTGACCTTTTTTCAGAAGATTATGGATGCACCACCCTAAGAATCGGTAATGATTAGGCTTCCTCAATAGCAAGCTCATCCAAAGCCTGCTTCGCACGCGAACGCGCTTCCTCTAATGTGCCGGCGGTTGACAACGCAACTGCGACCCGTCTTCCAACCTTGGTCACCGGTTTCCCAAAAATGCGCAGCTGCGTATTCGGAACAGCCAGTGCTTGCTCGGCACCGGTAATTGTGTAGTCCTCCAGCTCTCGCGCAGCTTTCAGCGGACGACTGGCTCCCGGCGTTATCAATTCGATCTCCGGGATTGGAAAACCAAGAATGGCACGGACGTGAAGCGCGAATTCAGATAAATTTTGCGTCACCAGCGTAACCAAGCCGGTATCATGCGGTCGCGGAGACACCTCGCTAAAATACACTTTATCCGCAGCAAGGAACAATTCAACACCAAACAATCCATATCCGCCAAGCTCGTCGGTAATCGTCCTTGCAATATATTTAGCTTCCTCCATTTGCTCATCGGACATGTTGTGCGGCTGCCAGGATTCGATATAGTCCCCGCTCTCCTGAATATGACCGATTGGCGCACAGAAGCTTGTTCCATTGACGGAGCGAACGGTCAAAAGCGTGATCTCTGACTGGAACGTAATGAATTCCTCAATGATCACTCTGCCGTTCTGCACGCGGCCGCCTTCCATCGCCATGTTCCAGCAGGACTCGATATCCCCTTCGCAGCGGCATACACTCTGGCCTTTGCCTGAGGAACTCATCAGCGGTTTTATCACGCACGGAAAGCCCATATCCAGGACAGCCTGTTTAAATTCCTCATAAGTATCGGCAAATCGATAGCCTGCAGTAGGCAGTCCCAACTCCTCGGAAGCCAACCGGCGAATCCCTTCACGATCCATCGTAAGCTTCGCAGCTCTGGCAGTAGGAATAACCCGGTACCCCTCTTCCTCCAGTCTAACCAGCTCCGAAGTAGCGAGCGCCTCGATTTCGGGTACGATCAGGTCCGGCTTCTCCAGCTCGATGATTGCGCGTAATTTCTCCCCATCCAGCATATCGAGGACATGGCTGTGATCGGCAACATGCATGGCAGGAGCGTCAGCATAACGATCGACCGCTACGGTTTCAACACCCAGTCTCTGGGCCTCAATCACGACTTCTTTTCCGAGTTCTCCCGAACCTAGCAGCAGTATTTTCTTCGTTTTTAACATCGTTGTTTTATCCCCTTTTCGTAGTTTCAGAGACTTATAAAAAAAGCAGAAAATAATAAAGAGGTAAGGGAAATAAGCTTCCCTTACCTCTGCCCAGGCGTACGGCCGTCGTCATCTATGTGCTCCCTCATGGTCCCCCATGCTACGCCAGTTACACATAAACCTATACATTGTTATTTAAATCATACTTAATCTTCCCGTTAATTGCAATATCACCGTAAGGCGACATTAGGATTTAGACTTCAGCATATCGATGGCATCCTTCAGCGATTGCGAAAGCCACTTCTTAGGGTGGATTTATCGCCAAAACGAGAAATTTCGTTATTGATCTATCGCTTTAAAGGATTGATGAATGATAGGGTCCAACATATAATATGGATAAATTCATTCCTGTCAGATATTTGAAAGGAGACTTGCTGTGCTGCCCTATTCCAACCCCAATCATGATTTTGCCTTTGAACAAGCCGTAATCGGAATGGCAATGATATCGCTTGATGGTTCGATTCTTAAGGTCAATTCGGCACTAAGTGATCTATTGGGATATTCACAGCAGGAGTTAACTGCCGGGGCGCCACAAGAAGATAGCAGCATCCGCGCCTTATTGAATCAAGTGGTTTGGAACGCAAGAGCCGCTCAAAATCAGCAGCAATCCATAACCCAGTTTGAATATGTTTACCATCATCCATCCGATCGTGAAGTATACCTCAGTGTACGTATCAGCGTTAAGGAGGAGCTGGCGCAGAATTTCCGTGGCTGCTTGGTACAGTTTGAAGATCGAACCTTGCTGAGACAACTTATGAAGCAGCTGGAGCTGAAGGAACAGAAGCTAAACGAGAAGGAAAATTCGTTTTTGCAGCTGTTGGAAGGACTCCCCTTATCCGTACTCATAACAAAAAAAGGCATTGTCCACTATGTTAATCCTGCCGCGCTCAGACTTGTTAATGCTGCGCATCCCCGTGACGTCCTCGGGATTTCAACCGACGTGGTAGTCGACGCATCGCACCATAACAAACTGATGAAACGCAGGGCAAAATATGCCGAGAGTGAAGAGATCGGAAGCGTCGATTATCGGATACGCTGTCTGGACGGGCAGGAGAAAATGGTCACGGGATTCACGTTGATCATAAATTATGAAGGCGAGAAAGCGGCCGTCGGGATCTTTAAAGACATCACAGAGCAGCAGATGGAAGAAGATCGCGTGATGCAATCCGAGAAGCTGACCACCGCCGGCCAGTTGGCCGCCGGCATTGCCCATGAAATTCGGAATCCCTTAACTTCGATTAACGGATTCGTAAAATTGCTGCGATCTGCGGAACGAAGCAACGAGCTCTATTTTGAAATCATTGAATCGGAGCTCAAACGCATCGAACTCATTGTCAATGAACTCCTGGTGCTCTCGAAACCGCAGAGCGTTCATGTCAGCGGACCCATCGACGTGTTTGCCATTATGGAACAGATCATTACCCTTATGAAGGTTCAAGCAGCCCTCAAAAATATCGAGATCATCCCTCATTATCCGATGGCACCGGTCTTCGTTCAGGGTGAAGTAAACCAGCTCAAGCAAGTGTTCATCAATCTGCTGAAAAATGCCATGGAAGCGATGAATCAAGGGGGAACCATTACCTTGGACATTTTGCACAACGCTCAAGAGGTTCGAATCATCGTGCAGGACGAAGGGATTGGCATGACGCAGGAACAAATCCAATCCCTGGGGCAGCCCTTTGTTACGACCAAAGACACCGGGACGGGACTCGGACTGATGATTACCAAGAACATTATTCATAATCATGGCGGTACGATGAATGTAGAGAGCATACCCAATCATGGGACAACCTTTACGATCCATTTACCGGCTTTATAACGCATACATATTATCGGAATGGTGAAGCCAGTTGATAACCGATGTAATAAAAGACTTCTCTGATTAGAAAAGGAACTTTGCTTCTCAGGCTCTGATACGCGCTCCGGGCTGCGGGCGAAGGATTGGCTTCCAATCCCATATCTTCCACCATCATCATCGCCCGCTTCATATGCAGCGGGTCACTTACAATGAGGTAAGAGGACAGTCCTGCTGAATCTCCTACCTTATTGGCAAAGTACAGATTCTGCTCCGTGATCGTCGAAGCCGTCTCGACAAGGATGTCACTCTCCGGAACACCATGCTCGATGGCATACTGCCTGGCAACTTCCGATTCGGCAAGTTCATCCTCCGAACTGCGTCCCCCTGTAAATATCAGCTTGTCTACGTACTGCCGGTCATACAGCCATAGCGCATGATCAATGCGTCCCTGAAAAACAGGCGATGGCTTCCCTTCCCATACAGCAGCCCCCAGCACGATGGCTGCATCAGACGGGATATTGGCTGTTCTTTGCGCATAATTCCAAATGGTGATGCCCACATACAGCGTATAAATTAACAGGATTCCAATGAATACCCCCAACACATAAATCACGGTACGCTTTCTTCTGCCCCGAGCTTCCCTTGCCGGCATATTTCGTGTCATGCTGCACCCCCAGCGCCCAAACTTAATCTACCCTTAGTGTCCATTCTATCATTTTCAGCAAAAAAAGCCTGCTGCTCCCTTATTGAGAGCGTCAGGCTTTCTTTGCTGTCAACTATCGTTTTTTTATTCTAGCACTACCGAGAGTAACACAAACTCGAATCTACCGTTTAATCCGCATCATATCCATACAGCGTGACTCTGTTCTTCCCTTTGCTCTTGGCAATATGCATCGCTTTCTCCGTCTCCGCGATCAAATCCGTGAACTTTAACATGGATGCTGGTGTAAGGCAGGCCGCCCCCACGCTAACGGTCATAAACCCATCCTCTGCCGAGCGATCCTTGGGAATGCTGAGTGCAAGCACGCCAAGGCGTATCTTCTCAGCCAATTCATAGGTACGTTCGGGGCTTTCGTTTTTCAGCTTCAGGATAAAGGTCCCGCCACCGTAGCGTGATATGGACGCTCCGTAGGGTTCGCCAATAATTTTCAGGGCATCGGCTATCCATTGCAAACATAAATCACCGCCATATAAACCATGAAGGGTATTATATACCCGGAAGTCGTCAATATCGACCATCATCAAGGCTAAAGGCAGCTTATTCTGAACACATTCCTCCCAGTCCATCGACAGTTCTTTTTCAAAAGTCAGCGGATTGGGCAGTTCGGTCAGCGGGTCTGTTGTCACATAATTTTGAAGCTGATCCAGCACATCGGAGTATACCCGATCCGGGCCATCTTCCGCCGTACCTTCTCTCAGAATCACCATAATGGAGGATTTACGCCCTTGATGAATAGCAGCCAGCATAAATTCAAGCTCGATCCCGTTGCCCTCCAGCGTAACAAACCTGCCGCTGCCGGATACTAACTGGGTTTGATTCTGCTCCATCCGTTTGATCTGCTCTCTCAGATCAAGTCGCGAATCTTCTCTAGCCAACTTATATATCTCAAGCTGCAGCAGCTCTTCGGGTTTCTTTGCACCGAACAGCGATTCGGCCTGCACATTGCAATACATAATGGTACCTGCCGTTGTCAGTGACAAGAAAGCGACAGGCGACAGGCCCATGAGCTGCAGGTACCGTTCTTCGTTCTCTCTGAAAATTCTCGCATTCTGTATGGCCTGTTCTTTTGCTTGCCTTAATTGATCATCCGTCTGCTTGCGAACGATCGACTTCAATTGCGGGAGAACGCTTAACTCCTGTGACTTCCAAGAATATGAGGTCCCCTCAACCACCTGTCTCCATTTTTCGAATGATTTACGCGGAGATAAACGGACCTTATCCTCCTCTTGGATAACGGCTTTGGCCGGATCGCCGGCCCAATCCACAATTTGAACAACCCCGGGCCTGAACCACATGACATAATTTTGTTGGCCTGGTGACAAAGCGAGATACAATACACCTGATGCGATATCCTTATAAGCTTTAGCGGGTTCATATTCGGCACTGAGTTTAGAACTGTGGTACGTATAATCTTCGGCCTGGGCAGATAACCAGCCGGCAAGCTCCATGACTTGCTTCGAAGTTGGTGTCGTACCGTACAGCATCAAATTATCTTGATAATAAACGACAGCCCCGGTAGCGCTCATTAAATCGAGCAAGGTCTGCTCCTCGTTGTCAAGCTGTTCGATAACATGGAATACATCGGTTTGGCCGATGAAAATTTCGGTAATGCGGGCGGATAAAATTCTGAGCCTCAACTCTGTTTGATAATCGTCGAGCTGCTGTCGTTGATACAGCTCGTTGGAGAAAAAGGAGCCCAGAAAGTTGCATAGGTTGCGGGTCCGGTGGGATACATATTTTCTACTATAGTGATGACAAGTAATCAAACCCCACAATTGGTTGTCATGGATAAGGGAAATCGTGGTTGTCGCGCCAACCCCCATATTATGAAGGTATTCGATATGAAGCGGAGAGACACTCCGCAGCGCAGATAAACTGAGATTCAATGGCTTGCCAGTCAATGGTTGTACCGTAGGAATAATCTCGACCGGCGTATAACTCACATCAACAATCGTCCGCAGCCAATTTCTTAGATACAGTTCACGGGCTTGCCTAGGAATATCCGATGCCGGATAATGGTGTCCCAAAAAAGGCTCCAGCTCCTGCTCTTTAGCTTCGGCAACCACTTTTCCGTTCCAGTGATCATCAAACTCATAGAGCATCACGCGGTCATATCCGAGAATATCCTTCACGAGCTCGCAAGCCACTTGACTCGCCTCCACACGATTCTCGGTTCGTTTCATGCGACTGAAGAACGTCTGTATCCTTTCAAAATCATCCGTAAAGGCTACGGTATCTTCCGATACCAGCTCCAATTCAAGCAGTATCAACCCTTCGCTTTCGTGGACAATTCCGAAAAACGCAACCGGATCATCCCCAACCGGAATCGTTAAATTGATATACTGTAAATCGGGCGTGGCGATCGCCTGAAGATCCCGATGAATCATCAGCTCAAATTGGGCCTTTCCAATAAGTGCTTCCAAATGCTGTCCCAGAAGTGCTTCTGCGCTAATGCCTAAGAACTGATCCGTATTTCGGCTGCATTGGGCGATCCTATAGTCATCAATAGGGTTAATGGCAAGCAGTACGCCATGGGGCTGAATAAATCCTGGAATGTGAATAGGTTCTTTCTCGCAATTCGTCAGGTCGATCGGTCCATCCGTTACATAATCGCCCTCCGTCAGCAGCTCTCGATTTAGTGGATCCTGTTCCGTCATTGCTTATCAACTTCCCTTATTCACAGATTTAATATCAAATAAGCCCAATGCATCTCATTGTTATAAGAGATCCATTGGGCACAGCATATTATAACAATAGAACTATGAGATTGTACGCCATTCAGTCTTCAGCATAGCATAGTAATACTCATCCCACCAGATATCGCCACGAGGAATACACTGTTGAAAATAGCCTTCTCTCCTCATACCCAGCTTCTCCATCACCCGATACGAAGGTGTATTCTCAGGCTGGCATGTCGCAATGATCCGATGCAACCCCATTACTTCGAAACCGTGCTGAAGCAAAGCTCTGGCAGCTTCCGTGGCATACCCCCTACGGTGATAGGTTGAATTAAACACCCAGCCGATTTCATAGGTATGTTCGCCGAACCATGGATGAAACACCACATGTCCTATCACCCGTTGTTCCTTTTGCAGGCAGACGGCATAATGATGAGCTTTATCGCCCTTGTTCTGAGCAAGAAATTGTTTTACTGTTTCTTCCGTATGCACAGGCTCAGGCATGTAATGCATCACCACCGGATCGGATGTATATTGCAGAACATCCTGCCAGTCTTCTGGTTCAAACTCGCGAATTATTAATCTTTCCGTTACGATATCCATTTGCCCGACTCCTCTTCAAAATGTATTCAAGTGTCCTCTTCATACCGCACACTTCAATACAGAGGCAAATGCGATTCGCCGTATATACAGATCTTTCTTAATTACGCCGGGTCACCCTCTTTCACTTTTCAACTTACTCTCATTAAAGATTCGATCAAAAGAGTGACATTCCTTCATAATATGTCAAATTTCTGGTTATTTTTCCGCTTATCGCTCTCATCTCAAATTGTTTCTTTGTGTTTCATTTCATTACAACTTAGACTTGGCTGAGAATCGATTTCATTTTATCAAAATGCATGCCTTCATGATACAAGCAAAAGCTTAAGAATTCTTCGACCCGGGTTAACTTTAAACCTTTGGAGGTTGTATAGGGGGATAAAACCGTATCGTGCAAATGCCCGTTGTACCTGCGTTCGATTCGGTGGACCTGACCCTCAAGCAGTTCGACAAGCTCGTGTATGGATGGCCATGCTTCGCTAATCTCCCTTGGCTTTGAACCCGATCGGAACAGCTCGGTATATTCAGAGGGAAGGGTTATAGGTTCTCCGTTCACGCCGAACGCAAACCTTTCCGCTATGAATAAAACATGTCCCATATTCCATTTCACGTGGTTATTCATTCCACTCGGAATCAACTCCGCTATATCATCCGGGAGATCCCTTACAAGATTCAACGTTTGTGCACGCACAAATTCCAAATGTTCAAACAGGTATGCTCTCATGCAGCCCACTCCTTCTCATTAATATCCAGCGTCCGCTTTAACCGAGTGTACTCCATATGCGGATAAAGAAATAATATTGTTTTCACTCCGTTTCATAAAAAAAATGGATGAATCAAGGGCAAGCCTTCATCATCCATGGATATACTGGTTTTTTTCGCGGATATCCGCTTGAATATAAGAAATAAACGAATGGACTTGCGCAGGTCTCGCTTCTTGTCTCTTGATGCATACCCGAATAGGGTGCGGGAAAGTTACGCCAGACACTTTAACCTTGCCAAGTTCGCCCGAAACCAGTTCTTTCTTGATAGAAAGAGCAGGAACTAACGCAGCCCCGTATCCCGCTTTTACCGCTTCAATGGATTCCTTCAACCCCTCTATCGTTATGGAACAGCGAGGTTCGCGTGCATCCGATGACTCTATCAACGACCATAACCGTTTTCGCGTGTAACTTCCTTCTTCCCTCAACACAAAGGGTTCCTCCATAAGCTCAAGGAATGTCACTTCTTTATCGGCTAGTCGATGAAGGGCAGGCACAGCAAAAATTAATTCATCTTCCATTATTGTAAAGGACTCGATATCTTCCGCTTCAATGGACCAGCTGCCGCATACGATGGAGATATGCACCGAATTGTCCTGTAACCGCTGCAGCGCAGTTCGGGAATTTCCTTTCAGCAGCTGCACCTCCATCCTTGGATGCTCCTGCTTATACCCAACCAGCCATCCGGGCAGCAAAGCGCTCTCGGGCAGCTCGGTTGCACATATTCGCAAACTTCCCTGCTGACCGGATTTGATGGCCTCCATCATCTCTTCCATCTCGGCTTCCATCGCAAATAACCGTTGGGAATGCCTGGCCAAGGCAATGCCTGCTTCAGTCAATTGAATATTGCGTCCGTTAGCCTCAATCAATTTCATGCCGAGCTCCCGCTCCAAATTGCGGATTTGGGCCGTAACGGCTGGTTGACTTAACAGCAAATTGCCGGCCGATCTCGTAATGCTTCCCGTCTTGGAGACATCATTAAAAATGCGTAGTGCATGAAGATTCATAGGTCATCCCTCGATTCTTGATCTATTCACCTGGTCAATCTGTTGTGATCATTTAGATCGTTTATATCCTAAATGAAGTCCATTTGTAAACTGCTGAATCGAATATAGGACACATCGAGGGGAGTGCTCTGAATATAAGGAGCTCTGACTTCTTGGTGATCCGAGTTCGTAATCAGCATGATGATCCGTTTTCATGAATTTTCATGGTCCTGCAACCTTTTAACATTTCTCCCGTCTATAGTGGTGCAGCAAGTACATTTTACCAATTCATGATACGACTTAGCTGAATCCTAGCGTTCTAGGATAATCTACATTTGGAGGATACCTACCATGAAAAAAATCTACAAAGTACTAGCAACCGCTACGGTTCTCGCGATGGCCGCACTGCCAATAGCAGCGAATGCACAGGCCGTCCCTCCTGCTGCAGCCCATAAGGGACAAGGCAACATCACAAATCAGGTGAAGAAAAGCGTTCCTGGAACGATGGGTTACATAACGGACTTCGTCAATGACAAATCAGGCACATGGATTATCGTAACCGGCCGCGGCTTGGCAGCAACCGATCAACAAGAAATCAAGCTCTCGATATCCAAAGATACTAAAATCATTGATGCCAAAGGCAACCAAGTCCAGCTCCAAACGATCGTGGATAAAAACAAAGCGATAAAAGCTTTCTATAACCCAAACATAACGAAGAGCCTACCCGCTCAAGGTTCGGCTCTTACGATCATTGTACAGGATAACGACCTCGCCGGTATTGATGGAACCATCTCGGAGGTAACCAAACAAGGCATTCTGGTGGAAGGAACCAATCTGTACAACGACAGTGAAGAAACCATGCTGCTTCATCTGGATCCAAAAGCAAAAATCATCGATCAAAACGGCAGCGCACTGAAAGCAAGCGACCTGGAAGCCGGCATGAGTATTCGCGCTTTCTATGGACCTTACGTGGCGTTAAGCATGCCGCCTCAATCCTCAACGAATTATATACGGGTCAACACGAATGCCGAGAATAACGATCAGGAGCAAGCTGCCGGCATTGACGGCATCCTTACAGAAATGAAGGATGGAAGAATAAGCGTTTCCGGTAAACCAGCTAAAGCAGGTGACCTCGAATACGTTGTGCTCGCTGTTGATGGCGACACAAAGATTGTAGATGCCGGGGGCAAATCGTTAACGGCTGAAGTCTTAAAATCGGGTCTGCGAATCGAAGCTGAATACGTGTCCGTGATTTACCCTGCCCTGCTGCATGCAGATAAGATCGTGGTCTCCGACACCTCAGCGCCCAAAGTCGAGGGCACGATAACTACATCCGAACGCACGTCAAAGGATCAAGTGTATATCAATGTAGGTTCAGATCAATCCAACGACAACGACATCGTCATCAACATCTCCAAGGATACTCAAGTGATTGGACTGAATCCCGACGAGAAGCTGGAACCCGGCATGAACATCGTGGTCTTCCACTCGCCTATCATGACCATGTCCATTCCGGCAATCACATCCGCTGAAGTGATTATGGTTCAAGCCGACAACTAAGCTGTTGCTCTGGCTGCTTACCGCCGCTGCTAAAATAAATCACAAAAAAACACCATCGTACTCAGGATTCCTGAATACGATGGTGTTTTAATGTAGTAAGATATTAATCGTTACGAACTATTCCTCAAATTCCACGTTGTGATACACCTGCTGAACATCCTCGAGATCTTCAAGAGCATCGATCAGCTTCTCAAACTGGGCAACGCCATCTTCCGGTAAGGTGACAAAATTCTGAGCCAGCATGGTAAGCTCGGCAACGGTAAATTCCGTAATACCAGCGGCTTTGAATGCTTCCTGAACCGCATGGAACTGGTCGGGTTCAGCATAGACGATCACTGCTTCTTCCTCTTCCAGGATGTCACGGACATCCAGGTCGGCTTCGAGCAGCAGATCCATGACTTCCTCAGCCGACTTACCTTCGACGCCGATGACTGCGGTTGGATCAAACATATAAGACACTGAACCGCTGACGCCCATATTGCCGCCGTTCTTATTAAAGGCAGAACGTACAGCAGGCGCCGTACGATTGACGTTGTTGGTTAAAGCGTCAACAATGATCATCGAACCGTTCGGACCAAAACCTTCATAGCGAAGCTCTTCATAATTCTCATCCCCGCTGCCCTTGGCTTTATCCAAGGCGCGGTCAATAATGGCTTTCGGCACATTGTATGTTTTGGCGCGCTCAAGAACAACCTTCAGCGCACGGTTGGACTCGGGATCCGGTTCCCCCTTCTTGGCTGCCACATAAATTTCGACACCAAATTTCGCATATACGCGACTTGTATTTGCATCCTTGGATGCTTTTTTCTCTTTAATATTATTCCATTTACGGCCCATATATTTCCGCTCACTTTCATTATTGAATCTGTAGCCGGTATTCAATAAATACCCTCGTCCATTATATATCTATTAAGTCCCTTGAACAAGGTTAAGAGCTTATATCCGGAAAATAGACAAATACCCGTAACCATCAATCAGCGCTGTTCACCGACAAGTAAGATCACCTTTCCCCTGCCATGACCCGTTTCAACAATGCGATGCGCTTCCGGCGCCTCGTGCAGCGGAAACACCTCTCGAATATGAATGCGAATATAACTCTCCATATATAAATCCACCAGCTCCTGCAGTCTAGCTGCCGTTCTCGTGCCGCTTAGCACGGGTATACCCAACTCCACAGCAGTCTCGTCCGACACCATCGTGCGGATACGCTCCTTGTTGTGCACAAGCTGGGCAGAAGCCCTTAATGCCTCGGGGCCGGCAGCATCAACTGCAGCATCGATTCCTTGCGGCGCGATTCTGCGGACCCTTTCCACAAGCCCAGCGCCATATGCAACCGGTATAACGCCGATGGACCGCAAATATTCATGATTGCGCTCACTTGCGGTTCCAATGACAGCTGCTGCGCCCCAGGCTTTTGCCAACTGGCATGCAAAGGTACCAAACCCGCCTGCCGCGGCATGGATGAGCACGGTGTCTCCTTCCTCAATTCCAACAGATTTCAATGCCATATGTGCCCCCTGGCCATTACCGGAGAAACCTCCAGCTATTTCCCATGGCATGCGCTCGGGTTTGATTACAATCTGATCCGCATCCACCACGACATATTCAGCGTAACAATGGAGCAGTGAGAACCCAAGTACCTCCATGCCCACTGCGAATTGATCGACGCCTTCCCCGACCTGATCGATCACGCCAGCGAACTCATTGCCCGGTATCATCGGGAAACGCTGTTGAGGGACATAGCCTATGGTTCCGTTGCGAACCCCGCAATCAAAGGGCAGCACGCCAGCTGCCTTCACGCGGACTCGCACAGTACCCGGTCCTGCCTGCGGCTGCTTCATTTCCGTTAATTTTAAGACCTCAGGTGGACCGAATGAAGTAATGGCCATAGCTTTCATCTGCAACATCTCCTCTTTTCGTAATGCTTATTAAAAAATGAAATAAAAAGCGCCGCTACAACTGCAATCATGATCATCAGCATGAAGTATATATTGCTAAAGACATACGCGCTCAGATCGTGGATCAACGGGTTCCAAGCCTTAGCGGCTTCCAGATCCACCATGGTTCCGTAAAGGCTGGCAAATATCGCTCCTGCCATGAAATTCAACATCGACAATATACCCATTCCCACTCCACTTTGTTCATGCGGCAGCGTCAATGAAATGGATTTGGACAGCGCAATCGACATAAAGGCTTGCCCGACACCACCGAGAATCAGGAACAAGGCAATCCATACAGGCGAGGCCCCCGTAAATGACGATAATAATAGAAAACAGAACAGAAATAAGCTTACGGCGATGTGGAACAGATATGAAGTGCCTTTACGGTCCGCCATCGTGCCTCCGAATTTGCTGAGTAATGCGGTAGCGATTGCTGCTGGCACCATAACATATCCCGTCAAACCCAGCCTCAATTGGTGAACTTGCGTTAACAGCGTCGGCGTCAGGAACACAAGAGAATATCCTATTCCTGTTGCTGCGAAAGCAATTACCAAGCCAAGCGTGTAACGAACGTTTTTGAATACCCCCGGGTTTATAAAAGGAGCTGCCGCTTTCCGGATTCTCCAGATGAAACAAGTCAATAGCAGGACAAAACTGATCAGGGTCAATGCTGTTGGATTCGTAATAGAGAGCAGCAGGCTAGCTACAGCTCCGGCTAGCAGACCGCAACCGGGCCAATCCATTTGGGCTGTGCCAACTCTTTCATCATGTAAATATTTGTAGTAGAAAGGCAATGTCAACAGAATGAGTAACGGCATGCAAAATAACACGCGCCAATGGACAATGCTTACAAGCATTGCCGCTACGGCTGGACCAGCTGCACTGCCGATAGCGCCGCCTGTCATCGATATCCCTAAAGCTCTTCCCCTATGCTTCGGAGGAAAATAGCGCACGGGGATGATGCCGGATATCGCCGGTATGACGGCTGATCCTGCAGCCTGCAGCATCCTTCCGAAGATGAGCATTCCGTAAACCTGAGACAGCATCCCGATAACCGAACCGACTATAAAGGTGATAAACCCGATGGAAATCAAGATTTTCAGCTTGTAACGATCGGCAAGCTTTCCGTAGATAACACTTCCCATAGCAAATACAAGCAAATACGATGTCGTTACCCAGCTGACTTCGGCCATGCTCAGCCCAAACTCTCGCCTGATTTCTGGGAGCACGATATTAAACATCGTTGCATTCATAACCGATATGGCAAGAGTAAATGCCAGAACGCTGATTAATGCTTCGCTTGATGACTTTCTTTTCCCGATTCCCATAAAAGCCCCTTCCTTCCGAATTTTAAAAGGGATACCCTATTACGTTTGTGTACCGATGTACAAATCTTAAAAGGGATTGTTTTCCTCTCGTTGTTTATTTTATAATGGGTTCGAAATAAACAAAAATATATAATATGCTATGTAGATCATATACTGGGGTATATAGGGGGATGAAGAATGGAACTTCTGCAGCTGCGTTATTTTCAAACCGTAGCCCGAACGGAACACATGACGAAAGCAGCTCAAGAGCTTCATATTGCACAGCCTGCTTTAAGCAAAACCATATCCAGGCTGGAAGCGGATGTCGGAGTTCCGTTGTTTGATCGTCATGGCGGGAGAATCCGATTGAATACATTTGGGAAGCTCTATTTGGATAAAGTTGAACGTGCACTTCATTTGCTGGAGGAGGGCCAGAAAGAAATCAATGAACTTGCAGGACTTCAGCATGGCAGTATTCATCTGGCAACCTCAACCCTGGATCCGTTATCCGAACCGCTGAGTCAGTTTCTGGCGGAGCACCCTGACGTTAATTTTCAAATATCCCAGGTCGGAACGGAGGACATGATGAAGATGATGGAAATGGGGCAGGTCGATTTATGCTTTACTTCGATGGCGATGGAGCAACCCCTGTTATCTCAAGTGACCGTGCTTCGCGAGGATGTGTATTTGGCTGTACCCCAAGCGCACAGGCTCGCTGACCGTACGTCCATTAACTTGGATGAACTGAAGGAGGAAGCTTTTATCGGCTACAAGGAAGATTTTATATTCCAGCAAATGAACGATACATTCTTTCAGGAGGCTGGAATTACGCCCAGATATGTATGCCGGGTTGACGAACCTCCGGCTATTGCAAGTCTGGTTCGTGCCGGTCTTGGTGTTGCCCTCTTCGGATGTTCTCATGTCCAAGACGCCAAGCTTAAGCTTCTGCCCATTGCGAAGCCCGAATGCAAACGGCACTATCGGCTTATCTGGCATGAGAAGCACTATTTATCCTTAGCGGCTCGTCAGTTTCGTGATGACGTCATTCATTACTTTTCGGAAAAATCGTAATACACAGCAAGATTCCAATCATATACAATTTCGATTATTGAAGGCACTTCCTGCTCATGAACAAATGCAGGAGGTGTTTTTTTGCGAGAGAAATGTAGATGAAACAAAAAAATGATTGATTATTAATAGACAAAATATTATTATGTCTATGTATAAAACAACGAAATGCGCATTCGTTTGTTTTTACGCTATCCGATCTGTAAAGTACAGACCTCGAAAGGAGACTCTTTTATTTTGCTTAACAACCCCTATGTTCGAACGATTGTCTTGTCACGCGTTCTCTTGAATCTTGGCATTTGGGTTCGTAACTTTGCCATTCTTCTATACGTTACCGACTTGACGGACAATAATCCTATGTATGTATCCCTCATATCCGTAGCCGAATTTGCGCCGATTTTCTTGTTTGCCTTCATCGGAGGTACTTTCGCGGACCGCTGGCGGCCTAAGCGTACCATGGTCAGTTCTGATGCATTGTCTGCGATATCGGTATTTCTCGTGCTGATCGCCGTTCATAACGGGTCGTGGCAGGCATTACTGGTACTTACGTTCTTCTCAGCCGTCCTGTCCCAATTCTCTCAGCCTTCAGCGATGAAGCTGTTTAAACAGCATGTCCCCGCTGAACAGCTGCAATCCGTGATGGCCATGTTTCAATCGATGGTTGCCTTCTTTACGGTGATCGGCCCAATCGCCGGTGCATTTGTATATCAAACGTTCGGCATTGAAGTATCGCTGGTCGCAACAGGAGCGTTATTCCTGGGTTCTGGATTGATTCTGACTTTGCTGCCCCGTGATATGCAGAAAGAGACACAATCCAAGCAGCAGAACCTGAAACAAGAGCTTATCGAAGGCCTTCGCTATGTATGGAGTAATCATACGCTCCGAACCCTTGCCGCGACCTTCGCCGCGGCTGGCTTGGCAGCGGGACTTATTCAGCCGCTCGCGATATTTGTGACGATTGAGAACCTCGGTCGGGATAAGTCATTCTTGCAATGGCTGTTAACGGTCAATGGAGCGGCGATGCTCGTCGGAGGAGGCTTCGTCATGGCATTTGCCAAGAAAATCCCCCCTCAAACCTTACTAGCACTCGGTCTGAGCGTTAGTGCCGTCGGGACCCTTGGTATTGGCTGGTCAACCAGCGTCATCTTTACGATGCTCCTTCTAGTGATTAACGGATTCTTTTATCCCACCATCCACATTGGAATCAACACCATGATCCTAAACAATACGGAAGGGCCATATATTGGTCGGGTCGGCGGCGCCCTAACCCCGATTTATATGGGAATGATGGTGCTGGGCATGTCGATCGGGGGATTGTTCAAAGACCAGCTGTCCCTGTTCGTCGTTTATGCGGCTAGCACACTCTTGTTCCTGACTGGTTCGGCTCTGCTGCTTCCATTATTTAAAAAGAGAAAGAGCACGGCCGGCGTATTGGAGCAATGAACAACAAAAAAGAGCCGCCTCACATTTCAAGAGGCGGCTCTTACTTAACTAGAGACCGTGTAGCAACTGGCGGTCATGTCGTCTTATTGTTTCAGGCTCGGATGATCCAGGCTTTGAATGCCTTCCCTTCTTTTAGCGTTGAACGCTTGACCCATGCTCTGCACGTCATCTCCTGAACCGCTTCCAGCGCATCATATCGGTTCCGCAAGTAACTGTAAGCTATATGGATCAGTGTTTCCTTGTGTTCCATAATGGCCTGGTAAAAATCGGTCTCATCATCCGTTTTCGTCAGTGCCACCTTTTTCATCTCTGCTTGGGAGCCCATCATGATCTCCTAAAGTGCTATAAACAATAAAACCGAAGCTCTTCTCAAGAAGAACTCCGGTTTGTTGATAATTGAGTATCATTATGCGTGAAATTGTTGTCCGTCCAACACTTCCTTCACATAGCCGGCCCGGATCACAAAGTCACCGAAATGCTCGCCCTGCTCGCGTTCTTGTGCATATTGCTTCATGAGGGGACGAAGGGAATCCAAAATCTCGGCCTCTCCGATGTTTTCCTTATACAGCTTGTTCAGCCGGTGTCCGGAGAAACCGCCACCCAGGTACATGTTATATTTGCCAGGCGCCTTTCCGATAAATGCGATTTCAGCCAGCATCGGTCTGGCGCACCCATTCGGGCACCCAGTCATTCGAATGACGATATCCTCTTCGCGAAGTCCGTTCTCTTCCAGGATCACATCGATTTTATCCAATAACGTCGGCAGATATCGCTCGGATTCGGCCATAGCCAATCCACATGTCGGTAAAGCTACGCATGCCATGGAATTTCGTCTCAGGGCAGAATAATGATTACCGTCCGTAAGTCCGTAACGCTTGATGAGGTCTTCAATCTTTTTCTTCTTATGGCTGCTGACATTGGCGATGATCAGATTCTGATTGGCCGTCAGACGGAAGTCTCCATTATGGATTTGAGCGATTTCGCGCAGCCCTGTCATCAGCAGGTAATCGGATTCGTCTTTCACACGTCCGTTTTGGATGAACAGTGTAAAATGCCATTTGCCATTGCTGCCTTTAACCCAGCCGTAGCGGTCTCCGTTATGATCAAAATGATATGGTTTTGCCTCCTCCAGCTTCCAGCCCAGACGGCTGGTCAGCTCGTTGACAAACCAGTCGATACCGCGATCATCAATCGTATATTTGAAACGAGCATGCTTGCGCACCGCGCGGTCTCCGTAATCACGTTGAATCATTACCGTCTTCTCGGCCAAGTCAACGATCTGCTCGGGTTTGCAGAAACCAATGACTTTCGCCACTTGAGGATAGGTTAACGAATCACCATGCGTCATCCCCATGCCACCGCCTACCGAAACGTTAAAGCCTTTCAATTGTCCATCCTCAATGATGGCAATGAAGCCAAGATCTTGGGAAAATACATCAACATCATTGGATGGCGGCACGGCCATACCGATCTTAAATTTCCGCGGCAGGTACACCGGGCCATAGATCGGCTCCTGCTCCTCTCCCTCTTGCAGGCTGTCTACAATCTTCTCGCCGTCCAGCCAAATCTCATGATAAGCACGCGAGCGCGGATCGAGATGACTGCTAAGCATTCGTGCCCATTCGTATACCTCCGAATGAATTTCGGATTGATAGGGGTTCGGGTTGCACATCACGTTCCGGTTGACGTCGCCGCAAGCAGCCAATGTGCTAAGCATGGCTTCATTCACTTCTTGAATGGTGCTCTTCATATTCCACTTCAATACGCCATGAAGCTGAAAGGATTGGCGGGTGGTCAAGCGAATCGTCCCGTTGGCATACTTTTGGGCTACACGGTCCATCATCAGCCATTGCTCCGGAGTCACGACGCCGCCAGCGGCGCGAACACGCAGCATGAACTGGTATGCGGGTTCCAGCTTTTGCTTATGCCGTTCGTTACGCAAATCCCGGTCATCCTGCATATAACTGCCGTGAAATTTCATCAGCCGGTTATCGTCTTCCGGAATCGACCCCGTTATGCGATCCTCTAAGGTCTCTACAAGACTGCCACGCAGATAATTGCTTCGACGCTTGATGTCCTCAACATCACTATGCGGCGCACTATGGGGTGATACTAGATTATTATCAGACATGTTCATTTTTCTCCTCTCGCAACCACAGGGGTGATCTTAATACACATCCCGCTGATAACGTTTCTGTTGCTGCATGAGCGTCAAATATTCCGCAGCTTCTTCCGGACTCATCCGGCCTTCTTGTTCGAGAATAGACCCCAACGCAGAATGCACATCATGAGCCATCTTCTTCTCATCGCCGCAGACATAGACGCAAGCTCCTTCTTGGAGCCACTGATATAGATCCTTGCTCTTCTCCAGCATGCGGTGCTGTACGTATACTTTTTTGTCCGTATCCCGTGAGAAAGCAACATCCATGCGCGTCAATACTCCATCCTTCAACCAACGCTGCCATTCAATCTGATAGAGGAAGTCCGTCGAGAAATGCTGGTCTCCGTAGAACAGCCATGATTTTCCTTCTGCCCCCGTCTCTTCCCGTTCTCCCAGAAAGGCTCTGAAAGGTGCCACGCCTGTACCGGGTCCGATCATAATGATCGGGGTGTCCGGATTCTCGGGCAGCTTAAAGTTCGGATTATGCTGAATGTATACAGGCAGCGTATCGCCCGCTTTCAGACGTTCCGCCAATTGCACGGAGCATACGCCGTAGCGGCGGCGGCCATGTGCTTCATAACGCACCGTTCGAACGGTAACATGAACTTCATCAGGGAAGGCTTTGGAGCTGCTGGCAATCGAGTACAATCGAGCAGGAATTTTGCGCAGTATGGATACAAAATCGCTTGCCGCCACTTGCTGCAGGCCATAATCCTGTACCAGATCAAGCAAATCCCGTTCCTCGATATAAGTGCGCAATTCTTGCTCATGACCTGGCTCCAGCAATGTCCGAAGACCTTCATTCCCTGACATTTTAACCACTTGCTCGATCAGTGGTTTCGTGAGAACGGTAATCTCGTAGTGACGGAGCAAGGCATCCCGAAGAGCTCGCGCTTCACCTTGTTTATTAATAACGACCACTTCATCCGCATTCCATCCCATTGCAGCGATGAGGTCATCCACCAGCTGCGGATGGTTTTCCGGATAGACTCCTAAGCTGTCGCCCGGCTCATACTGCAGATTCGATCCTTCAAGAGAAATTTCGATATGACGAGTTTCACGGTCGGATCCTCTTCCGTTCAAATTCAGGTTCTCGAGAATTTCCGCTTGAAATGGATTGCTTCTCGAAAATTCCGATTCCGTACTATCGCTCAGGGCTACCGCACTCCCATTTTCGACAACGGATGATCCCGCTCCAGCTTCATTCAACGATAGAAGAACCTGATTCATCCATTCTGCAGCCGACTCATCAAAGTCCACATCGCAATCGACTCTTGGCGTCAGCCGCTTGCCGCCCAATTCCTCGAGCCGTTTGTCGAAATCTTTACCCGTTTGGCAGAAAAATTCATACGAGGTATCCCCCAGCGCCAGTACGGAATATTGAAGATGGTCTACCTGAGGTGCCCGCTTGCTGTGCAGAAATTCATAGAATGGTATAGCATTATCCGGCGGCTCTCCCTCTCCATGCGTACTGACGATTATCAGGAGATTCTGCAGCTTCTTCAGATTATTGGGTTTAAAATCGCTCATAGAAGACATCGTGACCTGCAGGCCAACCTCTTCGAGCTTCTTGGATAGCTTTTTCGATAATCCATGACCATTGCCTGTCTGTGATCCGTACAGGACTGTGACTTCTTTAGTAGCCGTCGCCACCGGTGCCGATACAGCAGCTAACGTGTTCGCTTGTGGTGCTGCCGCAACTGCTGCTGCGGCTTCCGTTCCCTGTAACGCAGCGATGAATCCGCTGAGCCAGGTCCGCTGGGATTCCGTCAGTGTAGGCAGTAGGCGGTTCAGCAGTTCCACCTGCTCCTGATTAAAAGGACTGTTCATTACTTGAAGTTCCAACAATATCCACCTCTCAAAAGCGCACATTATTAATTCCTACTATTACGATACAATTAATTTTATTACTCCTCTGAACCTATCACAGCTTACCTGAACCGGTCAATTACAATGTTCTTATAGCATTTATCAGTTTTACTAATAAATCGATTTTCCGGGCTTTACTACAAGCGAAACCCGACCCTGTTTACGATAGAGAATATCGATATCTCCGAATGGCAATGATACCAATCATAAGGAGGAAGATTTCGGATGTTAAATCATGATTGCAATTTTACGCCGCTGAAAAACAAATTGAAGGAACAGCTCACAGATATCACAAGACAATTACAGCATATCATTCTCAATTTGGACCAGGACAGTTCATGTCTGCTGGGAGAGCTGGATCATGTCAGAACAAAATTTTTAGAAGCCGAATCGATTTCTTCTACGTATTATCTCAATTGTTTTCTCTTCCCCTTCACCAGCAAATATCAAGAAATCGCGAAATCCATATATCATCTCAGTCAAAAAAAACGGGGTGCGCTCATTGTGATTCAACGGGAAGATGGACTTGATTCGTTAATGACGCCAGGGATTCCCTTGTCCGCAGAAATCACAAGTCCCCTGCTTGAATCCATCTTCGTTCCAGACAGCCCGCTGCACGATGGAGCCGTGCTTGTACGTAAAGAGATGATTATTTCCGCCGCGAACGTGTTGCCTTTAACAGCCAAAACGTATGGGGATCGTAAGCTCGGCACGCGTCACCGTGCAGCCATTGGCTTGTCCGAGATCAGTGATGCCTTGGTCCTCGTTGTATCGGAGGAGACGGGCAAGACCTCCTTCTGCATGAAGGGCACCCTCTATCCTTTATCCATCAGCAGCCCCTAATATCTAATGCTTAATCGTAGAGCCTCCTAGATAGCAAATGAAGTGAAATCTTCCCTGAAGGCTGTCATCTTCAAACAAAGCACTCGATTCCAAACCATGCAAAAGAGCCGCAGATGCTGATTCTGCGGCTCTTTTTATGGATCATCCCATGGTGGGAATTTTATGCAAATGTATAGGTCCAGAAACGTTCCGTACCGAAGCGCTGTTCCACTTCCTTGGCCTTCATCTGTTTCTTGCCCAGCAGCTCTGCTGCCTGGAATTGAGAGCGATGGGCTTGAATGGAGTTCAGCTTCTGTACCATGAACATGGATACATCTTGATAAACATCCGGTTTACCCAATTCTTGCTCACAATTGTTGGAGAATGCCAGACATTGAACGACAGGTCTATCTCCTGCCGGCATCCGCTGAATCGTGCGGATTACGGCCGCGCCCGTTGCGTCATGGTCAGGGTGGACGCTATATCCAGGGTAAAACGTGAACACCAGCGATGGCTTTATCTCCTGAAGCAGAGAGGCAATCACGCTATCCAGCTTATTTTGATCCTCGAATTCAATCGTTTTATCATGGAAACCAAGCAATCTCAAATCCTGTATGCCTATAGCTTTGCAGGATTCCTCCAGCTCTGCTTTGCGAATGGTTGGAAGGGTGATACGGTTCGCAAACGGTGGAATGCCCATATTACGGCCCATCTCTCCAAGCGTTAAGCAGGCATAGGTAACATGAGCGCCTTCCATAATATATTTAGCCAGCGTACCGGACAAACCAAATGCTTCATCATCCGGGTGCGGCAATACGACCAGTATGTTTTGCTCCATCAATCCTCGTCTCCTCTCTCTATTAAAAAGGCTCCCGGCTCAACTGCAAAGCGACAACCAGTTTGCCCTGACTGTCATGACCTGCCATAATCAGCCGATCGGTATCCGTCTGTTCGAAATGGGTGAGTCCTTCGGTATATACCCAGCCCTGACTCATTTTCAATCCAACCCGATAGGGTCCATTGCCGGATATCGAACCGTGGCTGTAACGAATGATTGCATTCGTAATAAAGTTAGCCGCGGGATGCTTCGTGCTGTCATAATGGGCAGCATAAGCGCCTGTCGTCATCTCAAGATGAATATATAAATCCTGGTCCTTCAATTTATCAATCATTTGTTGTACTTCGGTTTGATTTATGAGTTCCATAGTTCCCTCCAATATAAAGAATCACAACATGCAAGCAGTCGATAGGATCATTCTATCATAATTTTAGAGCAGGACGAAAATACATAAACCAAGACGCATGATTTATCTCGCAGTAAAAAGCGTGGCGTATTCCGGTTGTACTGCATATGCATTAAGCTCATGCTCCGAAATAACCGTATAGCCTTCCTTGCGCAGCAGAGCCGTTGTCACGCCATAACCGGCTGTTTTCTCATTGGCAAATTCTCCATTATAAATCATGGAGCTTCCGCAGGAAGGACTGCTCTCTTTTAATACGATCAGCAAAGCTCCGAGCTCTTGCGCCATTCGAAGCGTTTGGTATGCACCTTTTATATACATCTCGGTCACGTCTTTCCCGGATAGCTCAACCACTCTAGCATGCCCTGCCAATACATCATCTCCGTTTCCTCCAACGATCTCCGCCGGCTCCCGTGGAGTTGAGAATCCGCCAAGCAGTTCGGGACATACGGCCACGGCTTTCTTTGCTTCAACCAGCTGCTGAATATTCGTATCCAGGCTGTCCGTAGCGTTATAACGAACCTTCAAACCGGCTAAACATGAGCTTACAACAATCACAAAGGCCACCTCAAATCTCTCGTTCTTACCTTTTTACTACCTACTACTGCCTAAGCCGTTTGCACTTATTTTAGTATCAGGAATCGGAACTCAAATGTCAACGAAATGCATAGGGCACCGATCATATCCCTCATCTAACGGATCATGGGAGCAACCCTTTTGAGGAAGTGATTCATTAATAATGGCAAAGAAATCAATATCGGCGGATCATCCAGCCGGGGAACATGCAAAGTTACATGAAGATGCGGAGTCTTAGCGTTTGGGGTAACGATAATAGGTTCCTTCGAACGGGTACGCAGTGTGGTAGACTTCGGAAGCAAAAAATCGACCGCCTGCATGCCCCATGGTACCGAAGTAGCCATCAGATAATACGTTCCGGGACTGACGTCGCCGAACCGAAACGAGCCGACGGAAGATAACAAAGTTCCGTATAACGGAAGCCCTTCGGGAATCGGCTTGGCAAACAGCCCGATCAAGATCACGCCCTGAAATGGAGCCATTGCCTCTATCGTGCCTTCTACTGTCAGATTGGGATTCTCGACCGGTATGGAGTCACGCCAGCTGTTCAGTTTCTGCAGGGATGACAAATGCTCGTCCGCCTCTTCCTTCGAGTTTCGAAACTGGGAAGGGGTCACGCCTACTCTTTCCGTGAAGCGTGTCGTAAATGTGCCCAGACTCTGCTGACCGATCTCCATGGCGATATCCCGGATACTCAGATGTGTATGTAATAGCAAATCCTTCGCCTTCTCCAAACGAAGCGAGGACACGTAATATAATGGTGGCAGTCCGATTCGATCCTTAAATATACGTGAAAAATGATATTGGCTGTATCCTATGTAATTCGCCAGTGTTGATAACGGAAGGGGCTCATAAATATTGTTGTGAATATACGCGATTACCTCATCGATTTCAGCATATCGATCAGTCATCAGGTCTGCACCATCCTTCATTCCGGATATTATGTATGGGGCCATTCCAAAACGTTCGAGGAACAATTGTTCGCATTCATACTATCATATCCATCTAAAAAATGGAAGCTTTATATGTTAAAAATATCACCTCGCATGTATAATCATGCACATAAAAAAGCCGCGCTGCAAGCGCGGCTTTCTCACTATCAATCCAAGTCCGGAATATGAATCTCAACCTCTTTTTTGCTCTGGGAAGAACGCAAAATACCGTCCAGAATCGCTTGATTCCGAAGCACCTGCTCTCCCGGGATCGGCGCCGGCTTGCCTTCACGCACAGCGCTTACGAAATCCTTGATTTTCTCCTGGAATACGTTAAGCTCATGATGGACCAGCGGTATGGCGCTTTCGGTATGATGACCTTGGATATCATGGAACATGGAGATTGATCCTACCTTCCCGTCCCACACACCGCTCCAAGGGCCTGAACCTGCCGGGGTAATCTTCATGCCCGCATCCGTGCCCAGGAACATCGTCGCCCCCAGGGTATCCATATGCATAGCCCATGACGTTTTGAAGTTAAGCACAAGGTCTCCTTCGAATCGAATCATCGCTACGCCGAAATCCTCAACATTAAACGCACTGGATTCGGAGTGGTATTTGGGATTTGTTCCAAAATAATTCGATGTATACGCGGATACCGTTAACGGCTTGGGATATCCAAGCGCGTTCAGGGCCATGTCCAAGGAATAACAGCCAATGTCCGCCATGGCGCCTGCCCCTGAAATCTCCTGCCGGACAAACGTTCCACCCGGCATTCCACGGCGGCGGCCGCCTCCGGTTTCCACATAATACACTTTTCCTAGCTCGCCCTTTTGAATCAGATTCTTAATGATGCCCATATTCGGATCATAACGCGGCTGGAAGCCGACGTTGAGCATATTTCCGGTTTTTTTCGAAATCTGAACCATCTCGATGGCTTCATCCAACGTGACCGACATCGGTTTCTCGAGCATTACGTGTTTGCCCGCTGACAGCGCATCAACCGTGGTGCTATAATGCGCAACGTTTGGCGTACAGATGCTCACGCCATCCAGGTCGAGATCCAACAATCTGCGGTGATCATCAAATCCGATCGCTCCCTGAAGCCCCCAGCGCTCAATAAATTGATCGGCTCTGCCGGGTAAAATATCAGCTACAGCGACAATCTGCACATCGTCGATTTGTTTATAATATTTTGCATGCTCCCCCGCAATGCCGCCGCTTCCAATAATTCCAATTCGAATGGTTTTGCTCATGGCTGATACTCCCCCTACAATTTCACATTCATTGCCCGATATGTTGATGGCGTATATCCATATCTCTTTCGAAATACGGTATGCAAATAACTTCCGCTTGAGAAGCCTTCGTGTATTGCGATTTTATCAATCGACCAATTGGTATCGATCAGCTTCCTGCATACGGCTTCAAGGCGGACATGCTCCAGTATTTCGCTGAAGGACTGCCCTTCCGCTTGCTCCTTGAATATTCGCTGCAGCTGTCTTGAGCTGATATGCAGCTTCTCCGCGACGTCATCCAATACAACCTCTCCCGAAGAGTTCGCATGAATATACTCCAGTGCCAATTGATAGCGGTAAGCCTTCATATCCCGTGAAGGCAGTTCCGCTTCCGATGGCTCGGATTCATATGCGCGTACAGCGCGCAGCAGTATCTGAATAATGCACTGCTTAATCGTTGTATACAGACCCGAATACTTCTCTTGAGAAGCCTGATAAGCCTCAAGAAAATAAGGCATCGCACGATGGATATCCATCGTTGGCTTCAACGGTAATCCTCTCAGCTTCTCCATGCAGTCATCGGCTTCCGCCATTTCCCATGGATCCGAAGGAGGCAGTGCCGGACTCTCATGATCGGATACCTCATCGCGCGGAATAATGTCCACGTGCAGACATAATTCATCCATCGGCTCCGCTGCATCCGCCTCCTGATAATGAAGCACATTCGGACCTGTTAGATAAAACATGCCTTCCCGCAGCGCATAAGGCTCTTCTTCCATAATAACGCTCCCCTTGCCGCGGGGTATGAAATGAAATTCATACTCCGCATGCTTATGGAAAGAGACAATCTTTCCTGGCGGAAAGGTGGTGAGATGAAACCGAAGAACACGGATCTCATAACGTCCCCAATAAACTCTCAGGTCAAGTCGCTCCAAGGCATCCTGACGATCTTTCATCAATTCGTATGGAAAATGGTTATTCATCCTGATGCATCATCCCTGTATCTTATGCTCTTATGCTTGCAGTTCATCCAAACGAATGGCGCGATGCTCTTTGGCCGAACGGTTGGAGGCTTCCATCAGTTTGGTTAATTCAACCGCATATGCGATATTTTCCTCTGCAATGGTATCTTCTTGAATATGGGAAATCCATTGCTCAAATGCACTTGCACGATTCGCAGGCACCGGCAGCTCTACCCAGGCATCCTTGTACTCTTCTTTTTTCGTTGAACGAATAAGAAGTTTGTCGTCAGGCGTTCCGTACAGAATCGTTCCGTCCGTACCATGAATTTCAATTGTAAATGGCGAGAAGTTGTTTACAAATCCGGCTTCAACCACACCGACAGCTCCCGTAGCCGTAGAAAGCGTAGCAACGGCGTTGTCTTCCACCTCTTTACCCGTGATGTATCCGAAATTCGCATGGACATCAACCGCTTCTTCACCGAGGAACAAGCGTGTCAAATACATCGGATGGCATCCCAGATCGATTAATGCGCCTCCACGGCACTCCTCCAGGCTGTAGAAATGCTCAGGCAGCCAACCGGCAGTCGCGCCATTATGAGACAAGCGTACACGAACGAGTGTTACGGTGCCAAGCAGCTCTTGCTGCAATACCTCGCGGATCGCCAAGGTATAGCCGTCATTCAGCCGCGGTAGCGATACCGTTAATTTGACCTGGTGCTCATTCACGGCATTGATGATATCGTTGACCTCTTGCAGGGTGGCCGCAATTACTTTTTCCGTGAATATGTGTTTGCCTGCCGCCGCAGCTTTCAACATGACTTCTCTGTGCATGGATGTCGGAGCATCCACGATCACGGCATCGATATCGTCACTTTGCAGCATGTCGTCCAGGGACTCATAAAAAGGTACGCCTTGCTTCTCTGCAGCTTCTCTTCCGCGCCCCGGGTTCTCATCCCATACCGCTACGATTTGAGCATCCGGATGCTCCTGCGCTTGTTTCGTATAATCCCACGCGTGTACATGCCAATAACTAATTTTTCCGATTCTAATCATTCTCGTCACCTCAGTATCTAATATTAAGACATCATGCCATTAATCTATCACACGAACCGCCCGATTCACAGTGTAAAATTGCGACAATCAAGTTAGATATCACGACATGATGGCAAACAAAAACTCCGCCAGTTGACGGAGCAGAATCATCTGAAAACTCACAGTTTCAAGCGTTCTCTTGCAGTTGTGATATGTGCAGTATGATGTTTACCGTGCCAGGCGTACATGCCCGTTGCGTATTCCAGGCTCGTTTTTCGCTGGTTCTCGGGGTGATAGAACGTTCTGAGATAGTCCTCGGTATTCATGATGTTTAATAAAGCGACCCATCTGGCGTGTATGCCATCAATCAAAACGAGTGAAGCATCAACATCCGCCGTCATTGAATCCTCAAGGGCTGCCCACTTCTGCTCGTCATAAGGCTTAATCGTTGGGTTGTCTTCCGTCAAAGCAAGTTTGAACCGGATATAGCTGTTCATATGACTGTCGGCCAGATGGTGAACGACCTGTCGGATGCTCCAGCCTCCATCTCGATATGATAAATCCAGCTGTTCCTGGCTTAGCCCCTGCACGGCAGCCCTCAGTTTCTCCGGCAGGCTCTTAATCTCTTGAATCCAGAGCTCCCTCTGTTCAGGCGTCGATGGCCCTTCCCATTCAAATTGTCCTATCGGGTATCTCAAGTCCATGTTCCCTCACTCCTTGACCATCATTTTTTGAATCATTCGTACAGTAATGATAATAGCATTTTACAACGAGCCCATTATATCTTCAATTTCGTTTATTTGACCGTCCGATAGTGGTCCGAAAAGAGCGGCCCCAGTCAATTCCTCCACTTGCTTCCTCGTTTTAAAACCCGGAATCGGGATCGCGACGTGGCTTCTCCCCCAAATCCATGCCAGCGCCCCTTGCACCAAAGTCCGATCTTCACTGGTTAAAATCTCTCGAACCGCCTCAAGTTTAGCCAGAAACGATGGTACCGGTTTACCATCCTTGAAATAGGAAACCCAATCGTGACCGCTCCCCCTTACATCTTGATCACTGAACCTGGAGTCATGGTTAAATTTCCCGCTTAAGAGCCCCATAGCCAAAGGTGTATTATTGATGCTTGCTAAACCGTAACGCTCACAGAGGGCAAGCATCTCCTTGTCGTCACTGAGAACATTCAGCACATGTTGAATTGCCGCGGCTTCCGATTTTCGAGCAAACCATTCGGCATTGGCCACATCCCATGTACTCCAGCCATATGTTCGGATCAGCCCATCTTGACGAAGACCGTTCAAGGTATCAATCACCGACTCCACCTCGCCAAGACTTAATCCGCCTACATGAATTTGATAGACATCGATATAATCAGTGTCCAGGCGTTGAAGTGATCGCTCGCAAGCGCTGCGGACATAATCCGCTGAAACATTGTGACGAGTGAAAACCTCCTTTGTTGACTCATCATACGTAAAACCGAATTTGGTGGCAATCACCGCATCCTGCCGCCTTCCCTTTAACGCTTGGCCCAGGACCCGTTCACTATGGCCCGTTCCGTATACATCTGCAGTATCAAAAAAGTTAACGCCCCGTTCCAACGCAGCGTGAATCCCCGCTATGGATTCGCGTTCATTCACCTCTCCCCATCCATCCGCCAAGCCGTCCAATGTAAATTTCCCGCCTATGGCCCAGCAGCCCAGACCGAGCGGACTTACCGATATTTGCGATCTGCCTAACATTCGTTTCATTGTTATATTTCCTCCCTTTTCGAATCAGTTCGTCATCATTATAATAAGGAGAATGGTCTCTGATGAGATCCAATGATAACGAATTTGGAGGAACCAATTAGAGGAGGGATACGGTGTACGGCATTCAGATCGATCGTGAATCTAAACTGACGGTAACCCGTCAGATATGTCAGCAGCTGCGAAGGATCATCGAATCGGGACAACTGACAGCCGGAACTCGTCTGCTTCCTACGCGCGTTCTGGCAAAAGAATGGGGGATTGCGCGCAATGTCGTCATTGAGGTATATGAGCAGCTGACGGCTGAAGGATATCTGGAGGGGCGTGTAGGCTCCGGCACCTACGTAGCGGAAGGTATCATCCCCGTTCCCAATCCGCGTACCGCTCCCTCTTCGAGCAAGCAGCCGTTCCAGGGGCAGACAACCACTCAGCATGAACACGTCATTGATTTTGCCACGGGCGTTCCCGATCGCAACATGTTTCCACGACACATCTGGGCCAAGTATTTGAAAGCAGCCTCTGAATCTTCCGAATATGAAGACCATGATTACGGTCACATCAAAGGGGATTCGACGCTGCGCTCTGCCATCTGCGACTATGTATTCCGGGCTAAAGGCATCCAATGCTCACCCGAACAAATTGTGATTGTGTCCGGTGCCACTGAAGGGTTCCTTCTCCTTGCCAAATCGTTATCTTCCAAGTTTCATTCCATCTATATCGAAGACCCAACAATCGATATTACCCGGGATATTTTTCAGACGATGAACTATAATCTTGTTCCGGTCGAGGTTGATCATAGCGGAATGCGCGTCGACGCCTTGTCGAGTATCGCTCCAGGTCATCTGGTTTTATTAACGCCATCACATCAGTTTCCAACCGGCAGCGTATTATCCATTCAGCGGAGACATCAGATCATAGGGATGCTGGAGGAAGCCGACTCTTTCGCTATCGAGGATGATTATGACAGCGAGTTCCGGCTTCGAGGGATCCCTGTGCCTCCTCTACAGACGCTGTCGCCTTCAAGGGTTATCTATGTAGGAACATTCAGCAAAACGCTGTCGCCCAGCCTTCGGATCGGATTTATGATTGTACCACCGAGTCTAACCGATACCATTGCCGAAATGAAAGATAAATTGAATTTACATACTCCGTACATCATTCAAAAAGCATTAAGCCAATTCATGTTGGATGGGTATCTGGAACGGCATATCCATACGATGAAGAAAATGTACAAGAAACGGCGCAATGTCATGACGGAGCAGCTTCAGCACTTATTCGGAGCAGATATTTCCGTTCTCGGCGATGATGCGGGAATGCATCTACAGATTATTTTCCATCCACAGCCCTACGCCCTTCTTCCATGGAATGACACGGCTTCTTACGGGTTCCGTGTTGAGCCTGTATCGAATTACAGAATCTCATCCTCTAGCCCCCTCCGTACAACCGGTATCGTGTTAGGATATGGAAACCTGTCATCCGAAGAAATCGAGGAAGGATTACGCCGACTTTACTTGTTTGCTTCCTCTTGCAAGACACTCACTTGAATATTTGACATGATATGGATTTTATATGGATTCATGCTTTCAACAACTATATTAAAAAAATGGCTCGTCCGCTGTATGGGAACCGAGCCATCTCTGTTTTATCCAGGGATTCGATGTCAAACTCCCTCAATCCGTTCAAAATTACGCAGCGTCCGAAGTGCATTCCATGTCAGAACGCCCTTCCATTCCTCCTTGGCCAACGGCCATACCTCTTCGTACTGGTACCAGCTCCAATTGGGCTCCCAGGCACCATCTTCCCCTTGATTCCCTATAAGCTCATCCAGTTCCAGCGGAAGAAGCTCGCGGTATTTGGCAAAATAGGGCGAATCCGGCGAATCCATAATACTGAGGGGCGTTGCTCCGTATCCCTCGCGGCTGCCAGGATCCCTGCTTATGCAATGATCCATGAAGACCTCAAGTGTTTCTCCGATCTCGGACGCCTGTTCTGTTGACAATCTTTCGTTCAAACGCAAATAACAAAACAATTCATGCATTTCATGAAGATCGCTGGATTGTTTCAGGTAGTTCACAGCATAATCAATCCTTGATTCCAAAAACTCCAAAGGGTATAACTCCCGCTCGTCGATAAAATAGGCGATAATATCCGCATTCGGATTTCCCCAATGATCTTTGAAGGCACCATACTGCCACCATATCGCCCTTGGAGACTGCTCGGCTTCCTTAGGGATGATATCCCACCCTGACCGTTCTGGCACATAGGAATGCTCGAGATACTTTAAAGCGGATATCACCCGTTCGTTCCGCTCCGGATGATCTGGATTCAAGCGAAGAATCTCCAGCGCTCTGGTTGTTGCCAGAGCAGATGACTCTCTGCACCGAAGATCAGGCTCAAGTCCATGACCATATCCACCGTCCTCATTCTGATAGCTATCCAACTCAGTCAACACGTCCGTAAACGACCCGTTCTCGAAATCATACCGGAACAATGACCGTTCAAGATCCCTGGCCCGGTGCAGCATATATTGCCTGGCTTGTTCAAATCGCATCCTGTTTAGCTTCTTCACTTGGGTTCCAACTCCTCGTAGAAAGTGATTCGGTTGCCGAATGGATCTGTGACACATAGCTCTTTGCTGTTCCATGGCGCAATCTCTATCCCGGGTCTGGAATACGGATAGTTCTGGTTTAACAGCTGTTCGTGAAACCCCTCAATCCCCGCCATCTCCACGCGAATGGCTGCTCCCGGGGAACAGTCACCGTAATGCTCCGTCAAATGAATCGTTACCGATTCCTTTGATATTTGCATGTAAAGCGGTGCCGTTTCATCAAAGCGGTGTTCCCAATCCAAAGTAAAACCAAGATAGTGAATATAGAATTCCCTTGCCTTCGGTTCATCGAACACTCTGAATAAAGGTATGACTTTGCTCATGGTCTGCCCCTAACTACACCCGTATTTTTTCTAACTCGTTATGTATGCGCTGCCGTTGACTTATTTAGAATATATCATAAATTCCGCCAGGCTCGTCCTAAATCTAAAAACCCAGCACAGATCCATACATCCAAAATGCTGGGCCATCTTTTGCAAGTATTCATTTTATTTATCATTATTCATTTCTGGTCACTTTGGCTAACTTCTTGGCCTTCTCGCGTTTTATACGACTCCACACCAGCAAAACGACAAATGAACTGGCCAGGCAAATGAAGATCACTTTCAAATAATGCTCCACCACGTTCAGAATGTACTGCCACTGCTCGCCGAATATAAAACCAATGCTGAAAAAAGCCAATACCCATGCAGCCACGCCCGTATATCCATACAGCCACACCGTCCGATAGGGAACCCGAATCATGCCGATAAAATACCCGATAAACTGCCTGACCCCGGGTATGAAAAAACAAATAATGAGCAGCTTATTTCCATATTTGTTGTAATAGGCCTGCGTCTTCTCTACAAGGGACGGCTTGATAAACAGCCATTTTCCATATCGCTCGATAAGCGGCATCCCGAGTTTGTATCCCAGGATATAGGTAATGGTTAACCCCATGGCCGCTCCCATAAAAGCAGATCCAATTGCAGGAACCATATCGATAATTCCTTTATAGGTTAAAAAACCGGTATAGGTCAATGTGCTGTTTCCAGGAGGAATTGGAAGAGCAATAAAATCAAGGGGGAGCCCAATCAATAACACTAGATAACCATATTGTTCAAATAACTGCTCAACCAATTCAAACAAATTCATGGGGAAAACTCCTTCATCTTACCGATAACTGTCATAGTAGTGTTGTAGCGTTTCATTCACATAAACTTCTCTGTTCAGGACCGCGTAGGGCACCGGATTCACCTCTTCAGACCATTCACGGGAAAAGTGCTGATTCTGCTGTATATCCATCAGTCTTGTCAGGACCAGCAAAGCCGAATCTTTATGCGTGTTCAAGGCGGCCTGTCGTTTCATCTCTCGCAACAAGGACGGACTCTTAATTAATGTCAGCAGTTGATGCTTCAATTCACCGGCCATGGCCTGCCGTGCCACGCCTATTCCAACCAGATAATCCGCATTATCCTGCTCTTGGCCTGGCAAGGGTTTTACTAACAGCATCGGCCGCTCCATCGTTAACGCCTCGGAAATCGTGAGTCCTCCCGGTTTTGTCACCATCAGGTCCGCTATCGCCATCAATTCATGCATGCGATCCACATAACCCATAACAGTGATTTGCGGATGACCAGCAAACTCCTCCAGCAGTGCTTGATATAACTTCATATTACGGCCGCACACGACCATAAACCGAACATCCTTTGGGTATGCCCTTGATTTCAAGAGCTCGATAATTTCTTTATCGATCATCCCTTCTCCGCCGCCCATGATCAACACAACCTGCTCGGATGGACGCAAGTCATAATGAGCTCGAAGCCGTCCGGGATCCATTGGCTGACTATACAGCGGATTGACGGGGATGCCGGTTACAGATATCTTTTCGCTTGGCACGCCTTTGCGCTCCAACGCAATCTGTACCACATCGGAACCAACCATGTAATAATCCGTATGAGCGTGTATCCAGTAGCTGTGATCCGTATGGTCCGTCATGACGGTTGCCGTCGGTACATTGGTAAAGCCCATCCCTTTCAGCAGAGACATCCCTGCTGCTGCCGGCGGAAACGTGCTGACCACGATAGCCGGATTTTCCGTTTCCAGCATCGTGCTGAGCTTGTGAAGACTGAAGGTGCTGAAGCGTTTCAGCATATGGATTAGCGTGTTTTCCTCGCGCGTTTTTTGGAATAAATAGCCGTAAACGGATGGGAAATGTTTCATCCACTGCATAAAGAAAAACTGACCGGCCACATGCAGCCGCGGATGGGTTAACTCCATATAATCAATGACTTTAACGCGCAGATGAGGGTAGTTTCTTTTTGCTGATTCCACAATGGCCTTTGATGCCTGGTTGTGACCCTCTCCCAGACTTCCGGTTAATATGATGATTTTTTGCTCATATATGGATCTCATGAATATTACTCCTTATCTAACGTTATGTGATTCCAATGACATGCATCAGGTAAACGACCAGCCATCCTGAACCGAATCCAATCAGACTGCCTGCGAGACAATCCGTCGGGTAATGATATCCCCAATAAATACGGGATAGACCGACCAGCACAGCCAGGATAAGCAGCAGTATCGTCGGCAGCGGTGATACCAGAAAGAGCAGTGGTGTAATCACGGCAAAGATCGCTGTGGTATGTCCTGACGGGAATGAATAGTCCTTCAATGGGAAATTTCCAATCTTCACCTGCTCCAGAACCCGGAATGGGCGATCTCTTCTGACGATCTTCTTGATGAGGACAACAATCAGATGGCTAACGGTTAAGGCAATGGCACTCTGATATGCCGTTATGTCCCATGCTTCAAATGCTGCCCAGGCGATGAGCAGTGCACTCAGGATCGTGAAGGTGGCTCCACCGAGATGGGTGATACCTCCGAACAACCGATCAAAAGCTCTGTTGCTGATGGTCTGGTTACACCAGACGAATACCCGATGATCGAATCTCCGCAATCGTTCTATCATTACTCTTCACCTGCCGTTACATCCGTCGATTCTGGCGGACCCTGCACAACAGGGACTTCCGCACGTTTCTTCTTGCGGTTCTTGATAAGACGCACTGTCAGCCAGATCCCTCCTATCAGAGCACCTACAGACAGTAGAATGATCGTAAGTACACCGTCCACCATATGCTCTGCAGCACGCCCGTACACGTAGAACAGGATACCTACGGTATAGAACTTCACGGCACGCCCGAGGGCTGCGTAACTGAGTAGTTTCCATAAAGGATAACTCATACAACCGGAGAGGATGGTGAAGATTTTGAACGGAATCGGCGTAAACGCACCGACAAGAATAGCGGCTTCTCCATGCTTGGTGAACAATGTGGTGGCCGAATCGTACCATTTTTTCTTCATGATCTTGGTTAAAACCAAATTTCCGGAAACCTTGCCGATTCCATAACCAATCGGCGTTCCGATCAGGCAGCCGACAAATCCGATCGTGGCAAGCCAGATCGCACGGTCTGGACTCAATGCACTTAAAGACAATTGCGAGAAAAGAGCCGGAATCGGAAAAATAATCGCATCGATCATAGCATGAATAAATAATCCGATATCGCCTAAATTACGTAAAAAATCCATCTGGCCTTGTCTCCTCTGCTAGGCTTCCTACTTGGCAGCCCGTATGCTGTGCGATATCGTTGGTTACATTTAAAATCAAATTCATCCGTTCACATTCCTCTCCGAAATCATGTTAATGAAAGGATATCATGATTGGGAAAGGATGACTTCCGTCTTCAGACGATAATGAACCTAGACTTAGGTCTAGATACTAATAGTAGATATAATATAGTAGATATAGTATAAACGAGTTTTATGATCAATAAGTTGAGTTTATAACCATTTGGACCAAAAACAAAAAAAACAGCTTAGCCGCAATGCGCGGCCAGGCTGCCAAGTTCTAAGACCATGTGCTATTCAAATTGACAAATTTGCGGGACTTCTCGGACCGAGTTCACCACATGATCGGCCTGCGATAAGTCCTGATTCCCCGAATTCGGGTTCACGAAGCCGATGCATTTCATGCCAGCCGCCTTCGCTGCAGCAACGCCGTGCCTTGCATCCTCAAGCACCATGCAATGCTCCGGATCCACACCGAGCAATTCAGCCGCCTTCAGATATACATCCGGCGCCGGTTTTCCCTTCTCCACTTCTTCACCGCTCACAACGCATTGAAAATGATCCAGGAGATCAAACTTACGCAAAACGGCTGAAATAAATACAGGTGGCGATGAAGATGCTATAGCCGCCGGTATATTACGTGCTTTAAGCTCCGCAAGGAGCTCCCGTATGCCATCAATAGGCTCCATTTTCCGGGAAGTAAGCATTTCAATTTTATTGGACAATTGGTATTCAATGATTTCCGAAACGGATTGGGTAAGCTGATGTTCATCCTTAATGGCTGCCCACATCTCCGGATTGGTCATACCTACATACTGCTCCAGCTGTTCATGGGTTATCGCCGATCCGTAGTAGTTCATCACCTGAATATCGACTTCAAAGTGAAGCGGTTCACTGTCAATAATGACCCCATCCATGTCAAAAATAAATGCCTGTATCATGTTCAAACTCCTTTGATGAAATGTTTTTAGTTAACGCCAGATTATATCGAGTACCGTTCCCAGCACTCCGGATTTATGGCCTCTGAGGACATCGGGATTGAATACTTCGACGAAGCCGCAGCGGGTGCAGGATACAAAAAGATAATGATGATAATCGATATCGAAAATTTTGCTCACACCGGTGCCGCTCATGCTGACTTCCTGCGTCATGCATTCAAGGTGGCCACAGCGGCGGCAATTGAATTTGCTAGCCATTAATTCTTCAATGCTTAGGTAGTCCATTTCCACTGTTGAATCATAATGCTCAGCCGTTTGTTCATTCGTCTCTGAGATCAGATGCTCAGGCAGTACCTCATGCTTGCATTCCGGACACATATTATCACTCAAAGTTACCTCGTGTGCGCACCATGGACATTGAACCACCCCCAGCACCTTCCTCCCTGTTTAAGTGGAACCTACGAGAATCCCTTAGCGTTATAATTCAATTCAATTATGGACCATATTTCCTTGCCTATAATACTTCATCCAATAATTCAAAGATATCACTCAAATGAAATGATATCGTGCAGCTCCATAAGGGAATGAATCTCATATTTAGGTTGAATGGCTGTCGGGTTTGCCTTGCGCAGCGGGTTATACCAGCAGGTGTCGATCCCGTAACGAATACCTCCTTGTATATCGGAAGTTAATGAATCACCAACAATAAGAACCTCGCTCTTGTCGGGATGGTTCAACTTATCGAAGGCATAATCGAATATGCCTTCGTGAGGCTTTTGGGACCCTGCATCCTCTGAAACAATGATGCATTCAAAGGAATCGCATAACGGCGACCGGCTAATTCGGATATACTGCACCTGCTTAATTCCGTTCGTAATGATCGCCATCCGTTGACCGCGCTCGGTCAGTTGTCTGCACAGCTCTTCCGCCCCTTCCATTAGGAAGGAGCCTTGCCCTAAATATTTTATGTAAACATCGCTAAAGGCATCGGCATCCAAGGCGCACGTAATGCCGTGTTCTGCCAACAGACGCTCAAATCTGGCTGTACGCAATTCACGCTGTGTAACCTTCCCCTGCTCAAAATCACTCCACAACTGCTGATTAATGCGTCTGTAGCTGTCTACGATGGCATCCGTGCACTCCTGACCAATTTCGCCAAATACGCCGGATAACGCAAAAGCCTCCGACTTGGCATAGTCGTATAAGGTTTCATCTGCATCAAATAAAATAACGTTGTAACGCACGGTTGCCCTCCTTACATGCGGCTTACTTATTTCAATCTGGATTGTTGATTCAATTCCCGAATCTTTCCAAAATGAAAATTCCTGCACCCAAAGCAAGCTGTTTCATAATACCTCCTTAACTCTCTCTTCGGAGTTTATAGAGATGATGCCGCTCCTGCTCAAGCTCAATTTCGCCCACATACTTAAACCCGCATTTTTGGATCACTTTAGTGGAGGCATGATTATGAAGAACGGCTAATGCACTCAGCTCGCGCTCGCTTGTATTTTGGAACAAAAACTGGATTAATGCCCTTACAGCTTGGGTGGTATATCCCTTATTGTAATGCTGATTCGAGATTCCGTACATAATTTCTCGATTGGGCTGGGGCAGCTCCTCTTTAGGACCTGTATTGCACCAGCCGATACATTCGTCTGTTGCTTACAAGACCATGGCTAGTCGCAGACGAAGCTGTCCCACATCCCCGCCGTTTTGAACAGCCTGCAAGAACTGCCGATTCTCCACAATTTCATAGTTGGTTAACCATTCAAGCCGCTGTTCCCTGGGTACATCCCAACCGGGCAGGAACTGTCTGATCTCCGGTTCATGCGTGATCTTAAAGATCGCATCAACATCTTCCACCATATATTCCCTGAGTAGGATGTCCTCACATTCAATTGTAAAGGGTATTTCTTGAGCATCGATATTTATCTTGTGGTTCAATTTAGCCTCCTGTATTGATTCGCATATGTTCCCTGGCCCATGACGATGGCATCAATTGACCGGCCCGAGTATAAGTATCGTCAGGCTCAACAGTTGAGCGGCTTTGAATATTCCTTCCAGCTCAGACCAAATTCAGCCTCATCTGAATGGTAATCATCTTCCGGTGATCATCTAACGTCGTAATACGGACATCGTAGGGCTCAAAACCAAGTTTATGATAAAAAACAAGCCCTCTGGAATTGGTATTATGGCAGCTAAGAAAAAAGCGAGTCATTCCATATTTCTCTTTGGCTATATCCATCATGGTCTGTAACAGCTTCTGTGCGGCTCCCATTCCCCTATGCGACGGAGCAACAATAACATTGCCAAGCCACAGAGATTGATCAATATCCTCATAAAAATTTGCGTAAGCCACTACCTGCCCACTAGATTCTTCAACAATAACCGTGGGATCATATCGATTTTCCAGCAAACTCAAGACTTGCTCCGGCGTCCAAGGGAACTCCGATCTGGGACTAACATAAAACAGCTCCTCCGGCGTCTGAGGAAAGCTGCATATCGTTGATAGATCCTCGTCTGCCAGCGGCCTATGGATGTACATAATACAAGGTCCTCCTTACTTCACATTTTGTGCAATATACATGCCTCTTCCAATCATGCCTTCCGGATCGTGCTCCACGCGAAGGCCCGCTTCCTGGAATGCCTCGATCATCTCTTTCACGGTAAAGAGCCCCAAGCGATGCTCCTCCGTATAATGCTCGATACCATGCTCGCTTCCAAACAAATACTCCATTTTCATGATCGAAATATCGCCTTCGCGGTCCGAATGGGACATCCTGCTCATATGGATCCCGCGATGCTCGGTCATGATCGTGTCCACTCTTCCGGTGGTCCAGACATCCGGTGTCAGCCACGGCTCAACCAGAATGACACCCTCCTCGTTCAGATGCTCCTTAAACTGCGTTAGGGTCTGCACCAACATTTCCAACGTTTTCACGTATCCGATGGAGCTGAACAGACAGAGGATCACATCATATTTCCGGTCCAAGCGAAAACGGGTCATGTCGGCAACCGAATAATGACCATCCGGATTTTTCGACTTCGCGATCGAAACGAATTCCGGATTTAAATCGATACCATCGATCGTATAGTGCTGCTTTAAGAAAAAGGCGTGTTCCGCGGTTCCACAGGCAACGTCGAGTACGGTCCGGTAATCCTTACCCTGTCTTCTAATATATTGCCGGACCTGCTGCGCCTCCTGCTCATAATCCTTAAAGCTGTAAATCACGTCATAATATTTCGACGATAAATCAAACATGGATACACCAACTTTTCGCATAATAAGTAACCTTCATGTCTTTATCTGCAGCCAAATAAGAGTTCGTAAGCTATAAAGACCCCTACTTAGATAACATCATCTAAAGTCGGGGCATCCGCTCAGTCATCTTCCATGATTATACAACCGTTCCTCAGATTGAGTAACCCTTTGTTCAAGTAAGCAGCAGACTTATGAACATCCATGATTATGGCTGTATCTGCTTATCCTTCGATATGCTTGTACCTGTACCAATAGGAATAGATCTCTTTGTACTGAAGACGATCGTACAATCGGCTTGCGGCAAAATTATTCTGTACCACCTGTAAATAGCTGCTTGTAGCTCCATGTTTCTTGGCCCAATGCAGAATATGTAACATTAACTGTTTGCCGTACCCACGATTTCGACAGGCCGGAGCGGTAACCAAATCATATATTCCTACATAACCCTGCTCCAATGCACCAATTCCGCATGCTACAGGTTCAGTACGATCATATAGGATGAAGAATCCATATTGTATCACGGAATAGTTAAACAGCTTTCTTTTTACAGCCTTGTTCTTCTCAGATATTCCGGTTAAGTCCGCAAGCACATCCAGCCATTCATCGGTCAGCTTGTCTTCGATCTGAACTTCCTTATGGGATGGCGACTCCATATCATCCAGGTGAGCCAATACTCGAAGACTGGTAGGATCCAATAGGGTATAACCCCTGGATTCTAAAATAGGATCGAGTTCCTGCGGATTGAATGGTGTGATTTTAAATACGACGTCAAGTCCGGCCTTAACATATAAACGCTCACATTGTTCAATCTGGCTATTAAGGTCGATCGAAGACTCCGTATAGAGAGCTTGAATTGAGTTGGATCTCTTGGTATAGCCGTCTGCAAATCGTAACAACCATCCCTGTTGTGTCAAGGTTTGGAGCGCTGGCCAAGCGTTTAAGGTAAACTCCTCGATTCTCTTATGCACGTAAATCACTCCTACAAATATGTTAGGAATAAATATACGTTAATATGCATTTTTATTCAATAAATAAAATGTATTATTCCTTACTCTGAACCAGACCGTTCACCCGGTTTCGTTAGTGGAAATAAGCGCCTTATAAACTGAATATAACTGGAACATCTGCGAGTCTTCGTTTCCATATCATATGGTCAACTCCACTCCCCCAATGGTCCTGTAGGACATAATCGGGTTTACCCAGCTTCTTCTTCCATATCTTCTGTGCACGAGAGTATCCGCTATCCAAACAAAATTCCGTCAATCCTTTATTGAGAAGCGTAAGATACATGATATTTAACATTAGATTTCCGATCCCTTGCTGTTGGCAATCCGGATGAACAAATACCGTTCCGATTTCAACCACATCACGCAATCTCCCATCGGTAGCTTCCCGGATCAATGCATTAGATGGTCCATACTCGATGCAGCTCACAATGCTGTTATCTAGCAGTCCGATGAGAAAATATCTTTGCTCTCCGTTCGTTTCAAAATCTGCGTTCAGGTACCTATTTTTGCTGTCAATCTCCTGTTCAATATCCTCCAGTAAATCTACCAAGCCTTCTTTGGCAAAAGTATCGGTAATTACGAACCTGAAAAAATGCTCCATAGCTTTTATATCGCCGCGATTTGGTCGCCTGACTTCTACTTGAAGCATGTTAGACCTCCTTGTAGCTTCAATTACAATAGTCTCACAGATCTTTGGTGTGTTTCATAACATCGGCTTTAACCTCATCCTTTTGTTCATCGGTTAACCGGACAGGTTTCCAAGCATGATCGTCAGGGATGTGGATGGTTAGAGGTTGATCAATTGCCAAAAGTGCCTCATACTATTGTTGATCACCTTGTTTTCTCCAGACGAGACTTCCAAAATGATCTTTGCCGCCGTTTCTTTAGCCAGCTTGTAATCTTGAAACTCAATATGCCCTTGGCGTAAGGCTTCCTCTAGCTCATCTTCATCTTGAATGAAGAGGCTTCCGTCTGGAAGCACAATAACATCCAGATAGAGATCATCCCAATAAGGGATCCCTTCGTCACTAACTCCATTCACCCTAGAAATATCGATATACCTTTGGATCACTTCACGGTTTTGGTTCAACATCGTAGTCACACAGAAATTGGAATCTAATGGAAACTGCTGAAGCCAAAAGTATCCTTCAGCTGCGAGGCACAATTCTTTGTCTTGATATTGAACAAATAACTTGCGCTCTACCTGATGGAGGCTAAGTAAAGTAACATATCCCTTGAAATCCTGTTCCTCAATCAATACACATTTGAAATCTCTGCTTATAACTCTTCGCCAATCCAGCCTGTCAGCATATTTTCTTTTCACCTTAACCTCCACGCACATGATTTACCGATGATCAATAACGTGTTCAATTCGGCAGCCAAAAGCTCCCATCTCAGGTCATTCTCATGCGTTATTCCATGCGTTCATTGCGGATTACCATATGTAGGTGGTCTTCCCAGACGCCGTTAATCTTCAAATATTTGATGGCCAGTCCTTCTTCGTAGAAGCCTAATCTTCTCACTACATTCAACGAAACTATGTTTCTTGGCATAATGTTAGCTTCCAGCCGGTGCAGCCCCATCGTATCAAAGCAATAGTCGACCACGGCCCTTAGCGCTTCGGTCATATACCCTTGCCCCGTATGAGCCTTTGCCAGCTTGTATCCCACATGGGCCGATTGAAAGACGCCCCGAACGATATTGCTGATCGCAATCGAACCGATAATTTCATCATCTTTATGCAGCCACACTTTAAACAGAGTTCCGTCTGCTATGCTTCGGCTCTCCGCTTCCAGAATCTCCGCCTGCTTATCGAAAGTATAGAACTCAGCTTCTCTAGCTGGCTCCCATACCTTCCAATGCTCATCGTTCTTAACGATAAAATCCACCACATCCGCTGCCCGATCCCGATCAATCGTCTTCAATTGCAGACGAGAAGTTTGTATCGTTATGGTCATGCGACGCCCCCCTTGAACTACTTTAACTAAAATCTAGACAATAACCTATCCGTCCCTGGGAAATTAATGTTTTAGCTCCGAGCGGGTAATTCCAGGGGCTTCCCCCTCTGGAGTCAATCGGCAAGCACGAACACCAATAAAATCAAAATTGTAATTTTGAGTTTCTTCATTTTATTTCCCTAATATTTTCATAGATTAAAATGCCGCTTAACCTCTTCGTAGTTCTCCTGAATGCTTTTGCTTCCGTCCACGAATATAACCTTGAACCCCCGATTCATGGCGTCCTTGGCCACATATGCTGCAAAACCGATATCTCGTCCCATCCAATTTTGAAACGCGTTATCGGGATCATCGCATTGATTCAGAATATCATGGATCCATGCGCGCTTCGCATAATGCTCCTTCTGGAAATCCGGAACCGGTACGATCCATATTGCCTGATGGGGGCTGGATACCAGCTGTGCTACTTTTTCAGGTAAAAGCGCTGCTCCCTCCACAATGATGGGGGTTGAAGCCGGCAAAGCCGATACATCATCCACGATCATCGGAAACTCCTCGCGATAAAACTCCAGCTCCTCATCAATCTGCTGCTGAACCGGTCGTGACCATAATGTATTCCAGTTCATATCCTTCAAACGGAACATGGTGGGATGCTCCGACGGATTGCATGAGTGTACATGCTTCTCGTTGAACAGGTCACATTGATAATAGGTGTAGCCGTAATCTTTCGTGATCATTTCGGCAATCGTGGATTTGCCTGAACATGGGGAACCTCCGATCCAGTATACGTGGGAGTAGTCTTTTTTCTCGTTCATCATCTAATCATGCCCCTCTGTCGTTATCTTTTCTTAACTCGTTTCGAATGTCCAGCAATACGTTCCAAATCGCCCGCAAATATACCACAACGAATAAAAAGCCTACAATCAATATCAATGCGATCATACCCATAATCTCTCCACCTTTGCTGCTCTGACTGGAGACCTCCAATCGACCATAACTCTTCTATGTATAATCCCTCTTGCCCTCAGCGCTTTTTCGAATCCGCATCGTATCAAACAATCGCCCTTCATCATCGATGGCACGCACTTCCAAGCGGTCCATCGTTACAACGACTTGCAGAAAATGAGGCACCGCCAAGGACTGCGAGGTATGCCATTCCCTCTTGGGCAGTAACCAGCCCGGCATGGCTCCGGCGCCGCCTGCTACGATGTACACGATGCCATTGTCATAATCCACGGTCCCTTTCGTCAATGGGTGGCTTCGCTCATATACAATTGTATGCGAGTTGATAACCAGATCCACCCCATACCGTTCAAAGACCGTGGAAAGCTGTCGTAAATCCTCGACTTGATATCCGCCTGAAACATATGGCGGGTAGTGAAAATATACTACTTTCCACCTACCACTACTTGTTGAGAGCTCACGTTCCAAGAAATCGTACTGCGCATTTCCCGGACTCATCACGCCGGAGCTGCGAGGATAATCTTCTTTTCTGATCAAATCCGTGCTGTCCAAGCAGATGAAGTGAACGTCTCCGTAATAAAATGCGTAGAAATTCTTCGGTTCCGGAAATGCAAACAGATCGTAATACCATGACGCGTTGTCCTCATGATTTCCCAGGCAGCTGTAAAAAGGTGTATCCACAAAAAAATCACGCCCTGGTCCAAAGAAATACTTGTCCCAATCCTCAGCGTTCTTTCCGTCATGGACGACATCTCCTACAAACAAAGCGATATCGGGTCGATACTGCTTCATTCGGCTGAAAATTCTACTATTAATACGTCCTCCCGACGAATCGAACCCGCTATAACCTCCGGTTTCACTGGTCACCGTAAAAGAGAATGGCTCACCTTGTCCTGCTGCCGTCTTCAACATATAAAAGTCAGACTCAATCTCATCCGATTCATGCTGGGAGTAGACCTTGTAATAATAAGTGGTTCCGGGCTCGAGGCCCTCCACGTTGATTTGGTGTATCCGTGTTGGAGACCCATCGGCAAAAGTACCGAATAGGTGAACTGGCTGCTTGTAGTTTCCTTGATGTCCGCTATGTATTCTCTCAGCATGCAAGACGTCCACCCTGGAAGTTGCAGGGAGCGACGTTTCCCACATCACGGTCATGCTGTGCCCGGTCGGGTTTTGCAGGTATGGTCCCTTCACAATGGAAAGCATGTAACAGCCTCCTTCGGATCTATTCATCGGAAAATGATGGTTATCGGTTATCTGACTTCGTTTCCTCTCTAATTATAACTATTCTTTCAGCTAAAAAGTTACGCTAACCTTACATTCACACCATTGTCCTACATAACGAAAAGAACCGGCATTAACCCCCGGTTCTCAGTAAAATTTATGGTAGTCATACGCTCTTGTACCTTGATCTTAGCCTACCACGGCATCCAGTTCCGTCTCACGCTGTTCATGTTCGGGAACTAACACCTCAACCACGACTCTAGTCGGTACGCAGATGATCTGCTGATAGGGTTCCGAGATAAATCCCATATCCAGTGCAATTCGCTTCGGAGCATCCGAGTATATCATCTGGATCCCGTAGTCATACACTTTCAGTGTGTTGTGTCCAAACTTGGTTTTAATATCAATGATACGTTCGTCCCCGGTCAGCGGGACAGTCTCGTATTCTTTGCCGTTCACCGTAATCAAAGCCTTGAGTTCTCCCTGCTGGAAATCTACATGGCTATGCTTCCACCACTGCAGTCCCGTGAAGGAGCCAAGGATCAGGATCAAGGCAAACAGGATCATATCTCCGCGTCTTATTCTGGACAACATGCTCCCTCCTCCCATGCACAGTCTTTGGAACCCCAGTATGAACGATGTGCAAAACCACCGAAATGAATTTTGTCACATTCGATATCCATGTGAACAGCTTGTACAACCGAAGGAGCAAGCCGCGAAAGCCTTGATGCAGCTCTCGCTATGGGGCAACCTGCCGGCTGCCCGGAACGGACTCGATCATGTGTTGGAGGCAGTGATTTCACCATGAATGGCTTGAATCACTTCCCTCTTTTCTATCAATACAACTCCGTTGACCTGCATGCACAGATTACATACCGCCCATAGACCCGTGCTCCCTGATAGCACCAATTCCTTCCGACATACGGATGTACATAACGCGAGATGCAATCCTGACACTTGGCCCGTTGTCCCGCAGGATCACTCGTATACCACCAGCCGGAAGGATAAGGGCATAAACCTTTACAATCGTCGATCACCGTCTTGGGGGTGCAAATAATATAATCCGACGGACAGGAGGCATCTGCGCCGCAGCCTGAGCAATATTGTCCATGCGGAGGCCGGCAGGGCCCCGCAGCAAACGAAATTTTGACGATATCGTTATCATCGGGACGGACTAATACTTTGGCAAGCGTCTCGGCCGTTTTTTGCGCAAATTTATTCAGCAGCGACTTCCGATTCATCTTCCGGGTAACCCGGCTGATCATCACCTGCGTCTCTTCGTCCTTGTTCTCCGGCTTCCGCCACATACTCTCACCTCATCTTAAGAAGCCCTTGATGCTTTCGCGTACGCTTCAAGCTGTTCCCGACTGTTGACCAATCCTTTATGCCTGATGACACCGTCCATATCCACCGCGTAGGCATAAGGGGTGACCTGCACATCGAGATGATTCGCAAACTCCGAACTTACGATCAGCACCTCATCGTCATAACCTATTTTTCGGACATACTCCGATGCCAAATCCACGGACGAGAATAGCAAAAGGATGGGTCTCACGTTATTCATCCTGGTGATCCGCTTAAAATCCGGCAAAATATCAGCGCATTCTTTACACGTCGGCGATCCAAACAGCATGATGGAAGGTGTGCCAATCAGCTCGCTTGTGGACCACTCGGCCCCCCGCAGGGTTGTCGTTGTGGCCCCGGGGATTTTATGGCCGACCGGAATGCCGGACTGATTCACGCCTCTCGCGCTACCCATCACCATAATCCCCAACTGCCGAAACAGGACCAGGTTCAGAATGACCAACGGTACAACCAGAATCCACAGTATGGCATATGAGATCCAGAAGAACGTGTTCATCGCAGCCCCCTTACAACCTTTTTATTTTGGAAATATGAGTTGCGGCAATCTCGCGGTATATTCGGATCGTATGCAGGGCATCCGGGACCCCTATGATGATAAAGAGCGATAGCAGCAGCAGCATCCCCTCCATAAGCAGGCCGGTTACATCAAAAGAGTGACGATGCGCAAACCAGACAGGATGGCTGTAGGCCAACCCCATAAGTCCCATCGCCAGATTGAATCCAATTAATGGAAATCCAAGCTTGGAGCTGATCTGAGGCCCGAGACAGCCGCAGTCCACCCTCCCTTTTTTTCGGATGAAATAAGCGACGCCCACACCCTGAACAAAATAAAGAAAAGAGATGCCCAGGAAACTGTACCGCGATGGAAAACCATATACCATGGTCACTGACAAGACCTGCAGGAGGATGAGCAGAGCATGCAATTGGGCACTTCCAGGGAACCGATCCGGATCACCGAATGCACGGCTCCAGCCAAAGCTCACCACGGACAACAGCATGGGCAGCGTAACGGATATTGCGAGCAAATCGTACATGGGCCCCATATGCTCCTTTCTCTTCAGTAGCTGATGATCCAGATGATGGAACCGATGATCAGCAGCATGGAGACCGTTTGCCGCACGGCCGAGAGCAGCGTGAGGTTGCGCACCCTTTTTTCAAGCATACGGTACACGATGGATCGGATCAGCGGGAGACTGAACACGGTGCCGCGAACGACTCCAAACGTTGCCCCTGCCAGCAAGCTAAGCCACCATGGAGCCGCGAATAAGGAGAGCAGGATATAAGCGTGAAAGAGGACGCCCACCTGCAATGTGATGAAACCCAAGCCCAGAATCTGGCCCCATAATGCCGCCGAACGGTACCCTGCATGCTTGATCCATTCGGAGGGAACGATGAAATTGCCGGATGGAAGAATCCCCGTTTTATGAATGAGCTCCAAGCCCAGGAGTATCGCAAACAGCACCACAATAATAGAGTTTTGATATAAACCAACAGGGGTTAATTTCAGCAAAAAATTGATGAATCCGATCGCCAGTCCGGTCATAGCGCCGCCCAGGGTACAAGACACGATGTACACCAGCGCATATTTGGATTTACTGACCTTCGTACCCTCCAGACTGCCTAACACATTCAGCCCACAGGTGGTGTCGACACTCGCTACCGCGGCACCGACGGCAAATATAAAGAGCAACATCGACAGCAAGTCATGCCACCTCCCTATCATCCCTAGACATGAACCCTTCACTCCTTCATCATATGTGTGACAGCCTGTCGATTATTTATACAAATATCCGATCCGTTGGGTATGCCCCTACATGGCTATTTCATTGAGAATAAAAGAAACCGTCCAAGGATAATCTCCAAAGACGGTTTTGATTTATGGAAGCATGCTCGATGATTTGGTTATGCGACTTTATGATAATCCGAGATATCAACCTCAAGCGGCATTTCGGCTGCGCGCGCTTTTTGGGCCGCTTTAAAAAATACGATAACCAAGATAACACTGATGACAGCACCCACGATATATGAAACATTCATGGACTGCCTGAACCCGATCTGCGCATTCAGAATATACACTGTCGTTGTGTAGAGCATGAAAGCACCCGGAATGAGGGCTACCCAGTAATTTTTTCGGGCAATGAACAGGTACATCGCACCGACAAACAGGGCAATCACTGCGGTGGCCTGATTGGCCCAGGAGAAATATCTCCAGAGAATGTTGAAATCAATTTGCGTTAAGGCAATGGAAATGACAAACAAAGGAATGGCAATGACAAGGCGCCGCTTCATGCTGAATTGCGGCAGCTTGATATAATCGGCAATGATCATGCGCGCGCTCCGGAATGCGGTATCCCCCGACGTAATCGGCAGCACGATCACGCCCAGCACAGCCAATGTGCCTATAACGGCCCCTAACGTCACCTTCGCAACCTCGCTTACGACAAGACCCGTTCCGCCGGTTGCCAGAAGCTCGTTCAAGCCGTTGGACCCCTGGAACAAACTCATCGCCGCTGCGGCCCATACCATGGCAATAATCCCCTCGGCAATCATCATCCCATAGAAAATTTTACGTCCCTGCTTCTCGGTCTGTGTAGTCCGGGAAATAATCGGTGTCTGGGTAGCATGGAATCCGGATAAAGCACCGCACGTAATTGTTAAAAACAACAGTGGAAATATTGGCATGTTATCCGGATGCAAATTGGCTAATGTCAATTCCGGTATCGGTACCTGCTGTACAATTAGCATCCCGCCGACACCAAGAGATGCTATGAGTAACAGCGCGCCGAATATCGGATAGAAGCGGCCAATGATTTTATCGATAGGCAGCAGTGTAGCCAGAATGTAATAGCCGAAAATAAACAGGGTGATGATCCACAAACTGACTTTGCCGTTCATCAGATTGTGAAGCAGGCTGGCCGGTGAGGTCACAAAGACGGTACCTACCAAGACCAGCAGCAGAATCGCGAAAGCGTTCACAACATGCTTCATCACTTTGCCCAGAAACTTGCCGGCAAGCTCCGGCAGATGTGCTCCTCGATTGCGGATAGAAATCATACCTGTCAGGTAATCATGGACAGCCCCGGCAAAAATACACCCCAGGACAATCCAAATAAAAGCAACCGGTCCATAGAGCGCGCCCATAATGGGTCCGAAGATGGGGCCCACACCGGCTATATTGAGTAGCTGAATCAGCGAGTTTTTGTTCGAACCCATGGGTAGATAATCAACGCCGTCCTGATTGACATAAGCAGGTGTTGCCCGTTCTTCTTTAACTCCGAACATTTTTTCAATGTATTTTCCATAAGTGAAATATCCAATAACCAGCAGAATGATCGATATGATGAAGGTATACATGCCTTCGCCCCCTTTTACTGAAATCGCTTACATTGATTATAAGAAATTATCGAGATCAGAGGGCGATTTTGAAATAACATGTCGTCTAGACGCATTAAGATGTTCAAATTTAAGGTTATTATGCACATTAAAGGGCTCTCATGCAGTCTTCATTCACAACATGAGCGTTCCATCCTTAACACATCCACGTTTCATTAAAGCTCCAAAGCCTCTCGAAATGCCTTGGCATAATTACGGCTTACGGCTAGTTTGTCGCTGCACCCCTTCAGCTCAAGCTGGAATGCGCCGTTAAACCAAGGAACCAGGCTTTTAACATAATCAAGATGTACCACATAGCTTTTATGAATCCGGAAGAACGGATACTGCCGAAGCTTCGTTTCCAGCTCCTTGAGTGGCGTTTTAACATGATATTGCTTATCGACTGTGACGATCTTGGAGTATGCCTCCTCCCGTGAGATATAAATAATATCTTTCGGGTCTATGAACATAATTTCCCCATCCACATCCAACGACAGCTTGCCCGATGATTTGGAATGAGCGGGTGCTGTCGGGTCTTCCCTTCGTAATGATTGCTCAAGGCGCCTTACCGTCTCCGCCAGTCTTTCTTCGTCTATAGGCTTTAACAAATAGTCCAGCGCTTCGAACCTGAAGGCCTCTACACCGAATTGAGGGTACGCCGTGGCAAATACGATTTTTGGAGGGAGCTTCAATTCGTTCAAGGCTCTAGCCGTTTCAAGCCCGTTCATTAAGGGCATTTCAATATCCAGAAACACGGCTTCCGGCTTCAACTGCATGGTCTTTAACACCGCCTGTTCCCCGGAATCCGCTTCTCCAACGATCTCGAGTGTAGGATGCTGCTTCAGTAAATAGTTCAGTTCTTCACGGCTGTACCGTTCATCATCCACGATGAGTGTTCGAATGCGTTCGATCATGTGTAAGAAATCCCTGCCTTCATGAGTAGAGTTATACGTTAGCGGCTGCGGGAATCTGGAATTGAATTTCAGTCCCGACCGCTTCATCACTTTGGATGTTTAATGATGCATGGGGCCCATACATCAAGCCCAATCTTCTGTTCACGTTATACACAGCCATTCCCGTACCCGATGAAGAATCGAGCATTTGGCGCCCCAATAACCGAAGCCGTTCCGGCGTAATCCCCGTTCCATTGTCCTTGATCGTAACGAATACACCGTTAGCCGGATCACCCTGAATGCGGATAAGTATGACACAATCGTCTGTTTTGTTCCTGAAACCGTGGCGTATGCTGTTCTCTATTAATGGCTGCAAGGTCAGCGGCGGTACAAGCGCCTGCAACGCGGAATCCTCTACTTCATATTGAATTTGCAGCTTATCCTCGAATCTGGTTTGTTCAATGCTCATATAAGATCGTATATGCTGCAGTTCATCCTGAAGCGTGGCCTTCTCGGTGGTTGCGGCGGTCAAATTCTGGCGGATATAGTCCGATAGACTCCGCAGCAGCTTTCTTGCTTTCTCCGCATCAATCCGTGTTAGAGAGAGTATCGTGTTTAATGCATTAAACAAAAAGTGCGGATGAATTTGTGCTTGAAGCGTCTTGATCTCAGCTTCTCTGGCAAGTTCCTTGGTTTCCTCCAATTGAGCAGCCTCCAACTGGTAGCTTAACAGCATCGTAAGACCTGACATCAATTCTGTTGTAACGTGGGTAATATCCTTCGGACTTCGAAAATAGAACTTTAGTGTGCCCACGGTCTGACCGCCCTGTTTCAAAGGTCCGATGACAGCGGCTCCCAGCGGACAATCCGGCTTCTGGCACTGAATATGCGCCCGATCCGCGATCAGCTGCTCCCCTTGTTCAATGACCCGGCGCGTCACTTCCGTCTGCAGCGGACGACCTGCCGCATGATGATCATCCCCCGTTCCGACATGGGCCAGAATCATCCGATCATTCGTAATCGCAATCGCACTGGCATTGACTTCCTCGTAAAGAATCTGGCATACCGCTTCCGCGGATTGCGCATTCATCCCCTGACGCATATACCCAATGGTTCTGCGGGCAATCCGAAGAGAAGCTTGTGCCTGCTGAGCCGCTACCTTCTCCTCTTCATTCAATACGGATCGGATTATGAGCAGAAACAATGCACAACCGATTCCGTTTGCTACAATCATTGGTACTCCAATATAACCGACCAAGGACATCGCCTGTTCGAATGGTCTGGACAAAAGCAGGATGATCAGCATCTGAAGGGACTCTGCCAATGCCCCCATTAGAAGCGCAGCTGAGAAACGAACCTGCTCATTCTTTTTATGAAACAGGCTGGCCAGAAGACCTGCAAGTATGGTCGCGAGCCCACAGGCCAAACTCGTAAACCCACCTAATGTAAAACGGTGAAGCCCTGCAATCAGTCCTGCACCAAGCCCGATTCTGTAGCCTCCGAACAATCCGGCCATAACAACACCGACAACCCTTGAATTCGCAATCGCTTCGTCTCCGGAAACTTGCATCATCCATTTGTTGACTTCAAGGGATTCGGTGTTCACCGTAATTCCGGTATACGTCCCGATAATCCCTAAAATCCCGAAGACTAATACGGCCTGAATCTGTTGTACAGACGTCAGCTTGTCCTGACTTATCATCGATCGGAAGAACCTCAACCGGGTTACGATAAATGCAATCGTCACAATTATTCCAATCCGCTCGGTCATTGTAATCAGCAGTTCAAACATGGCGTCACCCCGCAATCTGACTTTGAATCAGTAAATCGTCACACAATAGATTCCTTAAGAAGATTACCGTAAACCTGGCAATACATACTAAATTATCATGGCAGAGGCTCAAAAAACAACAAAAAACCTCCCGCTTCAATTCGTTCTAAAGCGGAGGTTGTTAAACTCCATACCGTCCTATTCGTTTGAGCGTCTCTCGTTTATATGGATATCACCTGAAGACCGGCTTTCTCCATTCCATGTATATACGATCGCTGAACCCTTTTTCCTCTGCATCTATCTCGGATTTGCGTTCAATCTCCACGAATCCTAATTTCTGATATAACGATAGCGCGACGTGGTTGCTGTCGGTCACTTCCAGAACATAACGCTTGTATGGCAGCTCCTCTTTGACATGCTTTATTAAAGCGGTGGAAACGCCTTTGCCTCGTACTTTCGTAGTAGTTGCCACACATTCGATATAACCCGTTTCCTCATCATAAGGCAGTGCCGGGTTAAATTCGTTCTTCATGACGTTATATGCAAGCTCCCCTGTCTTGTCTCCAAAAGCCTCCTGAAGCGGAGCTAACTCGACCGGCATGGCCCGCTGCCTATGATGGGAACAGGCTAAAATCCCGATAATGACGCCCTGGACCTCAGCCACATAAAACACCTCAGGACTGAACAGACTCCGGAAGGCTTTCTTTAACGTGCTTCGATCCTCGGTGAAATAGGACAGTTCGTTATAATACCCATCAACAAACACTTCCGCCACTTCCTCGCGAACGTCTCGTTCATAATCTGCCATTCTTCTAATCGTAATGGAGTACATCATGTTCTCCTCCTGTCAAAAATGTAATCTGCGCTTCATATCCTTTCGGAATCCCTTATCTGCAATCAGACACATCCCGCCGAACGTTAATAAGGCATATACGGCCGTCGCAACGGCTGTCCATAATATGTGCGACATGCCGACGGCATATAGTAATAAGGGCACAAACCCAAGCAAGATCAGGGTTAACAAGTAACCTGCGAACTCACGCCAGCGCATTTTTCTGGTGCAGCATATAACGGTAATCAGAAGGGTTGCCGCCATCATCAGGAACGGAATGACGTAACCGGTCGACCAGTAATTCGTACCCGCTGCCACGTTAAGCCATAGCAGCATGCCGGACAGCCCGAGCAGCTGTACGACGATTTTGCCGCCGAGGTGCGACTTGGACATCAAGGTATGTCTGATGAACAGCCATGCATAGAGCACGCAGGGCATGAGGTACAGACTCCACCATACTTCGTGATCTCCCAGAATATTTATAAGTAAAGATAAACCGATGACAGACACTGCAATGAAAGTAAGCCACTTGGATAACAGACTGCTCGCACGCTGCTCCTCTACAGCCTCATAGATGGGGTACCAGGAATTCCCTGTTGATGGTGCATCGCCCTTACCATGTAAATTTCTCCGGCATAAGGGACATGCTGCGTGCGCCGGGTCTACGGATACCCCACAGCTCTCGCATCTCATGCGCCCATCCCCCAATCATTGCTGACAATCCTTATATCCAACCCGCTTAGGCTGGCAAGCTGGCGAAAAAAGTGCCTGATCACATCACTCTCGACGATATTCCTGGCAAAGGTGATGGTAAGCTGGTCATTGATCGAACTGACGGCACAGTTCATTGGACTCTTGGCCGTAGGATACATCGTGGTTTCCATTGATTCGATATGCGCAGCCATACTCGCTGGGATATCGACTCGGCCCAGATTGGTAAGCGTAAGCGTTTTGGCTTCTTCACCGTAATGGTCGAACCCATAACGAATCGCCAGATCCTTCAATTTCAGCGGCGTGAATCGGGATATCAGGTTTTTCTCGTATTTCATGCTGCCGGCCATCGCTTGGGTTAGATTAGACTTCGTCGTTTTCTCTTTCATCTGTGCATGCACGATACCTTGTACCTCATCCAATGTCATGCCTTCCTTCATCTGTACGCCAATGTTAATGACCGCAAAAAAGTTGCGCAGGCTGCTCGAAGGAAATATTTTACGCAGGTTCACCGGCATGCTGATCACAATCGGCCGGTTATCGTTGTTGAAGGGCAACGTCGTCTCATAAACCGCCATAATCAAAATCGCTGTCAGGTAAGCGGTGAGCGTTACTCCCTTCTGCTTGGCCGCCCCATTCAGCCGCGAGGCGTGAATCATGCCGTGGATGACGTTGTGTCCATACGGCGAGAATCGGGTACCGGGAATTTGCAGGGCCTCCGGCATTCTGGAATCGGCCGTGGCCGATGTATAATGAGCTTTAAAGCTGTCTTGTGCCTCGGCATAGCGAGCAAATGAAGCTGGCGGCAAAATCAGACCTTCCTTGTCCTCTACGTTTTCGCCGAGCAGATATAAATACTGGAACACCAAGGTTTTGAGAAACTCCAGTGCCCCACCCCCGTCTGTTAGCGCATGAAAAATCTCCACGCTAATCTTGTTGCCATGATATAAAACCCTCACCAAGCTTCCGCCCTCAGTCGAGAGAGCTGCAGGTGCACAAGGATAGGTGGATTCCGGTTCCACCATCAAACGCGTCTCCTTCTCCCGCAGAAATTTCCAGAACAGGCCATTTCTAAGCTCGACGTTTAATAGCGGGAATCTCTTCATTACGCTATCGAGCGCCTGCTGCAACACCGATGGCTCCACATCACTTGTCAGCATCATGGACAACCGGTAGGTTGATGAGTTCTCCCTTCCTGCAACGGCGGGAAACAGCTTCCCGGCGTGGTCAAGTTTATACCATTCTTCCATCTGTTGCTCTCCTCATTTCTATTAGAACTCCCACTCAGCTGCAATTAACAGGTTTACCTTATGTACGTGGCAACGCCACTTTCACTCAAGCTTCAACCGCAGCCGATACCAAGATGGCATGCCCCTCTTCATGTAAAGGCCGCTTATCCGCCATTGAAAATCGCTTCATCAACGATGAGCGGGTATGTATTAACATCATGGGAACGAGTAATTCCGTTCTTCGATCAATCCGGTTCTTGCCATCCGGGTGCATCACGGATAACAGCATTCGCAGATAGGACGTGGTCAGCTTCTGGAACAAGTCCGGTTTCATCGCTTGATGCTCAAAACCAAGACCGTGCGTTAATCCACGGTGCAGCAAAGTAATCCCAACCAATGCGCTGACCTCGCTGAACTCGGACCGATCTTCATATGCACGGCTAATCTGCAGCATGGACTTTCTTGCAAGTCTTGCTATTTTCAAAGCCGCACGATCCGGCCCTTCCGATCGGATTAATTTGAGAATCGTTTCATTGTCCAAATGCAGCTCGCCTACCAAATCTCCATTCTGAATGACCGTTGAGTCCTCGCAGACGATGCGCTCTCCTCGATGCTTCTTAATCATGACTGTGCATATGCCAAATCGCGAGATATGCGAGCTGCGGAACCTGGAAATGAAGCTGAAGATACGTTCCCACATCATCCAGGAGCTTTGCATGACGGTTTTAAGTAATTTTCGCAGCAGATGGAACACCTCACTATTTTTTAGTTTGAAAATGTCATTCCATGATTCTCCAGTAATCATCCGTTAATTTCATCATAAAGAAGATCTGCACAAGTTCACACCGTCTCAGGTACAGAGTTGCTCTCGGTCTCAAGACGGAAATGCGGGTCAAAACAGTTGCTGGCTAGTGACTTTGTATGCAAATCAGAACAACCTTTGGTCTGCACCAAAGGTTGTTCTGCCTTAACGCTTATATCATCAACTCATTAGCCTCTCTCTGTCCCAGAGTGCTCCGCTTTCCCTATCAATCCATAATAAAACAAGCGATCGATATCACGAAGCATGGTAGGGCTCGCTTGTGTAATGAATCCCGGTCGTGCCAGCGCCTCCTTAAACACTTGAATATAAAACAATGCCGCATCTATCGAAATTTCTGGATCAATAAAACCCTCCTGCTTGCCTTGCTCAATCAATTTCACAAAAAAGGGAATCGTTCTCTCCTTGTAAAATGCCTCGATATACTCTTGAACAGACGGTTCATTGCTGATTTGAATAAAATCCGAGTTAATCTGATCCATGCTATTCATTCGTCCCCTCAGCAACAACTCCAATTTCTCCTGAAAAGGGATGGGCTTATCGAGCAGCTGCTCATACTCGTTCATGATATTACTCATATAATCGATATACGTCATCCGGATAAGCTCTTCCTTGCTGCCAAAATAATTATATATGGAGACGGGGGACACGCGGGCGTGTTTGGAGATTTCTGCAATGCTTGTCTTTTCAGCTCCGTATTTCCTGATCAAATCGAAAGTTGCCTTCATAATCTGTTCTTTTTTCTTCACTGTGCGGAGTTGATAACCGTTCATATACTCACCTCTCGGATAAAACTATACGGAATGTTTTGTAATAATGCAATTCATATATTTCAAAAATATCTTGATCATTTATTCTTGAAGGAATATTATGAAATATATGAGTGATTTTATTACAAATCATACAAAGGAAGTGTGATTATGAACCGTATTCGTATTCCTGGACCCGACTCCGCCCTTGGCTGGAGGATCAATATGTTTCATTTCATCCGCAGTCCGTTCGCATTTCAGCAAACATTATTTGAACAGTATGGTAAGCTCGCTGCCCTGGGGAAAAGCCACAAGCCTTCATCTGTCTTTGCGTTTGGACCCGATCTGAACCGTCAAATCCTATCCAATCCGAACTTTTTCGAGATGAGCACGGCTCTTGTCAAAATACCCAAAGACACCGTAATGGGGGATTTATTCTATCATAATCTTCTATTGATGAGCGGCGAAAAGCACAAACAGCACCGTCGCCTGATCCAGCCCGCCTTTCTGCATGGGCAAATTGAAAAATACGGTCAGGACATGGCATCCATAACGGAACTATTGGCAGACGAATGGAGAGGACGTACCCGGATTGACATCAACACCGAAATGAAAAAGTTAACGCAGCGCATCGCCCTTAAGACATTATTCGGTGTTCATCATACTGAAATGATGGACTCCATGGGGATGCTGATCAATCGGTTTACGAAGTCTTTTTTGCTTACCACCCTCGCTCCCATTAATCTTCCCTTCACACCATATCGTCGATCTCTTCGTATTGCACAACAGCTTAATACTCAAATTCGGTCCATGATCCATGAGAAGCGGCAGGAGTCAGATGCAACGGATGTGCTAGCCGCACTAATTAGAGGACATGATGAGGATGATTTTGCATTATCGGATGAGGAATTAGTCGGGCATGCATTCTCAATCTATACAGCTGGTCATGAAACCACTGCAAATGCGTTGACTTGGACATTTTTTCTGCTGATACAGCACCCGGACATTTATGCGAACGTAATGGAGGAATTAAACGCCGTGATGAGTGGAAACCATCCGACTCGGGAGGAACTGAGCCGACTCTCCCTGCTGGACCATGTGGTTAAAGAGAGTCTTCGTTTACTTCCTCCAGCAAGCATCGGCACCCGCATTACGGCTGCGCCTTGTGAGTTGAATGGTTATGCCCTTCCGGCGGGAACGAATATCTTTTTTAGTCAATTCATTACCCATCGTCTCCCGGAGCTTTACGAGAGTCCGAATCAATTCAAACCGCATCGATGGGAGACCATTAAACCTTCCGCATACGAATTCTTACCATTCAGCGCAGGGCCTCATATGTGTATAGGCTGGCACTTCGCCATGCAAGAACTTAAGATTGTCCTTGCTGTTCTTCTTCAACGATATCAATTTTCATTAGTCCATAATGCCAAAATCACACCGAATCTGATGATGCGACCCGTTCACGGCATGCCTCTACGTATAACTTTGAAGAACGGCAAATTTGAACGGGTTGACGTACGTGGTACCATTCATCGGCTTATCGAATATGGAGTAGATCCTGCTCCCCTTCAAAAATAATAACCTGCCACGTCTCTGACATCGGTTCTAATCGATTTTTTTCGTAATATTAAAAAGTAAGCGCTTCATATTGACGCAAAATGTTTGCTCACAGGATAAGCAAGCCATTGTAACTGCCGTAGAGTCCATTAGGTTTACATCATACTGACAAGGATGTGACTACAAAAATGCTTTCACATTTACGTAGGTGCGGGCTTTTGTTGCTGGCGGCAGTTCTGATTTCTACAATCTGTATCCCGCCTCCCCACGTTAAGGCAGCAGCGTTAATTACTATTGATTCTCATCAGGACGGACAAACGCTTCAACCGGGTGTGGCTGAGTTATCCGGAACCTACTCCGGCGTGTATGAACTTCAGCTCATCGTTAACGGTGCATTTGTGACGGATGTTCAGATGGATGACCCGAATGGCGATGACAGTGGATCTTGGTCCTACAAACTGGATACAAGTCAGTTGGACGGTCCCGTCGAAATGGTCCTTAAAGGAAATGATGCGGTTACGCGTTATGGTATCTGGTCCCCTTGGATTCACCTTAATATCGATAATCCTGCAGCTCATATCCCGGAAGTGCAGATTACCAGCCCAAGCGAGCATACGTTGCAGCGCAACAAAATGGATATTCACATATCTGCAGCGGGTAAAAATCCGATAGCCCAAGTTGAGCTCCGCATCAACGGAGGCGATTGGCTGCAGGTCTCCCCTGCCAAAAACGGATATAAATATACATTCGATTCGCGTCAATCCCCTCACCAGGTTCACAGCCTGGAGGCAAGAGCAACCGATTCTTACGGCAATACAGGCTATAGCCTTACGGTCTATGCAAGAACAGGGGGGAGGCCTCCGGCTAACCAAGGCAAACATCCCGCGACGGTTACGGATGCTGTCTATATGGATCTTGCCAACTCAACTCCCGTTAACGTAATAAATGATGTATACGATCCCTCCGCGACGAATCCTGAAACGGTGACCAGCAACGCCTATGACCCGGACCCGCTGCCGGATCAGGATCGTGCGATCTGGATCTGGGAAAATGCTTCCTACCCACTAGTACTGAATCCAAATTCCCGAGCGACCCTCTCTTCCATGGCGAAGGATACAACCACCTTTAATCAACGTCCGATTACAACGCTTTATTTGGCTGTAGGGCAATATGACGGAGCAAAAATGCTGGAGGATCATCGAAGTGAGGTTCAACAATTCATCGAGTGGGCTCACTCTCAAGGTTTCTATGTTCAAGCGTTGATCGCCGGCGGCACCTCCCCACCTTACTTCGGAGCCTATAGTCGGTATCAGACTCAAGCCGTAAGAGAATTTGAGCAAATCTTGAATTACAATTTGGCTTCCGGCGAAACGGCTCGCTTTGATGGCGTGAACCTGGATACCGAACCGTATATCCTGCCGGATTTCAAAACAGCAAAGCCTTCTGTTCAGATTCAGTACCTGGATATGCTGCAGCTTCTGATGGAACGTAAACAGGCATCGGGCCTTACCTTGTCCGTCGGCGCGGCAATTCCAAGATGGTACGATACTTCTGCTGACGCCAGCAATATCTCATGGAACGGAAAGACGAAATGGCTGTCTGAGCATATTCAGGACACGGCCGATTATATCTCGATCATGAATTACCGCGATCAAGCCGATGGCAGCGCCGGCATTATCGCACAAGCGCTAAACGAGCTGGCTTATGCAAATACGATCGGCAAACCGAAGTCGGTTGTGATCGGAGTCGAGACGAAGGACATCGCCGATGGCGGGGATCCGGAAACCATCAGCTTCCATGAAGAAGGTCGAACTTATATGGAGCAGGAGTTAAACAAGGTTTATGATGCTTTTCTGAACGATTCAGCGTTTGGAGGCATTGCTCTCCATCACTACTCCTCGATCGTTGATTTTCCAAGCGAATGGGGACCTGGCGGCTACGCATGGCAGCCTCCTGCTGACCATGAACCGCCAAGCACAGTCAGTGGAGCAACAGCGGCCACGTTTGATTTTCAACGGATTAATATTACTTACAATATGGCGATGGACAACACCGCAGTAAATGCATATCGGATCTACCGCGGTACCGAAGCCGACTTTGAGATCGGGCCCGCTACTTACGCCGGAATCTCTAAAGGACTTTCATATAAAGATACCGGGCTGCTGCCGAACACCACCTATTATTATAAAATCACGGCGGTCGATATCAGCGGCAATGAAGGAGCTCCCAGCGCGGGTGCCTCAGCAACAACAGCGCCATCCACAATGAAACCGATGGTCATTGATCAGATGACCATCACCTATTCTGCCGGTATCGCCAGAGTAACCATGCAGATGGTCGATAAGGAAACAAGTCTTCCTGTTTCAGCCAAAATCAGCGGACGGTTCACCCATATGGCAGGCAAATATGTTAATGCCGCGACAACTGCGGACGGCGTGTTCCAATCGCAGTCTGAGCTCATCTCCGTATCCCAAGGCGAGATCGGCTTCCTGCCACGGCGCATCATGGCCGACTCCTATTACTGGGCCAGTGCTTATGACCAACTCCCGTACCCGACGGTGATATGGGAGCCTTGAGATTCAGATATACAGCGATTCAGAATACAGCAATACGTATGCAGATCATGCCTCCGAGATCCCTGTTGCCCCCAGATTTCTTAAGATCCTATGACAAGGTTGAAATCAGGGGACAAAGGGGACCGCTTTGCTTCTACAGCATGATTCCGCCTTCTCCGTTGGAGAAAGGAAACCAGACAAAAACCTCTCTTAATAATGAAGGTGTATACCGCCACATATCAAAGAGAGGTTTTCTTGTTTTATAAAAAATCTACTTAAGTTGTACAAATATCATTCATGTTAAGGCAGCGTGTTCAAGAATGGTTTCACTGTTTTGGCAAGCGTGTAATTCGTGGTCGTATCCCAGTTAATGGACCAAGTCATCGCTCCCCGTATATCGGGGTATTTAGCAACCGGTTTATAACTTCCACAGCTGTTTCCGGTTGCTAGACAATTTAGGGCATTATTTACGACGGTTGGAGAAACATATCCGCCTCCAGCTGCTGCTGAGGTAGCAGGTACTCCTAATCCCAATTGGGAAGGTGATACCCACTGCAGCGTTAAGTCCGAAAGTGCCGTCAGGAAATCAACCGTGCCTTGGGAATAGCATTTACCGTCACGGCCTAGCATGCATCCAGAATTATAATACTGGACGTTAATTACCGTTGTTATATCCTTCAGATTGTTATAAAGCTGCATATAGGAGGTATTTGGATTCTGCATGTCTATCGTTTGGGGAGCCATCGTCAGAACAAAATCATTTCCTACTTTTTGCTTCAGTTGGCGGATCGCATTGGTTAAATTAGGTACATTCATGCCATGCTCCAGATCGATGTCTATCCCATCAAGCCCAAATTGAGTGATGATGCCGTACATGCTGTTCACAAAGTTCGTTACATTCGGGGATGGATTATTCAAATTAATGTTCCCCAATTCCCCTCCAATGGATATGATGACCTTCTTGCCTTGAGCGCGTTTGGCCTGAATATCCGCAATCAGTTCGGCATTCGTGTACCCGCCAAGGGCTGCGGATAGCGCAGAATCTACAGTGAAAGTGACACCACCAGGGTTAGCAGGATCCATCTCGGCAAACGCTAACACAATGATGTCGTACTGATCAGGTATATCTCTCACTTTTAACTTGCTCGCACCATTAACAAAGTTCTGCCAGTACCCTGTCAATATATGCTTCGTCGGCTGGGGACCTCCTGTTCCCTCTGAAGTGGTTGCATTCACGATCGCACTGGCAGGCGAAAGGTTGCCGGCAGCATCCTTAGCAATGACCTTAAAAGAATATGTCGTGTTCGGTGAAAGACCCGTTATTGTCGCTGTCGTACCGGCAACAGAAACGGCAATGGATGTGCCTTGGTATACATCATATCCTGTCACGCCTACATTGTCCGTAGATGCCTGCCAGGATAAAGTAACGCTTGAAGAAGTGACTGCGCTTACAATTACATTCGTAGGCGTTGTCGGGGCTGCAGTATCATTACCTCCACCACCTTGAACAAACTGCCACAATGCAGGCACATTGGGCGGTTCCCATCCGGGTAATGAGGTATGAGCTTGAATAGCCTTATATGCTTTCCCATCGTACGTTACGTTGTCGTTAACGGCATAAGATACATTGGGTGCCCAAGCGCCCCGGTCTGCTGCAGACACCTCAAGTGGAAAAAAGTTCAACACCATAGACACGACAACCAATAAAGGCAACATCATCACTCTCGATTTGTCCAGCACTCTGAATAAACCCTTTTTCATCCATTAATCCCTCCTCAAAAAATAAATTGATCATTCAGCTTCAGCCTAACTTGCGTAAGACGACATCACCTCCCTTATGAAATCTTCTTGTTAATTCTTTAAATCCAGATCGATGTATTTCACTTACTCAATTATGATTCATTTACATATTTCGTAAGTTGATTTATATGTAAAAAATTTACTTTATATGTTAATTATTATCAATAGCTCGGAAGGATCAATCTGTGTATGTAAGAAGATTTTCAAACAAGATATGCCTAAGACTAGGCAACACAAAAACAACCGTCCTCCTTGTAATGTGTTCAGGAGAACGGCCGCTTTGATCATTGTATGTAATGTTGTACTGACCCAACTCCTCGAGAAGCTGCACTACGCATGCGATCATGCTTCCGCCTTCTCCGTTGGAATTTGGAAGGCATGTACCACGCACCAGCATTTGACCTCTTCGCCATCAGGTAAACAGTCAGTTCAGTGTTGTATTCACATTGTAAAGCCTGCCTTGCGATTATTTTCAAATTTCAATATCCGCATCAACAAAATATCGCCCCTTTACCCCGCCGATCACTTTTTTCAGCTCGCCCAGTACCCGCTTCTCTTCCTCTGGATCGGTCCACCAATTGTCCCGTCTCCCAAGAGAGCGATGGTCCGGACACCATACATACTCATACCAAGGGGGCATAAAGGTCCTGAGCATCAGTTGGCATCGGCGCATATGTCCAGGTGCACTGACGAGCAAGAGTCGATGGATTCGTTGTAACCCCAATGCCCGATCAAGCACGGTTAGGGAGGCCATAATGTTTTCCTTCGTATGGTTGGACATCGTTTCAATAAAAATGGATTCTGGCAGAATGCCCATTTTTATGGCTTCATCCCGCATCATAACCGCCTCGGGCTGCTCCCACTCGCCAAATCGATCTCCACCCGTGAATAATAGATACGGGGCGCGTCCGGCTGTGTATAATTCAACCGCTTTCCATACCCGGTCCAGGTTTTTTCCGCCAAACACAAAGATACAATCACCAGACTGCGTACCATCATCAACTTCCGTTTCCGCTCCGAACACCACCGTTGTGATCTGTTCTCTCGTCAATATCTCTGGATTCATCTGTGAGATCAGCAATAAAGAACCCTCCCGTTGTCTCATGTTCATCAAAACCCAAGCAATGCCTGGCGACTTCATATCGATAAAACTGCAATAGCTTTGCAGCGTCTGGAGTCCTCCATGTGAACGGCAGCCGCATCCGTTAGGAAACTCTATACTTAATCTTTAATCTACAGGTTTAACACGCTTTGCCATGATAATATCCGGTTTTCCTATTCCGTTCGCATCTGGTATAACACCGACGATTGCAAAACCTAACTTTCTATAAAAGTTCGCTGGATGATCTAAACTTTCAAAATTGGATAGGTGTGCCGGAGTATCATGATACAAATTCACGTTAGATAGACTGGTTTGATTATACTCATCATCCGTACCCAATATGATGGTTATACCTCCACGTTGGTAGACCTGACGTTCAAAATCGATTACTAATAGCTTGCCAAGACCTCGTATTCTACTATCTTTTCTAATAACTAACGGATGAAGTTCCCACACATTACCGTCATATTGGCTTCTACCTCCAATCCACCCGATAACTTCATTATCTACATTAACTAATACTCTACTAATAGAATCATCACTAATTGATTCGAAAACTTCACGTATGGCAGATTCTATTGAGGGCCATGCCTCAAAACTCTCTTGCAGTAATCTCGCTGTTTGATTTATCTTATCAGTATCCTTTTCTAACAAATCCATTATGATCAATGTAAGTACTCACATCCTTCTTTAGATTTTAAAATTCATCTCATTCCATAATATTATTCAAAAAAAGACCAATCACACGATCGTCCCATACCTGTACTTCTATATATCGTTCTGGTCCTTGATCCCCGTCTTTATTCCATTCTTGCGGCCAACCATATTCGTCTACCAATCGGAGAATTTCGTTCTTTAAGTAGACCTTCCCTCTGTAAGGCTTGTCGTCTTTAAAGCGCATCGTGGGAAATAAGTCACCATAAGTAAAACTAATCATCTCGGGATCAACATCATCGAGGGGATCTTAACTTCCCTCCCGCTCTGATACCACTGCTTAATCCATTCGCAAGGGCCAAGTGTCATGTAATGTGGATATTTATTTGTCGGCCGTCCACCCTTGGCTATAAATAGATCTCTGGCACGCGATTCTAATCCGCGTCGGATTACGATATAATCATCCCCGCGTTTACTCGCAAACATATTATTATTTTGTTGGAGCCTTCTCTGTACTTGCTTCGCTTCTTCGATAGATAGTGCAGACAGATTTCGAAAGGGACCGGTTGCTGCATCATAATAATGATATAAGAATAATTCCACGGCTTCTTCCTTTCCTCGATTACAGCGATATTATTTCGCTCGTAGATTTAAACCCCACTTATGTTTCTCCGAAGTCTCCGAGACTTCAAATATCAGCCCGTCCATGGTCAACTTACCCTGATTCCATTTTAATCTGGATACTTGTACTTGTTGATCTGTTGACTGCAAATTTATAGAATGATCTGGAATCTCCATCTCAATCTCAACATCATTTATTATTCTGACCTTGGATTTATGAGAAGAAATAACAGGAACTCCACTTCCATAAATCATGTAGAGACCATATTTTTGATTGTTTTCTTCATAAAAATACACCCCCGTCCCCCTTGCCTCCCACTCCCGATTTTCAATAGCCGTCCATATTACATATTCATTCTTCATCCATTGATTAACATGAAATAATAAAAACACGGAAAGGACGACAACAAGGATAAGTAATAATTGTTTTTTCATAGGCTACTCCACATTATTAAATAGGGAACTTCTTTCGTATAACACGACTTGTGATTTAACGATTTTCACTCGCGATTCTCTCCTTTTCACCCTCGATGTAGTCATATACTTTTGAAATCTCATCTTCGTAGTTCTCTTTAATTTCAAAATAAGGGACATCTGATGCTAAACACTTTTCACGGAATTCATCATGCTCCAGTATATAATCAGAAATGGTTCTTTCTTCAGGATAGGTACGTGTTTCGATTGCATTGCGATGTTGAATGATGTTGGATTGGAAGTTTTGCTGGATGTAGGTGGTTGAAAAACCCAAGAATACCGGTATGATGTGGGCTGAGTAGGATGGCTCGATATCTTGAAGATGGTGAGGCAGGATGTAGCAGCCTTCAATGATTAGATTCTGGTTATTCTCTATGTTCGTCTTGATGATCTCTTTGAGGATCGGCCATAATTTTTCACCGATAAACTCTGCTGAATCCAGGGGGGTGAAACCGCAGTTCATATCCGCTCTGTATAAGCCCATTTTCAAATGATCGATCGAAAGATATGGAACGTGATACCTCTCGAGCAATTGTTGAGCCATATAAGTCTTACCCGTGCAGCTGTTCCCGCTGATTAATATGATCATATTCGTTATAGTTCTCCTTTAAAGGCAGAGGCATCAATTCATTAGGCAAAAATCAGCTCTTTTTTTATACTTCTCTTTTTTATTCGTTCTATAGAACAAGCTGATATGGGTTGCTTGAAATTCTTGTACTGAGTTAACATACGACTCCATTTCCTTCTTCATTTCAATGATGGAGTCAGAAACTACGGATTTTCGAGCAATCGTGATATGCGGTTTGTATAGTTCTAACTCAAAACATCTCATGAGTTGTTCCTGATTGGGGTTAAATATGGATACGAGTCTCTTATGTAGTTCTATTAATTCATGGGAACTCACTTCTAAATAAAGAACATCCATATTCCCGAAATAACTCGGGTCTCCTACCCGTATTGGGAATTCGCCAAATTCAGAAATCACCTTTTGACACGGCGGTAGCCACCCTATATCTTCCGTGAGTCCACATGATGCTTTTACCGTAATGTGGGGTCCGGAACTTTGATGACCATTATACTTGTCTCTTAATCTCATAATTTTACCGTAAATATCCAAAGGTGGGACAATTCCGAAGTAATACTCCAATAGAAGGGCACCTCGCTTTTTAGCTATTGGGGTCCAAGATGATATTATTGCAAATGGTAATATCCTCTACAAAATATACTATTCTTAGGTTTAATAAGAATTAAAAAAGAATTTATGATATCAGACGATGATATGATCGTGTTAAACCAACAAATTTATAACATGAGTGATCTCATAAATCCACTCATATAAAGTGAAGCCATAGCTGGAACTATAGACAACATGATAAGGGGAAGACTCATGAATAACCAAAACCTCTTTTTAGATAGGGGAGCATTTGTATTGAGCCAAAAAAATATGCCGCTAAAAGTCAAACTTATATCACCAAGCCTATAAATAACTATAATGTGAAAGAACTCGTGTATCATGAATATACAAGCACTAAATAGGATTAATGTTATATAAAATCCAACACTACTGCTACTGATATTTACTTGATTGGTTGCCGTGATCAATTGTGAGATTATATCTTGGCCAAGAACAAGGCCAGGTGCTAATGCAATACTTATCATTAACAAATATACAAATTTCATATAATGTGTTCGGAACCAAGAATTTCGAATAAAAGGAACCCATGAAGAAAAATCAATATCTGTTGCAGGAAGGTTTTTAAACCATAAAATCATGTGTTACATTCCCCCTTGTCCAATCCAACCGTGATGTCAGCGTGCAGGATTATGACGTGTATAAAAAAATGCGGTGGCACAAGCGTATTTAACGAATACATCCTATACCTTTACCAGCTTAACCCCGAATACCACATATAATTTCACAGTAATGGCCAAGAGACAGCAGGGATATTTCTAAGCTGCGTGAATGCAGTTGTTAAATCCCCCTATAGTCTGTTGGCATTATTAAATCTATGTATTCCAAATCCCTTAAAATCTGAAGAAACTATTGATTCCCTAATTGGACATAAATTGGGTGTAAACCTTAATTCAATTCCCTTGCTTAAAAGTCTCTCAACCAGTCTATCAACCTTCACTATCCCCACTGGCTTTACGGTTTGATAGGAAATATAATAGCCTGCAGTTTTATCAAAAACTTCAAACCCCTCGTCTTCAAATTGGTACTTGTACAACGTTTGTTGATTGATTCTTGCGTACCAACCATTTTCTACAGTTACGATAATGTCAGCCAACGTGTTGTTAAAAAACAACTCATTGTTTCTCTCACTGATATCCTCTGTTCTTCTACATACAATTCGCGGACAATCCCTTGGGAAGTAATATGAGAATTCATGTTCCGCATCTATTGCCCACACCACTGCCGGAAAGTCCGGTCGGTTCTGTTTTTCTCGTGGGATGAAGATTTCAATATCAGCCTCTTCGCTAAAATGAAAAAGCATTCATGCACCTCATTTTATATATGTATTTCATTAATTTCGTATACTTTAATCACTTACTAAACGCGTCACAGTTTCACTGACTCAGGTCTTCAGGCAATCCACCTAGGTACATCTCCGTAGCATTCGAATAGGTTTCTAGTGTTTGAATAATGACTGGATGGGGCTGTGCGTAATTAATCTTATAATCCTTCTCACCATATTCTTCCCTAACAGGAAAGGCTAATCTCTCCTTATCTATTGAAAACTGCGCATTAATGCCTTCCTTATTTCCTCTTGCGTCTAAACGTATCCACCTGTCATGCTCCCTCAAATACACAGTATTCAAAGCATGCAAACAGTACCCATCCTCGGGTTTATCGAATAGGGTTAACCTTTGGTAACAAATGCCTGAAGGTATACCCATTCCTCGCAGTATTCCTGTCAACAAATGAGATTTCGCATAGCATATGCCATGTCCTTTGTTCAATACTTCAGAGGCCTTCCTTGTTACTTCTTCGTTTTTAATATCAAAAGAATGATCAATCTGATCGCGCACAAATTCAAATGCTGCCTGTATTCTTTCGATTTCAGTCTCTTCTGTAAAAGATAGGATCACAGCTTGTATTTGAGCATCAAAATAATCAATATACTCAGATGCCTGCAAATAGGCTTCCAATTGTGCTAACTGCTTCATTATTTCTCCCCCTAGTCGTATAACAGAATTTCCCTGCCTATCTTCTATCGTATTCACGACATTCAAGAAGCTCAAACTTCGTATCGACAGGCATTCCTTTTTATTACAGATATTTTTTGAATGCTCTACTTGAATTACCGTCATATCCCAACCTATCGTAAAATTCATGAGCCTCAGTCCTTGAACTTCCACTTGTAAGAAATATCTTTAAACAGTTCTTCTGGGCGCATAAACCTTCGATATATTTCATTAATTCTGAACCATATCCCTTTCCTTGTTGTGCTCTTGAAATAATAACTCTTTCTACAACACCAAACGGCCTGGACCCCACTAATGCGTCCAAGCAGAGATGCAAATGAGCAGTTCCCACAATCTTTTGCTCTAGTTCGTAGACGAATAAGAAGCTATTCGGATTATTTTGGACTTCACTTATTCTTTCATTTGACACATATATTTCAGTGTTGCTAGGTAATAACTCCTTATATAATTCCTCAATTTGTTCTGCATCTTTTGGTTCCGCTTCTCGAATCATTGTTTTTCTCCTTTCCTTTCTTAAGCTGATTTCATATAAAGTTTCCATGTTTACGACGTCAACCCAACTTTAAGCGAACGTAAGTGAGCGGCCGTGATGGGTTAGATGGTACGGGCGTGTCCGCCCGCATCACCTCCTGCTCGATCCAGGTCTTGAGGCGGACCAAAAGGCGCATAACGTGTTATGTGTGGCCAGTAACCTCCATTAAACTCTTCACACATTGCTCTTAACAAGTTTTTTTAGGATTAGTCTAACAACTTCTTCAGTTCCTATACGGTCCGTTTCAATATGTTCTAGAAATCTGCTATCCTTAAATGCAAGTAAACCAGCCTCTGTATGTGTCTGATACCAAGTTCCAAAATGGTCACCACGTCCTTCAATTCGCTTTTTGATTGTTTCTCCTGACGCAATGAGACAAAAATGAAAGATCAAAGCTTTTAAATCCATTTAATATGTATTCGAAATGATCAGCTTTATAAATCGTCATCGGAACAATAAGATGTTTCTTATACTTATTCATCAATTCATGAGCTGTATTAACAGTGAGGATTCTCCATAATTCCAGATCCTGAAAATCATCAGTTCGTTCTTCTTCACATCTTGTTTCTTCGTTAATGATTTTTCTTAACATGTATCCGATTTCTTCAGGATCATAAATCATGCTATTTGAGATTAAGGATTGAAGCATGTTAGCTGCCGAAGTCTTGCCAGAGCCGAATGTACCATTAATCATGATAATCACATAATCACCCCCCATAGGTATGGATTTATATCTACGAATGATAAGTTGCTAGCTGCTACCCCTTCTACCCCAAAAACCTATTAATCTTCATTTTAATACCATCCGGTCTTTGTCTCTCCATGTTTATAAATTCTTACTACATCCGGGTCGTAATTAACTGGAGTATCTGAAAAACAAAACCATATTGGAGCTTTTGATGTTGGAAGTATAGTCGCATCTCTTACTGCCTGACCCTTGTATTGGATTTTTAAATTTTCAATATCCCTATCATTTATTACACCAAACGTTAGCGAAACAAGTTCATCATTTCCAGATATCTTAGTTGGTAAGTTTGTGAATGCTCTTGTAAGGATATGCTCGGTTTCATTAAATTGTTTACTACCAAACCCATAAATCCACTGATATTTTGATCTTTTCTTAGTTGCTATGCCAACCGACAAAATATCTTCTTTACCGTAAAAAACAATGCTGTATCCTCTATTCTCAGTAATATAATATATTTCATCATAAACAATGTTTGAATTAATCATCGCTTCTTCTATTGATGTGTAGTCATTTGGTCTATCCTTTTGAAAAATAAATATCAATGCTATCAATAAAATAAGAATTATAAATACACTTACCTTAATCTTCAGATCGTTCACCTCTTTATGGCGTACACAACTTCTCGGAGATCTATAATCCAACTAAGTACCCACTCGACTAGTCATAATGTGATCAAAATTTTCTTGTAATTAATCGGAATCTTTGAAGCTGTTAAGTTGTGGGATGATATACACTCATGGTCTTCCGGGAATAGATTGTATTTTCCTGATTCTGTTTCCAGACCAGTAGCCCCCTAGCGGTCAAAGCTCGGCCCTCAGCCGAGGCCAGCGTGAATATTACGTTATCGGAAGTCTATGTCCTCATCGAAATTTCAACACATTCCTTTACTGTTCTTTCAAGAATATCAATGACTTCTTCAAATTCAAGAATTTCCAACTCTTGTTCTTTCGCCTCATCTTTCATTGCAAAGTCATTTTCTATATCCTTTACTAATTCTGGCAGGTATCTATAATCAATCTCTTCTATCTCGATGGACTTGACTTCCATCGGTCTATATTCAATGGAATAATAATCAATCAATTTTCCATTGAGTCTCCAAAAATCTCTATAATACTTTAACTGCGCTTCTTTTTTATCCGGTTGAGGCAACCACTTTATTTTCTTGTAATAAATTTCTTCAACCCATATAACATCAGATATTAAATGAAAAAAGTAACCTAGATAAAATGGTTCTCTCATATATCTCAGATATTTCTCATGAAATCCCAAATAATCGGCAAATATTTGTCCTTCATTATTGGTCCTTACGAAATGAGAAATAGTTTTAGGGGTTTTCATATTTTTATTCACATCAGGAGCAATGCCACCTAAGAAAAATTGATCATCATCAATCTTTAATTCTTTAGCAAGACGGGCAGAAATACAATAATGCATGATTCTAGATCCCATGTTATTCTCCTTTGCATAGAGTTCTCATAACGTTCTTGTATGTAATCGAATGTCACATTCATATGCTACTCTCAAAATCATTTCCTTATTACTCTTTACTACAATCAGTTTTTCTTAGGTGATAAAAAGATAATTACATCTGCTTCTTCAAAGCTTCGTCCCGCCCACTTGCGATATACCCCTTCAATAATCCACTATTCTTTATTTAAGGTTTTCAAATACCCAAAATACTCTTTCCAGGTTCACTTCTTTTTCCAATTGTGTTATCATAATTTACAAAGAAGCCGAGTGCGGGAACACTCGGCTGAACAATTGGCTTGGATGGTTTATTCCCTTCTAAGCGATCAGAATAAAGACCCACCTTCGGCGCTAACCTTGGGGTGGGTTTTTACTTTCTCTTGTTGTTCGAATTGATGTATGTTAAAAGTGCAAGGATAAACGATCCAAACAGAAACATGATCGTCAACGCATCTTTAATTTCCATGGCTTCACCTCCTTTCGAAGGGAAACCATGCCCACCCAAGATTCAATTGTCTTTCCTTATTATACCATCATCTACCAATGAGATGAAGAACGATTGTTCGGTTTTTTTACTCAATCTTACATCCGTTGATTTCATCTAACGTTGTAAGTATTCACGAACCCGAAAGGCTTAAAGGAGCGAATGCGACTATTGTGCGGCATGAATTTCCGATAACTCCATATCCACGAACTTCGCAAATCGCCATCGCAATGAGAATCCACGAAGTTCATAGACACTACTGAGCTCACTCCATTTACCGAAACTCTAGATTCCCACCATCACATTCCCGCCACACACTGGAATATATGCCCCGGTAATAAACGACGACAAGTCCGAAGCCAGGAATGCCACGGCATTGGCAATCTCCTGGTCCGTTCCGCGGCGCTTCAATGGAACGGAGGCCTCATAGGAGGCGCTGTGCTCGGTTCCGTTCTCCCGATCGCGGTCGCTGATCGTCCAGCCCGGCGCGACCTGGTTGACGGTGATCCCGTGCTCGCCGATCTCTTTGGCGAGCACGCGGTAGACACCGTCCATGCCGCGTTTTCCCGCAACATAAGCCGATTGGCTCGGGAAGTTTTGGATCGAACATTCGGTATTGATCCCGATGAACCGGCCGCCTTGACGCTCGATCATGGCAGGAACAAAAGCTTTCGCCAGGTAGACGCTTTGCATGACACAGGATTGGAACTGACTCTCATAATCTTCCGGCGCTTGCTGCAAGACGGATGTCCATTGATAGGATTCGACGGCATTGGCAACAATGATATGGGGCAGCACGCCGAAGTGTGCAAGCACCGCATCCCGCATGGCATTCACGGAAGCTTGATCCGTCACATCGGCTTGCACCGGGAAAGCCCGTCTTCCCATCGACTCTACTTCGCGCTGAAGCTCTTCTGCCTTGGCTTGGCTCCCCCGGTAATGGATAACCACATCCGCGCCGCATTCCGCCAAGGTTCTGACCATGACACGCCCTAATTGGCCTGCGGCTCCCGTAATTAACGCAATTTTATCCGTCAAATCCATCTTCATTGTTCATTCGCTCCTCTACCGTTTGACTGGTTATTTTCGCCTATCATACCATAATCACCTACCGCCAGACATGACAAAAAAAGACCAGAATCGAACTCCTGGTCCTCTGCCTAAACCTATCATAATCTATCTAATCCACGGATCACGGATCCTCTTCTAAACTTGCCAACCTAAACCTTAAGGTTCAAAACCCTTCTGGCTCACAAACAACTGCTCCTCCGGAAACTCCCGGCTAAATCGATAGTAGACCGTTCGATAAGCAGCGGGGTCGTACCATTCCTGCTCCCCAAGCTCCTCGTACAGAGCCTGAACAGGCAGTCTTTTCGTACGTTTCCCGCCACTGCCATCCCCCATGAAATAATCGTCGATGCACACGCGATGAACGAGCGGCCGCAGGATCTGCGGGAAAGCCTCCGTGCTCGGAAGCACGGGGGCAATAGCTGCCTGAGCGGGAATCCCCGCGTCCCTCAGCAGCTCGAGGGTTTTCAGTCTCGCTTGGATCGGCGGCGCTGACGGCGTAAAATGCTTGCGTATCTCCTCGCGGTCCGTCTCGACCGTCATGCTTACCCGCACGCGTTCTCCCAACTGCTGCAGCAGATCAACATCCCGCCGGACCAACGGACTGCGCGTCTGTACGAGCAGAAAATCCGGGGGTTCGCTGACCATCACCTCAAGCAATGCGCGTGTCACTTCTTCCTTGGCCTCAACCGGCTGGTAAGGATCGGTGCTGGAAGACATGAAAATCGTGACAGGTCCCTTGGACTTGGCACGCTTCAGTTCTTTTCGGAGGATAGCAGCAGATTCAACCTTAACGTCAACCCAGCTTCCCCATTCCTGATTGCGGAATATCGATACCGGCATTTGCCGGACATAGCAATAAGAACAAGCGAAGGTGCAGCCCGTATACGGATTCAAGGTATGGCTGTATCCATTCAGGAATCCCGTTCCTTTATTGAGCAGGGTCTTCGGCGTTTTGTAGAGCACTTCTTGTTTCACCTGGGACACCCCATTCCTACACTTTCTTCTATTATACTATTTCTCTCCTCACATCCCATAATGAATGAGTGGACACACGCGCCCCTCTACTTGGCATCATGAAAAATAATCCCGAGGCTGTATCGGGTCCCCGACGTAATGGTGCCGACGCCATGCCGGAGCGTGGTCCGGTAATACCCTCGCGTTCCCTGAACAGGACGATGGTTGGTCGGAAAGATTAGACCCGCTCCTTGTTCCAACGTGATCACATGTCCCCGGCTCTGTGCCCGCGGCCGCTGCTCGATGAGCAGAAACTCTCCTCCCGTGTAATCGACTTCCTTCTCATTCAGAACAAACACTACTTGAAACGGGAAAAATTCATCTCCGTACAAATCCTGATGCAAGCAATTATAGCCGCCCTCTTCATATTTCAAAATCAACGGCGTCGAACGCTCTTGCCCCTGCGCATGGCACATGCCAAGAAACTCATCCAAGCTCACCGGATACCTCTCCTCATGTCCAAGCTGCGTCAACCAGCGGTTAGCGGTCAACGCTAGCTCAGGATAAAAGCCTTCCCGAAGCTGCTGCAGTGGTTCTGGCAGCGGAGCTTGATAATACTTGTACTCTCCTAGCCCAAACCGGTGCCTAGCCATATTGATCGTGCTGCGAAACCGCTCCTCTTCCGAATACGTGTTGATAATCTCCGCACACTCGTCAGGCAGCAGCACCTTTGGAACAACCGCATATCCCTGCTCATCCAAAGCTCCTTGTATCCCCGTCCAATCGAGCCCTGCTATTCGTTGCGGCAATGAATTAGGCATTATTCACCTTCTCCCTCATCCTGGATCGCTCACCCTCAAGCTCCAGCAGCCGGGTCTTCATGGCAAGCCCACCGCGATACCCCGTCAATGCACCGCTTTTTCCAATTACCCGATGACAAGGCACGGTTATCAGCAGCGGATTAGCGCCTATAGCCGCTCCTACAGCTCGAACAGCTGCCGGCTTTCCAATCTGGTTGGCGATGTCCGAATACGTGAAGGTTTGTCCATACGGGATCTGGCACAGCGCATTCCATACCGCCATTTGAAACGCGGTCCCCTTATAATCCATAGCCACCTCAAACCGAGCGCGTTTCCCCTGAAAATACTCCACCAACTCGGCAGCATACGGCTGCATGGCTTCATCGTTCTGCACGAGTTCACAGCCAGGGAATTTCGCCTGTACCCAGTTCTCCAGCTCTGTTAAAGGTTTATCCGGTGATCCGACGTAACATAAGCCTTGCTCCGTCGCCGCGATGTATACGTTCCAGTTATCATGACACAGTTGGGTCCAGTTAATGGTAATCGAATGATTGGATTTCATGATCTTGCACCTCCGCATTTGTATTTTTTAAATATTGCGCGCGATAACTAAGGGGCGTCATCCCCGTCTTCTTCTTAAACAACGTGATAAAATAAGCCGTATTCTCCATGCCCACCTTATGGCCGATATCCGAAATGGCCAAGCTGGAATTTGTCAGGAGCTCCTTGGCCTTGCCGATCCGGTAATCCTGAATGTATTCCATCGGGGTCTGACCTTTGACGCGCTTAAATATCCGGTGCAGATGGTACGGACTGCCGTGGCTCACATCGGCCAAGACATCAAGCGACAAATGATCTATATAGTGTTTATCGATATACTCGGTGACAAGTTCAATCCATTCATGGTCCGGTAAACGCTCGCCCGTCGGCTTGCACCTTTTGCATGGCCGGAAGCGCTCGGCTTTCGCTTCATCCGCCGATTGAAACACGCGCACATTTTCAAACTTCGGGGGTCTGGATTTACAGGATGGCCTGCAGAAAATTTTCGTTGTCTGCACTGCATAGAAAAACTTGCCGTCACTATCCTTGTCGTTGTTGATAATGGCCTTCCACTGGGCTTCGGTCGGTTGTATTCGGTTTGCCACGTTTCCTCACCTCCGCTAACATTATAACCACAGGATAATCCTGTTGTACGCTTTTTGGAATAGAAGAGCAAGATAACAAAATTATACGGTCTGCGTTTATGGTACAACTAGTATAGAAGAGTTCAAGCGCGAAAGGAAACGATGAAGATGCAGGAGCCAAACCACAACCATGACGATAAGCCATATACAATGGAGAATCATCTCCCCCGGGCCAGCTGGGAAGATCATGCCGGAGCCATCAGGCTGTTCGTACCGAAGGAGTTCAGTTTTACGGAGAACCTCAATTATTTGCAAAGATCGCCGAACGAATGTCTTTATCATATCCGGAATGACAGCATCTACCGGGCTATCCCACTTGAGGGTGACATCGCTGTGATTGAAGTCAGCGCGGAGCCTAAGGCGCAAGCCATCCTTGTTCGGTTTTTGGGGAATACGGCCCCCTCCGATCCCTGCAAGCGGGCGGAAGTAGCGGGTTATGTCCGGGACTGGTTCGATCTGAATACCGATCTCGTACCGTTCTATAACATGGCGGAAGCAGATCCATTGCTCAGTCAAGCCGTTCAATCCTTCTATGGACTTCGCAACATGGGCATTCCCGATCTGTTCGAAGCTTTGTGCTGGGGCATCCTGGGGCAGCAGATTAACCTGGCCTATGCCTATACGTTAAAAAGACGTTTCGTTGAAGCCTTCGGCCGCCGCGTGGAGTGTGAAGGAGAGGTTTATTGGATCTTCCCGAGACCTGAGGACATAGCACATCTGTTTGTTGAAGACCTGGACGGGCTTCGTATGACCGTAAAAAAAGGCGAGTATCTTATTGGAGTCGCTCAGCTTATGGTCGAAGGGAAATTGACGAAGGAGCAGCTGCTTGAAGCAGGCAGCTTGAAACAAGCGGAGAAACAATTAGTCAGCATCCGCGGGATCGGACCGTGGACGGCCAACTATGTGCTGATGCGCTGTTTGCGAATGCCGGCTGCATTTCCTATCGATGATGTCGGTCTGCACAATGCCATCAAACATCTGCTCGGCTTGGAGGCGAAACCGACGAAGAAGGAAATACTGCAGCTATCGGCAGCATGGGCGAACTGGGAATCCTACGCCACCTTTTATCTGTGGAGGTTTCTTTATTAATAGTCCAAACGAATAAAGAGGAGGTCTCCCACTTCTGCCATGACAGACAGCAGGAAGACCTCCTCTGATTAGCACATCGCTGATTCGAGAATCAACTACTCGATGAAATACAATTTGCCGTCAACCTCGAGTGAGATCGCGGATTGCGACAAATCGTCCTTAAGCTTCTTCGCATAGTCCACCACTTGATTAAGCGAGTCCTTATCAAGCTTCTCGGCAAACGCGTACACGATCGTTACTTTTTCCTTGATCAGGGTTTTGTTATTGTCCACCCATGCCCCTTCGCCCGGAATCGCAGTTGCCCCGCCAAACCAGCCGGACAGCTTCGTCAGCGTTTGGTCGACAAACTTCTGATGAGCTGCATCCGTAATCGGAATGTCACCCTTTACCGTTGAAGGCACGTAAATCTTAACGACATGATCCAAGTGGAACTGATCGTTCAGCGCGCTCTGTGTAATGGCGGTTGCCGTTGGATTGCCCTCTGCGCTGAAAGACTGCTGAACCGGTACTACGATAAGTGTTAACAATAATGCCGCTGCGAATGCGATAAGCCAACCTTTTCTCTTCATGCCCATTTCTCCTTTATGTATGGTCTCGTGTCCCGTACAAGCATGGCATTTCTGTTGTCCAGTGCAACCTTCCTGCCATCCGCACGATACAGACTAGCACATATTATATACTGGCCTTTTCTTATCAGCTATGGGACATACGGATTATATTATGCGGAATCATGCAAAAAAGCCGATATTCCCGATAAACAAACTACGAGAATTCGACTTTTAATGAATACATCGCTATTTTAGCGTCCCGATCCAAGATAAACTCTCCACTGATCGATGATCCATACTTCCATTCAAAATAGCTTGAACATCATGCAGCGTATCCTGCAAATGCACCCGCTCGCCCGGTAAACCGGTATAAGCCTCCGCAACGTAAAAAGGCTGCGTCAGATACGCCTCAAGCCGTGCTCCCCGCTCATAAACCTCTGTCTCGGATGCCGGAATGGCCTGCAATCCTCGTACTTGAACCAGTGAACGCAGCTCGCGATAACGGCGCAGCAGCTTCTGGGCCCGCTGTTGGACCGCTAAATGAACCTGCTCCAGGTGCACGCCTTCCGATACGGAAGAGGTAGAGTATAACGGGTTTACGGCAGGAAACATATGTCTTGCCGCCAGATCGGCATCGAAATACCACAGTGTCTCCAGCGGGCCGTAAGGCATGTCTTCATCCACAGCCGCACCTTTGAGGTCCACAAGAAACGTCGTGATGTGCTGTATGCCCTCTTCTTGAAAACGTTCCTGAAGATCATAGATTTTGCCGGTCAAGACGTGCTCCCTGTCCGCTGCAAACACAATCTCATGATCGGTATTCGCATTCGCCACAATGGAATAGGTTTCTTCTATAGAATAAGCTACCCGTTCTACGTCATTCAGCATGTCCTGCAGCTCTGGATATTCGCCTTCCGGCTTTAGCAAAATCGTCATATACCCTTCCTGCTTGAAGTGATGAAACAACTCACCAAGCAGCACCAGTTGGCCCATTCCGGGACGGGCGACCAGACCTACGGTACCCCCTTTTGCCAAAGGAGCAAATAGATCAAGCGGTTTGATGCCGGTTTCAATCATCTCCACACTTTCTCCACGCAGAATCAGTTCATCCAGACTGCATTTTGCCAGAGATGCCAATGCGGCAATGGTGCGGACTTCCGCCCGACCAACGGGAATTTTCCCTGTACATAGGTTGGAGACCGTGGCCGGCCGTAATCCCACGGATTTGGCTGCGCTGGTCAGGTTCGGAACTCTTTGTCGTAAAAGTGATACATTCAGCTTCAGATTGTCCAAGTGCGTACACCCTTTTTAAGTGATTGATTGATGGTTCTTCCTAATCTTTTTCAGAAAAGAGTCTGCGGTGCGGACAAACAAATCCACATCCGGTTCAAAAATATTGTGATCGTGCTCCTCGAACGCTACAATGATTGCCTGAGGCAACGCAAGCTTATATTGTTCCACTGCTTCTAATGATAACCCGGGATGTGGTTTTACGCCACGGATAATAAGGACCGGGCAAGTCAGTCTAGTTAGGTCGTTCCACATTTCGACCTTAGCCGATTCCTGCTGCAGTGCCTGTAAAGCCGATATTTTCATTCGGTCAGACAGCTTCTTTCCTCTCCAAGGGGGCAGCGACGTGAAGAACTCCACCCATCCCGCAGGCAGCTCGGTATGAACCGCAGGATAGTCCCCGATGATCAAACCTTGAATGCGTTCCGGATTCTGAACGGCGTAGCCTAATTGATAGGACACCCCTCGAGAATATCCCATGAGTACGAAATGCTCAAGTTCAAGATGACGAATCGCCGCATCAATGTCGCTGATATGGTCTTCGAGCGTATAACCCGAAGCAGGCGAGTCACTTCGGCCCCGGCCGCGAAGCGTGATGATAACAATATGCCTGGGCGACAGCTTTTCCATAATGGCGATATAATCCTCAGCCGACTCGGACAGTCCCGGGATGACGACCAGTGAGGTTTGTTCGTTCCTAAGATCCCGATGTACCTCCGTCACATGAATATGTACCCCTTGGTTATTGACCATGGTCTCGTATAACTGCATGCATTAGACCTCCTTAAAAATTTTCATTTATCTATGAAGTGTTACCTCAATGCCCCAAAAGGTAAAAATGCGTGCACGCCCTTACATGTGTTCACGATCTGGGTTACCCTTATATCGACCGTCAAGGTGGCATAGGCATATGCCTCCGTTCTTGAAATAGAGTAAAGCTCGGTCATGAGATCAAGCATCCCGCTTAATGCCATCCACATGGCTTCGTCCAGGTCCTCGTGAAACCCCATCGTAAGCCAGCCGGTACTTGTCTTGGCCCTGGGCATCGTTATGGGCATGTCGTCTCGGACATGAAAGGTTAGACTCGCCTTCTCCATGGGGCATTCCAGGGCGGGACCGCTAACTTCGCCGTCTCCCTGAGCCGCATGTCCATCCCCTGTTGAGAACAGCCCGCCATCCACCGGGATCGGCAGATACAAGGTGCTGCCGGCCGTTAATTCTTTGCAATCAAGATTTCCTCCATAAGGGCGCGGTGCAAAAGTCGTATGCTGACCTTTTTCATTCGGCGGCATGCCCATGATTCCCATAAACGGCTTCAGGCCGACGCTATACTTGAAATTTCCGAACTGGCTTCTGCCTGTCATGGTCTTGAGATCCAATTCAAAGTCCAGCGTCACTTCCTTGGCGTGGGCCATGCCCAGCTTCTCGTTCCAATAGCTCGGATAACCTCCGGCAGAGGTCCATCCCCATGATCCGGGAACGATCTCGTTGATCTGAATCTCCAATGTAAGCCCGGGTTTAGCCCCTTGAATATGGACGGGACCCAATAACGCATGCCCGAATTGCTTCTCCTGCCGCTCCGGCTTGCGCTTCGTAAACTTCATTCTCGCCGCGCCTGGGGCAGCACGTTTCTCCAGTCCCCAACCCGCATCTAAGGTTTGATACACGACAGTATCCCCAGATTGTATGTATAGGGCGGGTTCCAATTCCCTGCTGAAAAATCCATGAAGCGTATGAATATCCGGTTGTAACATATGAACCTGTGACATCCAACTTTCTCCCTTCACAGCCGTAATCAGAGTGGCCATTCCATGTCTCATATTCACTCTGTTACTTTATAAGGTATTTCAAATTACTCTTAAAGTCAATAAAAATATACTCCTAAACGTAATAATAATTACTCCAAAAACAAACCATTGCCCAATTCCGGTTGTACCATGGTTGTTCGTCGAAACACAAAAAACCGTCCACTGCGCAGATTCACTGCGAGGGACGGTTCATCTCCATGTCAGTTAAATTTTATATCAGCTAACGATGAGCGTTCATGGGAATGGTAACGGTTACTATGTGCACGGCCATTCTCACTACACACGATTCTTTCTTCAAATCCTTACGCTGGAATCCCGCACGACGATCTGCGGCATCAATTTCACGGCCCGCTCTTCCCTCGGTATTCCCAACATGCGATCCATCAGGATTTGGGCTGCCTTGCGGCCGATTTCCTCCTGCTGCAAGGCAACGGACGTCAGCTTGGGATATACGCGGGAGGCAAGGTCCAGATTATCCATGCCCACAACGGCAACGTCATGGGGAATGCGAAGACCGGCTTCTTCGCAGGCCTTCATAACCCCGATTGCCATTAAATCGTTTGCGGCGACAATGCCCTCCGGATGGTCGGGCCCTTGAAGCCACGCTTTTGCCATCGCATAACCGCCGCTTTCAGTATAATCGGACTCGGCGATAAAACGCGGCAGCAAGGGGAGCCCCGCTTGCAGCATGGCATCCCGATACCCGCAGAACCGCTCATGGCCGGTCTGCTCGCTCAGATTGCCGCCCATATAGGCGATGCAACGCAGGCCTTGACGGATCAGATGCTCCGTGCTTTGCTTGATCCCGTCATATGTGTCCACATACACATAATCGAAGCGGTCATTCCCTTCCGGCGAGACATATTTATTCGTGAGCACGACCGGTGCCTGCAGCGCATTGATGGCCCCGATATTCTCTTCACCGAAATGAAAAGACACCATGATCATGCCATCGGCCACATTTTCCCGCAGGGTTTGAATTGCCTTCATCTCCTCCTGGAGCCTATGCTTGGTGTAAAACAGAATCATCAGGTAATCATGCTCTTCCAGCACCTGATTGATTCCGTTGATCATATCGAAATAAAAAGGGTTGCATATATCGGGCACGGCAAAAATAATTTTGTTGGTTTGTCTCATTTTCAGCATCTTCGCTGCATGATCGGGCGCATAGTTCATTTCCTTCGCAGCCGCCAGAATTTTGCTCTTCGTCTTGGGACTGCAGTAACCTCTTCCCGACAAGGCTCTGGACACCGTAGAAGGGGATACGCCTACCCGTTCAGCAATCGTATAAATCGTATGTTTGTCCATCCTATCCTCCATTAACAACCATGGATACGCCATATGCTCCCGCAAAAGGGTCCATGGATTCACACTATCACCTTACCAGCAGGTAAGCAATAGCTCCTCCTTTATATAACCTCCCGCTCATCATTACCCGGAAGCTCTGGAAATGGCGCATGGGGCTCGGCCTGATACCAGAACGCCGTCGATGCAATATCGCTCTGCTGCGGAAGATACCTTCCTCCGGACCTCCAGCCAAGATCCTGAATGGTCACGCGAAGATCGCTTTGAAAACGGATTGGATCCATGACATGCCATCGATACATGCCAAAGCGCTGCTGACTTCGATACAACCCGTCCGGCTTCAGCACTTGGTGCATCCCCAAATATGGCGTCGAGTAGGTTCGGTAGGTACCAATCGGCTGCTCCCAATTCCAGGCCCCGCCAAAATAATCTTCCGTTCCCGTACCGCATATGGTCGGATAATCCTGATCCCCGTCCATATAGAACTTGATCTCGCCTTCACCCCACCAGCCGTTATTGTTCACCTGCCAGGCGAGGTAAGTCCCTACATAGTGCCCGTGTCCAGTCACCCCATCCAGAATGGTATAAACTTCTTTATATGGAACGGGATTCGTTCTCCGCCACTGCGCGTGAAAATATGCCTCATCTTCCGGGATGTCCGTCAGCGTATAGTCAATTTGATAGTAAAGGACTGCCTTTTCCGGCGCACGGTTCTCCATCGTCAATCGGGCATGCTTGCGGAAGGGCATCTGCCAGTAGCTGTTCATGCCGCCGGCCGGATTCACGGCAACCGGAATTGAATTGACATCGCTGCGCTCGCCCCATCCGTTACAGAACAAATCACCGACGGGCACCTCAACCGAAGGTTCCTGCTCATCGTCCCAATACATGCGGATAATCAGATTGCGCCACAGCGTCGGATGGCACGTAAGCCAGATATGTTGAATCGCCCCGGGACCCTGAATGTCACCCATCGTAAACGTTTCGCCCGGTAAAATCTCCACGGAAGGAGAGACCTTCCAGCCCACGCCCAAGTCCCTGGAAGCCGCTGCGCCCGTGCCGTCGGTAGCCATTCCGCCCTTTCCTTTTTCGCCGGTAAAATTCTCCGCGCTGATGGATCTCGTCTGCGCATTGGACAGCCGGGATAAATTTCCGAGGTGCATATTAAGTCCATTAAAGTTCATCATCTGTTATCGCTCCTTTTAGTATGTGATATCGTATCCGTACCGCTCTTTCAACGTTTGACCCAGACGGTCCTTAATCCGCAGGTAAGCCTCAGCTGCCGCACCGTTCCCCCAATCGAAGATGGTGAATGTCCCCATGCCTCGCCCCTCCTCGTCCACAACACCATCATGACCGTAATTCTCCATCATGAAGCCGTAATCCTTCTCGTTAAAGAAAGGATACGCCCGCTCCCACTGCTCTTTTGTTTTTTCGTTTTCGGGACAATACATCATGACGAACGAGGCCTGCAAAGCGGCTAACCCGCGCTCAATATATTCTTTTCGGTCCAACTCCACGCCATATTGCAGAATCAGCTCAGCAAACAGGCTTTGCCGGGCATCATTCCATTCCCCGTCGCAGTTCATGACGCCGAATCCGCCCACTACGTCGACGTACAGATAGGGCGGCTGCCAGGAAGCCTGCGTCATCAGCATTTCATCCAGCACACGTTGGCCAACGATCATATATCGTTTGTCACCGTTTGTTTTATACATATGGTATAACGCTTCCGCCGTCCAAAACATGGAGAAATTACATTGCTTGAACATGTTATTCCTAGCCACTTTGTTGCCTGGAAGCTCATCGCGCCCATAACCGCAGCAGGACCAATACGTCTCGAAATCCTCCCACCTGCCGGTCGGCACGATCTCCTGGATAACAACCTTAAGCGCCTGCTCTGCCGCTTCCATGTATTTGGAATCCGGGCGCAATTGGTGCAGCTTAAGCAAAAACGTGACGGAGAGCGACGTTTCCGGGGACTCCCGAAGGATATCCAGCGGTGCTAACGTATCCTGATCCAGCCAGGCTGGAAAATATCCCTTCCCGTCCTGGAGGGCCACGAGCGCATCCGCATAGCGCGCGGCATATTCCAACAGCCTTGGATCCGGCTCGAGCTCATCATGCCATCGAAGCATGAGCAGCGCCGTCCAGCTCATATCCAGCACATGATAAGGCGCTGCAGCGATCGCCCCCCAAGGATCGACCGGGTTGCGATTGGAATTTCCCCAGAAGGCTAACGCCCAGCTCCCGGACCGATTGACCTGCTGTCCATCTACCATCACCCGCTTCATCTCCGTCGCGATGACGGCGGGAAAGAACCCGCCTCGCTGCGGGGCCGCCAGCGCAAGCTCCTTCATAAGCATTGCCTTGCGAACCAGCTCCGGATCGTTCTGTTCCTTACCGTATCGGTAGATGCCTTGAGCCGAGCGAAGGGAGCTGAACCAGGCCTGATTCCAGATCGATCGGCTCTCCCTTTCGTTGGGCACGCCCGGATAATTCGGACTTTGACTCACATCGGCAATGAATACCGGTGCCCCTATGTTCCGTCCGTCCCATTCGAATTCCTGCCATACCGTGTCTTTCCAATGCCGAAAAGCCCATTCATAAGCATGCTTTACATAGCTATCTAGGCGGACCTCCCCATCGATCGATTGACTGAACTGGGCATGGCCCCATCGATCCCATAAAAACTGCAGCAACGGTCGCCAGGGGTTCAATCCGGCCTGATCATGATCCGCCATTTTCAAATAAAAACCGAAGCGTATCGTTCCTGAAGAATATGAAGCCCCATTCACCTTCTCAAACAGCACATGCTCGCTTACCCGAGTTCGGCTCATTCCCAAGACAAGCAGGTTATTAGGGGCATCCAGGTCCATGTACCAACGAGCGTCTGCATCCTTCGTGATCAGATCCAGATCCGGTATGAGCATGAGCGTCCTTGTATCGTCATGAACGATGAGCGCGGGCGAACGAAAGCAATGCTGGTCCATCACATGACGGGAAGTCGGCGTTAAATGAGGCGCCCAGTGAAAATGAGGCAGGAATGCCGGCTCCAAACGCATCTGCCAGTCATCCTGTTGAATCGTCTGCTCCAGCTCGAATGTCAGCACGCAGTGGATCGTCTCTTCATCCAGCTGATACAGACTTACCTCTGGCGCCGTTTGCCCGATATCGTCGTAAACCCATTGCTTCACAAAAGAATCCGGTAATCGTTTCATGGATGTCTCCCTTCTCCCCGTTATCCGACTATTTGGTTTACCGTCAAATCTTATCACGCCAAAATTCATCCATTATCTATATTCTCGAGTTCAAGGCTAGGTCAACTCCAGCATCGCGATGCTTCGGGCTGGAAGCGAGAGCAAGCGCCGATCATCTTGCTGCGGATCGCAATCTACGGTCTGCTCTCCCGTAAGCATGTACAGCCGCCCGCTCACTGCCGTTTTCCCGTAGTCTTCCGGTCGTAGATCTATACGTATCGTTTGCTCCGCTTCGCTCACATTCGCAAAGAACAAGCCAACATCGCCTTGCTCATTCTGCCATGCCGCATGGATAACGGAATCGGTCAGCAATACTCCTGCATTGTTATATTCCGGCGTTTCCTTGCCATGGTTATAGTGAAACCATTTCATAGAAGCCTGCGGGCTGTCGAAGGAGAGGGGCCGAAGCATGGTCCCATACGACCAGTACGTCTTCGCCGCTCCGGTCCGAAGCCGTGCATACAGCGCCAAATACTCGGCCCGCTTCGTCGAAAAGGCATACCCGCGAGGATCAAACGGGTAGTAATGCTCCTCCGCCGTATTTTCGATCCCGTCCAGCGCCTCCATCGGACTGTATTCGTAATTCAATTCGTATACACCGCCCCAGAGATACGTGCGTGCCACCGTAAAATAGTACAGCTCCCCAATTTCCTCTGTCAGCTTGCCCCAGCCGTCCAATCTCAGCGCTCCGTACTCATGATACACGTATGTGAACATCGGGATCTGGCGGGCATCGCCTGACTTAAGCAGCTCCCGGATCGGCCAGCCTTCAAGCGGCGCTGCGGGCTGCCCTCCGGCCCGCGCCTGATAGTAGTCGATCAGATCGAGCATCGTCTCATTGATCATCTCGGTGCCCATAGGGATGTAACGTTCCGCGATTTCGCACATGGCCGCCTTCGTATCCGCATAGTTCCGCCGGTAGGCCTCCTCGATGATCCTGCCTGCTCCCACCGGATGACCATGGTTTTCATCCATGCAGATCTTTAAAATGTTGTTGGCGGAGATATCATAGTAAATCGCATCGATATCGTCGCTTCGCTGCAGCGCCGCATCCCGTTTCACATGAAAATCATGGGTATACGGATGTGCCGGACAGAGGAACGGGAAGCGGTAGGCATCCACGCTTTTTTTCAACTCGGGAAATTTCTGCTCGGCTTCCTTGCCAAGCTCTCCGTCGGCTCCGTCAAAATGATACAGGTAATCGAACTCGAACGGGGCGAAGCGATGGCCCAGCTTTCGAATCAGAGCGATGTTCTCCGGGTTGAACCGGGTCGGGAACCAATCGTCATATCCTCCCGGCACGCCGCTGCCGAACGTCTGCGGCCGATGCGTCCAGTCGGGGCCCAGAATGTGAAACATCGGCGTTCCGATGCTGTCATGATATTTCTGAATCCAGGCCGTGCGGTCCGATCCCGCATTGATTCCGAAGGTTGCTGCTCCCATGTCCTCATGCAGCCATTGACTGCCCTCCTTCGCAGCCCTGCCCGAAAGCTTGCCGCGTGAACACCACTTCTGCCTTACGGCCCAGCTCTTGTATCGGTCAGCAGCTTCGTACCATCCGCCTCCAGACAGAAGCGACACCTGTACCGGGTAATGAGGCCGTATCCCTTTGCCGGGTCCCATATCGCTGCAGCCATGGATCACGGAGGCTTCCAGCATGCCATTCCCGTTCTTGTAGAAATTCAGCCATTTCGGATGGCCTTCACCGTCCAGCGCCGCGAAATACAGCCCGCCCCTGCCCTTGCCGTAGTAGGTAAAGAACTGCATCGTCGCCCCCGAGAAGCTTTCCGGGTACGGCATAAAACGAAACCCGATCCCGTCCGTTTCAAAAACCTTCATCGGGTTGTTAACTTCAAATCCGGTCGCGAAGGGATGAGCGATATAATCCTCCTCGCCATCCTCCGTAATCGTGGCCATGTTCGGGACAATCGGATATTCCAGGCTTAGCACCCTGTCTTCCGAGTGGTTATCAACCCCGCATTTGAATTCAATACCGTTCTCTTCCGCCGTGAGTGTTACGGACGAGGTTACAATCATGCCTTCCTGCGTGTGCCAGCATAATCGAACTTGATTATGCCCGGATGCGGCACGTTCCCGGCTCCATTCAAACTTTTGAAAAGAACTGCTAAACCCCGCGTCTGTCTCAAGTCGAAACGGATCCGTACGGCCACGGCCCGAGTCCACGATGTAATCGATCCCCTTTAAGCGATCGCGTACGGCTTGGATCGTTCCGTTATGCTCGCTGATCTCAACCCGAATGTGTCCGTTCTCAATGATAATCATGCGCCACCTCCACTTTTTGGCATTGAAACGCTATTTCAATCCGGAGATTTTGATTCCTGAAATGATGTGCTTCTGGAAGAAGAGGAACAGGACAATGGTCGGCAAACAGGAAAGCGCCGATCCGGCCATCAGCATGCCCATTTCCGTTGCACGCTCGGAACGGAAGGTGTACAAATACTGCATAATCTGAAACAGCTCCGGGTTGGTAACCGTCATCGTCGGCCATACGAAGGAATTCCAATAGGCCAAATAGGAGCCGATGCCTACAATGACAAAGACCGGGAACGACATGGGAATGAAAATATGGGTAAAGATCTTGGTCCTGCCCGCTCCGTCGATCAGCGCCGCCTCTTCCAGCGCCATAGGGATATTCAGATAGAATTGGCGGATGAAGAACATATGTCCCGCAGAAGCGATCCCGGGCAATACGAGCACAGCAAGCGTATCGAGCATGCCCATCTCATTCACCACGATGAAAGAGGTCAGCAGGATCGCCATGCCGGGAATGAACATGGTGATGATGACGTAGACCCACAGAAACGTCTTGAACCGAAATTCGAGCCTGGCGAAGACGTATGCCGCCGTAGCATTAACGGCCAAGCTCAGCGCTGCAAATAATACCGCCCCCCGAATGTGACGAGCATCGACTGAATGAAGGCCGAATCGCCGAGAATGTCCGTATAATTCTGAACCATCCACTTCTTGGGGAAGAATCGGAACGGCGTGGCAAGCACCTCCGCCTTGTCTTTGAACCCGGCGATGATGACCCACAGCAGCGGGAACAGAGCCATAATTGTCACCAGACCGGTCAAAAGTGTCATCAATGTTTTCTGAACTCCGTTGAACGTTTTCATCAAGTTATCCTCCTGTCTTCCCTAACCGTCGATCGCTTTTTCCGAATTCAATACTCTGAAGATGATGGCCGAGATGCTGCCCAGAACCACGAACAACAGCAGCGATGCCGCGATGGAATTGCCGACCATGACGTCGTTGCGGAAATGGTTCAAGATATACAGGTTCGGCGTTGTGGTCTCGCTGAGCGGTCCGCCACCCGTCATTACGAGGGACAGCTCGAACTGTGAGATTTGCGCCGTAAATCCGGTTACGAGCAGATACAGAATCACATTGCGCATGAGCGGAATCGTGATGTACCACATGCGGACAAAGGTGCCCGCTCCCTCCAGTTCCGCAGCCTCATAGTAGCTCTTCGGAATATCGTGAAGACCTGCCAGCATGATCAGCGTTGTGAGACCGAAGCCCAGCCATACGGCAGGAGCGGCGATGCTGGGCAGCGCCGTAGCCACATCCGCAAGCCAAGCTTTCGGCTCATATCCGAACAGTCCGATGATATAATTGGCTAAGCCGCCGGCATAATCGAAGATAAAGACGAAGATAACCGATGCCACGATCCCGGAAATGATGGTTGGGATGTACACGGAGGTCTTCACGACGCTTGCGAAGCCGGAGCCCAGGTTCTTAATGATGTTGGCGAACAGAAATGAGAGAATCAGCATCGTCGGAACGACCATAAGGGCAAACTTGAGCCCTACCCAGATGGACTGGAGAAAGAGGTCATCCGTCAGCACCATATAGAAATTCTGTAAGCCCACAAAGGTGGAATCCTGGTAGAAGCTCCAATTATAGAAGCTCACTCGCAGGGCATAGAAGAAAGGTATGATGACAAAGATCGTTAGCAGGATGACGATGGGTGCGAGAAGCAAATAAGCCACTCCGTTATCCTGCCGGAAATTTTTCTTAAACATGTAGAGTCACCACCATGACCTAAGGATGAGGCAGCCATCCGAAATCGGATATCCGTATTTGAAGGGTTGATCCCCGATGGCCGCCTGAGCGCTAATTTTTCGGATTTGTGCCGGCAAGCTTGTTTTTGGTAATGAAATCGTTAATATCCTTCTCCGCTTTCTCCAGCGCTTTGTCCACTGACGTTCCTTTCATGGCGGACTCAATGGAGGTGGCGAGCGCGAAGCTGATGTCCCATGGATAGATCGGCTCCGCTTGGGAGTATGGTATGATCTGTTCGGAGACCAGCGAACGCCATGCATCCTTCGATGCATCCGGATCAGACTTCATCGCTTCGTCCACCGATTTGCGCGGGGAGAACTTGGAGAATTGAGACGTCTTGAAAAAGTCAATCATGATGTTCGGATCACCCGCGAGGAGGTATGAGATGAAATCGGCCGATTCCTGCGGATGCTTGGATTTCCCGTCAACTGCCAGCGACCAGCCGCCGAGCGTTGCCGTCGGTTTCGTCAAATCGCCGTCCATCGATGCCATTGGTGCGATCCCTACTTTACCAACCATATCTTTATAGGTGTTGCGAAGCTGTCCGATCGCCCAGGATCCGCAAATCTGGATGGCAATCTTGCCCTCGCCGAAAGGCTTGATATCCGCATATCCGGCCAGAGCCTGCTTCGGCATGACGCCGGACTGGTAGGCTTTCTGGTAAAAATCCAGGAGCGCCTTGTATCCTTCATTATTCACGTCCGCTTTGGACCAGTCCTCCGTCACCGCAAGATGTCCTGCCGCGTTGTACTGCAGTCCCCAGCTCGACCAGCCCAGATCCGGAGCCGTTTGCGCGATCGATAATCCGAACACGCCTTTCTTGGTCAGCTTCTGAGCCGTCTCCAGAAGCTCCGTCCACGTGGTCGGCGGCTGATTCGGGTCAAGCCCGGCTGCCTCAAACATGTCTTTCCGATAGAACATCACGGCTGACGGTTCAACGAGCTTCGGGTAAGCGTAGTACTGACCGTTGACGGCTACAAAATCCTTCATGTTGTCGTACAAATCATCGAATGCCGCAGAATCCATCAAATCGTTCAGCGCCATAAGCTGACCCGTCTTTGCCGCGTTGGCCACATTGCCGTAGTTGATCGTTCGGATATCCGGCGCTTTCCCCGCGGCTTGCGCTGCCTTCATCTTCTGGTCCCAAGCGTCAGCCGGAACAATCGTCAGCTTCACTTCGACTTCGCTTTGGGATTTGTTAAATTCGCCGACCCATTTCTTGAACCAGGCATCGGTGGTATCCTCGAATTTTTGCGCCCAGAAATCAATCACTACTTTGTCGCCGGCGCCGCCTCCGTTGTTTACGCTTTCATTTTCCGGTGGATTGCTTAATGCTCCCCCTCCGGGACCGCCGGATCGTCCGCCGCAGCCTGTAATGAACAGTACGAGAACCAGAATTACGGAGAACGGAACACGCCAGGATTTGAAGCTGATGGTTGTTTTCTGCATCATGAACCCTCCTTATAATGGATCAAACTATTTAAATGCGATTCGCATTTAAACCGAACATGAATTGAATCCGTTTTCATTTTTCCAGCGAGGCTTTAAACCAGAAGACGTTGTATGGATCCCATAAAGACAAGGTAAAGTAGATCGTTTGCCCGTCATTCTCGGTATACCGCTCATTCATATAGGGACCGTACAGTCCCGGATAATCCTCGGCTCGGACCAAATCCAGAGGCTTGCCCCATGGTCCCCATGGCGTTATGCCTTCACGTATGACAACACCCCTACCTTCCTTCAGATATGTCATCAGCCAGCGTTCCAGATAAGCATTCCATACAACCGAAAGCTCGCCTGCCGTGTCATCCACCACTTCTATTGCATCCTCCATATCGGTGCTCCACTGGGGATTGCCGTCAGCATCCACGCCGCTAAAATACTCGTACTTGGACTGCTTCTCGATGTGCTCCTCCCCCACCTTCATAAGCTGAACGCCGCCAAAGCGCCCGGCTGGAATACCCCAGAAATAAATGTTCGAGCCGCCTGCGTCATTCTCCACCTTATAGGGGCTTACCTGAATGAAATTGCCATCCCCCGGCCAACGGAGCTGGTCCTGCAGCTCCCAGGTTTCTCCGTTATCAACCGATTTGGCGACGCTGCTGTAATTGGCGTCCCACTTCCCCGGATCTCCCCAATGTTTGACCGACATGTAGTACAAATACAACGCACCTCCTGCCGCAATGCCGTGGGTCGGGATTTTCGTCATTTCTTCGTAGTCGATTTTGGCGGAGGGCAGCAGTTCCTTGGCCGTTCCGAATTCATCCGTCACCATGCCTTCAAATGTGATGCCGTCAGCCGCCTCCGCATCCGTTGTATAGGCCATCGTATTGGAGCGCCAGTAGCTGCCTCCTCCGCCAGTCTGTCCTGGCTCCCTCTCGCCGAACGTATCCCCGAACACGAAGTAAGTTCGTTCCCCGTCGTTCATCATGGAACCGAGGTCGGTCCCGTACACCGCGTAACGATCCGTGCGATTAGGCGATGGTTCGCCGGTCAATTGCGTAATTTGTTCCAGGCCGGTTATGCCTTTTAATAAAAACTCCTTATCTGCTCCATCAAGCTGGGGATTCACCTTGCTGCCGTTCGTGCAGCCGCAGAGCAGTAAGATTAGGCCGGCAAGCAAAGCCGTTTTCACCCTCAAGCTCATCTCCCCTTTCGATTCGATATCCCACCCTTGATATCAAGGGTTAGAATGGCCGAAGATCTGTTTCATGCTGGCAGGGTTAAGCGGCTTGATATCCGGCAGAGGCAATCGGTTATCGACCTTCGGCAGTTTCGGGAAAGGGCGATGCGGTTCTGCCTGATACCAATACGCCGTTGAGGAAACATCGTCGCTACGATGATTGTTATGGCCGTGCTCAATCGTAACCTTGATGCTGCTCTCGAACATGATCGGGTCCAGGATATGATAACGGTACGTGGAGATTTTGCCGCTCCAGTTCGGTCCCCCTCCCAAAATAATGCCATGATACGGGGTGCACACCTCCTGCTGCGGACACCAAGCCGTGTTGAAATAATCCTCCATGCCTGTTCCGTGCAAGGTCGGAGGCCACGGTTCCCCATCGATGAAGATCATGTCGTCGCCTTCGCCGTACCAGTTCCATTCCCGCGTATCGCGCAGGTTGTGGACATTGAAGTTGCAGCCGATGTAATGGCCCTTTCCGACCGCGTCCAAAATGACATAGTTGCCGCTGCCGGTCGTATTCTTGCTGCCGAATTCGTAGAAGGCGTTGTCCACCCCGGTGTCCGGAATACCGTCGGTCGGATTTTCCCGGTGCCACTGGGCATGGAATCTCAGCTCCTCCTCAGGCAGCTTATCGTAGGACTCATAATCCACATAGAAATAAAATTTGATTGGATGCTCCGCCTCGCTCTCAATCGTAATGCGGGCTCCATCCGCATACGGCATACGGAAGAAGCTGTTGAATGCCTTGCCGTCCTCGGGACTCATCATCAATGCCGCTGACGTATAATTTTTGGTGAGCCCGTGCCCCATTCCGAAAAAATCGCCAATCGGCGCTTCCACGCTGGGCTCCGTCTCTTGGTCCCAGTACATGCGGAGAACGATTTTTCGCGGCAAATACAATTCCTCCGCAGGGACGTCGCTGGCCATTGTCATCCAGATGTGAGTGATGGCGCCAGCGCCCGGAATGCTGCAAATTTCGGTCAGATCGCCTGGGTTGATGGAGAAGTAGTCTTTATTGCCTCCAGAACGGTCGTAGCTGGATTCCCGTTTTCTTTTTCCGGTTCGGGTAAGGCTGAGTGAAGATAATGCTGCTTGATGGTCCATGAATGATTCGCTCCTTTTTGGCTTGCGGATGATAGTTGAACGTACTTCGTAATGTCGTTTCACAAATTGTGACATCGATTGCAGAATTAGTTAATACGGAATGCAGATCTTTCCAGAACCTGCACTCCCAGTTTATGAGTCCAATGCTACCCGGCGATATTTCGTCGTGGCCAGACGTTTATTTAGGCGTTTTTTTTAGGCGTTCAATCTTTCATTCATTCCGGTAATTTTCCGCTCTTTAATGCTTTCAAGCGTTTCAACACCCCGTTTTCGCCTCTTCCCAAATAATCATGAAGTCCTTTATATTCCTTGTATAATTGATCATATACACGCACGTTGGCCTCAATCGGCTTAAAGGTCTCTTCACGAACACGAGCTATGGCTTCTGCTGCCTCTACGATGCTCTCAAAGCCTCCCCGCTCTTTGCCTGCCGCAACGGCACCGAACATAGCTGCACCAAAGGCAGCCGTCTGGACGGTATCCGCTACTTTGATTTCCTTGCCGGTAACGTCGGCATAGATTTGCATCAGCAGCCGGTTTCGCTGCGGCAATCCGCCGCAAGCATAGAGCTCCTGGACTTCAACCCCGCTTTCGGTAAAGGCTTCGATGATCGCTCGCGTTCCGAAGGCGGTAGCCTCCAGAAGCGCCCGGTATATTTCCTCTGGCTTGGTCTGCAGGGTCAATCCAAGGATGACACCGCTCAGATCGGCATCCATCAGTACGGAACGGCTTCCATTCCACCAGTCGAGAGCCAGCAGGCCGGTTTGGCCAGGCTCATATTGTGATGCTCCCCTCTCAAGCCACTCATGAATGCCGAGGCGATCTTCGGCAGCCTTGCGTCTTACATATTCCGGCACTGCCTCATCCACATACCAGGCAAATATATCGCCAACGGCCGATTGTCCTGCCTCATACCCGTAATAACCGGGGATGATCCCGTCCTCGACGACACCGCAAATCCCTTCTCCCGTCACTTCCTTGTCGCTTAATATCAAATGACAGGTAGAGGTTCCCATGGCGAGCACCAGTTTACCCGGAGTTACGACACTGACGGCCGGCACCATGGCATGGGCATCGATGATGGCTACGGCTACCGCGGTTCCTGGCAGAAGCCCGGTTATAGCTGCCATCGAGTCGGTTAATCCGCCAGCTTTTGAACCCAGTGGCTTGATCGGGCCTCGCAGCTTCGCCTCCACAAGGGTCCCGAACCTCGGATCAAGCGACTGGAGGAACTCCTTGGACGGATATCCATCCCGTTTATGCCAATTGGCTTTATAACCTGAGGTGCAGCTGCTCCGTGCGAGCTGACCGGTCAATTCCATGACCACCCAATCGGCAGCCTCCATAAACAGTACAGCGTGCTCATACAACTCGGGAGCTTCATTCAGAATCTGTAAAGACTTCGCAAGCATCCACTCCGAGGACAGCTTCCCTCCGTAGCGTGCAAGAAATTTCTCCCCTCGCCGCTTAGCGGCCTCATTAATCAGGTTCGCTTCATCCTGAGCCGCGTGATGCTTCCACAGCTTTACCCAGCTATGCGGATTGTCCCTCCATTCCTCGAGCATGCACAGCGGAGTCCCCCCGGCATCCAGCGGCATCATCGTGCATGCCGTGAAGTCGATGCCGATCCCGATGACTTGATCCGGAGATACGTTAGCCTCCGAGAGCACGCGCGGGATGGATTGCCGAAGCACCTCTATGTAATCATCTGGATGCTGCAGCGCCCAATCCTGCCCCAGCTTCAAACCCGAGTGGACCAGCACCTCGTCCATGACTCCATGCGTGTATGGCGTCACATGGGTAGCAACTTCTCGCCCGGTCGTGATATCAACCAACAGAGCTCTGCCCGATTCCGTACCAAAATCCACGCCAATGGTGTATAACTGCTTCATGTTATCTGCCTCCTATTTGTACAAAGGACCGTAAGCTGCGCATGCCCGGTAATCGGCCGAGACCGGTTCCAGTCCGCCAAAGGCGGTCCAGGCGCTTGGCCGGAATATCCGTTCCTCCGGAACGTTGTGCATGCATACCGGAATGCGGATCATTGATGCCAAGGTGATCAATTCCCCGCCGATATGCCCATAACTCATAGCGGCATGGTTGGATCCCCAATTGCTCATCACGGTATATACATCCCTGAACAGGCCTTGACCGGTCAGATTCGGCACGAACCAGGTCGTCGGCCATGTAGGATCACTTCGCTGATCCAATATATCGTGTACCGCGTCCGGCAGCTCAACGGTCATCCCCTCGGCAATATGAAGGACCGGTCCAACACCCGCAACCCTATTTATTCTCGCGATCGTTACCGGCATACCTTCCCGGGTCGTAAAGTCGGTTGAGAAGCCACCCCCGCGGAAGAAATCAATAGCCGGACACCATTTGACCGCATCGAGGCAGTCCTGAACTTCCTCCTGCGTGATTTCCCAGAACGGCTTCATCGCCGGTCTGCCGTCCTTTGTCTGCCTTCCCGTCCCGTCAAGGGCAGCAGGCCCGGAATTGATCAGGTGGATCACGCCCTGCGCCGCAATTCCCTCAAGCTGATACCCGGTTACACGCTTTACGGCTTCCGGGCTCCAGTATGTACGAACATCCGCAAATACCTGCGCTGCATCCGTGAGAAGATGTCCGAACAGCATCGTAATCCCATTCAGATTGTCGTTCTCCGTTGCGACCATGTAGGGCTCTCTCAGACCATTCCAATCAAAGGATGAGTTCAGTATAGCCTCCATGAAATCCCCGGTCGGAAAATAATCCGTCCAGGCACGTTGTCCTTGAAAACCTGCAGCCAGCGCATTTCGCCCGAGCGCTTCCTCTCCGTATCCCATTTCCGCCAGCTTCGGATTACCCACCATCAAATCGCGCGCGATCAACGCCATCTTCGCGACGGTCTCCCAATCCTGCTGCTTCTGCTCATCGGTTCGCTTCAAATGCTCCGGATTGACGTCCGCCCCAGGCTTGCAGTTTTCTTTAATCCAGGAAAGCGCCCGCTCATATTCGTCATGATCGTAAATTTCCAGCTCGATTCGTCTTACGAATTCCGTCATATCCACATATTCATTGCGCATCCCAAGATACTTCTGGAAAAAATCCTCGTCGACGATACAGCCCGCGATTCCCATAGATACTGTGCCCATCGACAGATACGAAGTCCCCTTCATGGTCGCTACGGCAAGGCCAGCCTTTGCAAATTGCAAAAGTTTCTCCTCTACGTCAGCCGTAATTTCGGTATCCCCGATATCCTGCACATCCCGACCATAGATAGAGAAAGCCGGAAGTCCCTTCTGATTATGCGCGCCAAGAGCTGCTGCCAGATACACGGCACCGGGGCGCTCCGTTCCGTTAAATCCCCAAATGGCTTTCGGCCTTGTCGGATGCGTATCCATCGTTTCCGTTGGATAACACCAGGAGGGAGTCACCGAAATGGTAAGACCGACATTCTCCCTGGCAAACTTCTCCTCCGTACGTGCGGCTTCGGCTACGCCTCCAATGCAGGTGTCAGCCATCACGCATTCTACCGGCAGCCCGTTGCTATGCCTTAGCCGTTCGGTAAGCAGACGCGCCGTTCGCTTCGCCATATCCATCGTTACGTCCTCCAGCGATTCCCGAATGCCTCCCCTCCGACCATCTACAACAGGTCGTATACCAATCTTCGGCAGCTGATTCTGCAATCGATTGCAGTTGTGAGTTTGATATTGCATCGTCCTCATCCTCTCTGTTTTTAGAGCGGCAGCATGTAGAATCAATCCAGCTGTTTCACTTCATTGCTGTAAATCGCTATTTCAGGTTCAGACAGCGGGGCCTCATCGCGAATTCGACGCAGAAGAATCTCGCCGGTTTTGATCCCCATGTCATAGGGATGCTGCTCCATATAATAGAGTCCCGATTCCTTGAGTAATGGACCGGCCTCTACTTCACCGAAAGAAGCTACGGCCATATCGGCCGGAATCTTTAGACCGCAACGCACAATCTCAAGCAAAACACCGAGACTCATGCGGTTATTCAGGGATATAACCGCAGTTGGCCTTCTTCCCCCTGCCAGAAAATGCTGTATCGCGCGGATTCCATCCTCCGTAGAAAAGTCTCCATTGTACACCATGGGTTCCTCGTTCAAACCGTATTCCTTCATTGCTTTCCGGACACCTTCAAGACGTTCCCTTCCTGTGCTGGATCTCGTCGGTCCATTTACTACACCAATAACCGTATGACCATCCTCAAGCAGCTTCCGGGTCAGGCGGGATGCGCCCTCGGTATTGTCCTCGGCTACCAGATCGAGAGTCAAACCCGCTTCCGGCGAGTCCGGCTTCCGGTCTACGAGAACAATCGGCATTTTGGAATCCGCCAGCTGCTTGATCGCCGGATCATTGCCGCCCGACGTCGCCAGTACGACGGCGTCCACGCGCTTTTCCTGCATAAGCTTAAGCAGTCGTCGTTCCTTGTCCGGATTCTCATCCGAGCTGCAGAATATAAGCTGAAAGCCTTCTTTGCCTACAATGTCCTCAATACCTCTGGAGATCCCCATAAAATAAGGGTTGGAAATATCAGGAACAATAACCCCGATCATATAGGTCCGGTCCTGCTTCAGACTGCGGGCGATGGCGCTTGGACGGTAATTCAATTGGTTCACCGCCGCCATCACTCGCTCTTTAATTTCATCGCTTACATAATCGCTGTCGTTCAGCACTCTTGAAACGGTTGCCGTGGATACTTCTGCTGCCGCTGCTACTTGTTTAATCGTTGCTTTTGCCAAACATTGTTCACCTCAAAACGTCATGATTGCGCTATGTAATCGATTACGTAAACGATTACAATCACAGATTACAAGAAGGTACATGCTTATGTCAACCCTATTTTTATAAAACTTCAGAAGAGAATTGTACTCGACTTTTTGCATAGCTCTAACTTATCTCATTCTTGGGCGATTGGCTGGCTTAATCACGCTGCTTCTAATATAGAAAAAAGCCCCTTACCATTATGCAAGGTGGCTTCAGGGGGCTCCGTGTACAGCTGTAATATTTCACGAATCTATCTCCGTCTTGTATTTGGGAACCTGGCTGGTCATTTGGGATCAGACTTAAAGAGCCCTGATATTTAAATACGTGTTGCTCGTCAATATCGACCTTACCCTAGCGATCGTATCCTTTCTAATGGGAGGGTGGTCCACTCTGCTAAGCAAAACCCAGCGCAGACACGCAATGGCTTCAAACAGCTCAAGCTCATCGGCTTCGTAACGGTTCTCGGCACAAAATGCAACACGGTAAAAGGACGCTTGCTTCTCGCTTACATATATCCACATTAAGATAATCGACCATGCGATATCATATCGGGGATCGCCCATTTGGACATTCGTCCAATCGATCACGGTCAGTTTGTTTTCATGCTCAAGAATATTGCCAAGGTGATAATCGCCATGGATGATACATTCTTGTTTCATATGTGCAAACTCAACAAGCTCCATCAATGGATGTTGGATATCCGGGAACTCATCCATTCGAGGATAAAAATAAGAGACGAAATCATACCTCGGCAGCCCGAAGCCGTTCAGGCTATCCAGGGGCAGCTTATGTATATCCATTAGCGTTTTCGCAAGCTTTACTAGTTTAGACTGATTGACTATTTGTACGGGCGTGCCGTCGTAACTGGTCAGCATTACTGGATTGCTATTCCGGTCTGTCCCCCAGCCCACAGGCTTCGATACGGCCCTTCCATGCGAATACAATGCATTCAATATTCGATACTGCATTTGAACGTCGGGTTTGGACGTTTTATTCCAAACCTTTAGTACGTAGTCTGCCGATGGCGTGACGATCTTCGCCACCTCTGCTTCCAGACCGGACTCTAACGGGATGACTTGAATTGCAGGTTCATGTTCCAACAATAGCTCAAGCGTCTCGCTTTTCTCCAACCAAATGATTTCCCGCAAATTACGTTCCTCCGTCATGATGCAACGACTCGATCGTTGCGAAAATATGGGAATAAACAGCCTGGACATTGGTCTCATTCATTACACCGTTGTATAAACCGTAACCCCAATGCTCCGCATCCTTGCCGTAATATCCGGTTGCATACATATCCGATGAAAGATCCGGAACCTCATCGTAAGACAATTCTTCGACCGTGAAGGGGACATGAGATTTTTTAGACTCAATATAGAAAAAGGGAACTTCAGCCTTATTATACACTTCTGTATACTTAGGCTCAGAAGCTTCCATCAAATGTTCCTTTGTTATGAATATGGCGTCAAGCTCCGCGGAAAGGTCTAGATCCTCTAGCTGCTGAAACGTAACTTCTTTAAAACCCACATGCCCCTTCTCCCTGACTTGCGGTGTTTCTCCGATCACACCTATGACGAGGTTTCTACCTTCATATAGGGGCGTATCCATCGAATCTCGTTGAGCATTGCCATTTATCAGGATAACAAATACGAGTAATAGGACCACTATCATTCTTATTTTCATGAAAATCTCCTTTGGCAAATTTCCCTTTCTCACCAGCGCATTCCATATCGCTTATCCCATTACTCTTTCTTTTTTATACTTTTTCCTAGCGACAACAACATGTGCAGTATCCAATAAATCACCAATACATTGAAAAAATAAGACAGCGGTTGAATGTGAACGCCCTTAATAAACCAGGGACTGCTATCCATGTGATCCGGATATTACTTGATAAAGAATCTAAACGGAAATCCATATTCGATTCGGGGTGCACCCTCACCCTCCGCCCATATTTTACCTGGGAACACAAGGATGGTAAACAGAGCCAGCCATGCCGAGATATTAAATATGCTCTTGTCTATTCTCATACGATCACCTCCATATTCCAATAACTCCATATTATGTGTTTTCCAAAGCTTGGTAAACACTTATCTTAACCTTGAACACATAGCTGTACAACAAAAAAACCGCGATCAACGCGGTTTTCATGAGTTTCGTTTATCTATTTCTCTGCTGAGAAGCTTGCTTTTCCTAAAGGAGTCCGATGCATTCTCCTAGATGCTCCCCAATCATGTATCACATTTAGGACCTCTTCAAATTCTCTACCTTGGTCTGTCAATGAATACTCCACGGTAACCGGCATAGTCGGCAATACCTGACGGCTAATGATGCCGTTTTGCTCCAGATGCCTCAGAATCACTGTCAATGATTGCGTGCTGATATTGCCCAAACTCCGACGCAAGCGGTTAAACCGCTGGGGACCATCATGCAGTTCACCGATTACGTGAACCGCGCGTTTCACTGCCACTATTTTTAAAACCTCGCCGATAACCTCCGTACATGCCTCATAATCCTCACGATGCTCTGAACGATCGCTCAAGTCATCACCACCCTAACGTAAAGTAAGTTGGTCTATATTAAATGATCTAATCAATAAATATTGCCTACTGTTATTGTTGATTTAGAGTCATTATAATTTGGCACATAGCTGTGATCAAGGTGCAAACTTGAATACTGCATCACGTATCACCTGGAATCGCGCGATTCTCTTTCTGAATGGGGTCACATATCCGGAGATGTGACTTCGAACAAAAAAATATAACAGGAGGAGACAATACATGTCGACCACCATTACTACCATAAAAGAAATTCGCGCACCCTTATTCGCTATCATCATTGGCATGTTTATGGTCCTACTTAATATGACAGCCATGAATGTAGCCATTCCTAATCTAATGAATTCCTTTCAAAGCTCGTTATCTTTTATGCAATGGGCGACCACGGGTTATATTCTTGCCGAAGCGGCCATCATTCCGGTAGCCGGCTGGCTGGCTGATCGTTTTGGCAGCAGGCGCATGTTTATCCTGGCAATCTTCATTTTTACAATCTGCTCTATTCTGTGCGCACTCTCGGTCAACGCAGAGCAATTTATACTATTTCGTGTACTTCAAGGTTTAGGAGGAGGTATAGTCATGCCCATTGGTTATGCCATTGTCTTTCAGATCAGTCCTCCTGATAAGGTAGGAACCGTAATGGGATCGTACTTGGGCGTTCCCATTCTTATTGCACCAGCCATCGGACCCGTGTTTGCCGGGTGGTTGGTGGATAACGTTAGCTGGCCCTTTTTATTCTGGGTGAATGTACCTGTAGGCTTATTAGGAATCTGGTTTGGACTACGCTATCTTCCTAAACTGAAGAGTCAGACTCAAGCTAAGCTGGATAAACTCGGAATGATTTTTGGTCCAATCGCTTTTGCCGCCCTCGTCTATGGCGTGAATCAAGCGGGCGATGCCGGATGGGGCTCCATACAGACCATTATCGGCCTTGCGGTTGGTGTTGCGGCTCTTCTACTATTCATCCTGATTGAACTTGGAAATAGCGAGCCGCTCCTTGAGTTGCGAGTGTTCCGCTCCAAGTCTTTTACAAGTGCTATGTTAATTCTATGGATAACAGCCGCTGCATTCTATGGAAACTTCTTTCTGGTTCCCGTTTATCTCCAGCAGGTGAAAGGACTTAATGCTTTTGATACTGGGCTTCTCATGATATCACCTGCTATTGCCAGTATCGTACTCATGCAGATTGGTGGACGTATGTATGATCGGTTTCGTAGTGTAAAGCTGCTTGTTATTATCGGTACTGCACTTCTTGGTCTGGGAGCATTCTTGCTCTTTACGGATTCATTTGGCAGAGGAACGGGAATCATCCTTGTCGCCATGACCTTAGCCGGATCCGGCCATGCATTATATGCTATGTCTTTGAACGCCTTCGTTATGAACGCTGCACCGCAAGGATTAATCAACCGTGTGACATCCCTAAACAATGCTTCACAGCAAGTTGTGGGCTCCTTTGCCGTGGCTGTCTTCTCAACATTGTTGACAACCCGTATTTCGGCCTCTTCTCATTCCGTACCGAAAGTCGATGCTTGGGCTGATGCGTTCTCGTTTACATTCCTTGTTGTGATGACTGTGGCCGCTCTTGGGGTCGTCATGGGGTTATTGCTCCTTAAGCCGTGGGAACAAGTGGATAAACCCATCGATCAGCAACAGCATAATAAGATGACGGGCGGATAAACAAGAATAAGAATCCCCCTCAATAGGGGGATTCTGCATTATAAAACGATTATAGCGTGCTTACTTTCACTTATTTCTTAGCGGCCCTTTTCCGCTCTCCAATCAGAGGGAACTCACCGATCCGAAGCCTGGCGCTTCCGTATGGAACCAACTCCAATTCCGTAATGGGCTGTCCGTCCGTGTTCGGATGCAGCGGAGGGTTTCCGGCGTTGTTGCCTTCCATCTTCCAATCCCGAATCAGCTGGCCTTTCACCTTCACCCTGACAGGTGCATCCTTTGCCAGGAACGGCTGGCGGACCATATCCTGCTCAAGCACCTCGAATGACGTATCGGCGACCAGGCCGTATTTCCATGGAGATGCAGGGTAAATCTCCCAATCGTGGAACATGTCGCGCTCCCGGATCATCTGCCAGTTCTCCTTCACGGGCAGCACATACACCAGCGGCCCTCTTTCAATGCTGGTAGCGTACATGCTGCGCGTAACAGTCTTCACTTCCATCGGCAAATGAATATCCAATCGGTCGCCGTTCTGCCAGTTCTGTACGATTCGTGCATAACCGGACTGCACCTGGAATGGCAAATCGCGCCCATTCAGAGTTATGACAGGATCGTCGCACCAGGCCGGGATGCGCAGCGATAGAGGAAACGATGCCTCGTATTCCAGCGACAAATGGATCTGAACGCGATCCTTGAACGGATATTCCCCGGTTACCTCGACGACAGCCGGAACGCCTTGACGACCGACCGTCGTTCTCACCGTGCATGGGGCATAGGAAATGGCAACAAGCCCGTCCTCCTGATCCTTCATCCATAGGTGCGACGTTAGCTTTGGCCAGCCCTGATGCATATTGGCCGTGCAGCATCCGAAATTCGGCTCCAGACCGAAGACATTGGCATCCGGACTGTTGCTCCATGCCCGCGGAGCGACATTGCAGATCATCTGGTTGACTTGCTGATCATACTGATGCGAGGTCCAATCCGGGGAGATGGCGGCGGGCAGCGCATTAAATGCGACCTTCTCCAAAATATCCCCGAAACGTCCATCCCCGAAAATACGCGTCAGCTGCTCCATCGAGAACATATACTCCACGACGGCACATAATTCTACGCCTTGACTCGGATGGGTGCCGGATAACCATTCGTCTCCGGAGAACATGCCATGCGCTTGACCGTGATACGTCATTAGGGAATCGATGCCCCGATGCACGCTTTCCCGCTCCACCGGATTGCCACTCAATTCAAACAATACGCCCGGCGTTTTAATTCCCATCGCTACATTCACGACATGGGTCGTCCAATCCCACTCTTCGACCTTTCGCCAGAACGGAAAATCATGAAAGATATCGCTCCAGTCCGTTGTTTGTCCGGCAACGATATCGGCAAGCTCTAACAGAAAAGGCTGCTTCGTACGTCGATATAACCACACGATGCACAGCAGCATCTCCGCACCCCTGGTTTGGGCCCAGCCCCGCAGCGGCTGTTCCTCCATAACCGAATGGACATAAGTAAAAAACTTCGTCAGAAAAGGAATGATCCGTTCATCGCCCGTTGCTTCTTCATGCTGCATCATCACTTTCAGCATGATCATGTAATGCCACCAGTCCTGCTCCTTATCGATATCCTGATTGACGGAGGTTATGCGATTCGGACCGAACAAGCCATTCTCCTGCTGGCTCGCAAGCGACCACTCGATCCAGCGATTCGCTTTGGCAATCAAAGACTCGTCTTCGAGCAAATAGGCTAGCGGTAGCAAACCGTCAACATAATAAGGTCCCCGTTCCCAGCTCTCTCCCTGGCCGCCCAGCCACCCGTTCTCATCCCCTACGTCTTTCCACTGTTCTTCCAAATGTCCGGTAAAACCGCTTGCTTGAATCTCCAACTGACTCTTTAGCCATCCGGCCGGTTTAATCGCTCGAAGCGGCAAACTCTTAAACGCAGTCTCATGCAGCATCAACTTCCACACTCCTTGTTTCTGTTCTTGTAGGTGCACACTCTGGTAGAAATATACCATCTTACCCGGGCGGTGCCCTATACACAGAAACAACATCTTTTTATCCGATTGCAACATGCTGGCGTATTGAATCCGGACCGGCAAAGCGATTATCATAGAGAAAAGTCCGTTTTGAGGAGGAGGCCTGGTCGCAGATGATCTTCCAGTTGATGGCGCCGCCGTTGCCCCACTATATCATTTGTGGAGAAGATACCTATCAGGTAGGAGACAAACATCCGGATCGCTATAACATTGGGGTCTTTGATCTGATTCTGGTGACAAAAGGGGCGCTTTTCCTGGAGGAGAACGGTGCTGCTTACAGGGTGAAGGCCGGCTGCTACTTTATTCTTAGACCGGATGCAGCCCACCGGACATTTGAGCCCTGTCAGGAGGAAACCCACTTTTATTGGCTGCATTTTCAGACGCTAGGGTCTTGGATTGAAACAGAGGAGCTCACCCTTTTTGCCTTATCGCAAACCGATCAGCCTTATGTGCAGATCGAGCGTTTCTCTTTTTATATACCCAAGTATGGAGAGCTGCCTTCGATAGAGCAGGCGAAACTCCTGTTAGAGCAATTGCAGAACCTTCAGTCATCGTCTTCTTCCGCGGCACGCTGGAAACAGGAGCAGCTGCTGCATGAGCTGCTCCTGCTGCTTCAAGCCGAAGAGGACGGGATCCAGCATCAGAATCCTCAATATGCCATAGCCGAACGAACCGCCAACTATTTGAGACAACATTACAAAGAACCGGTTAGCTATCAGAGATTATCCGAGGCCATGCACTTCCACCAGAACTATCTGTCGATCTGCATGAAAAAAACGTTCGGCTGTACGCCCCTGGAATTTCTAACACGGCATCGGATCGAACAAGCCAAGCGACTATTGATCCACACCAACGATCCGATCGGACGCATTGCCGAAGAATCCGGATTCGGTTCTTTTCCGTATTTCATTCGCAGCTTTATTCGGTATACAGGCTTCAAACCCAAATCCTTTAGGCAGAAATACCGTTCCTAACAAAGCGTTCACAACACCTCGGTTGCTTAGAATACGCTTCGTACCAAGCCCCCGTCGATTCGAAGCGCTGAACCGTTAATCGCCGAGGATTTGGGACTGCTGAGATACGCAACAAAATCCGCAATCTCCTCCGGTCGAATCAATCGCTGAATGATGGAAGTCGGCCGATTCTCCTTCATAAACCGCTGCTCTGCTTCTTCGATCGAAAGATCCTCATCCGGATATAGCGTATTCAGCATCGTTTCAACGCCTTCCGTAAGCGTGGAGCCAGGCATGACGGTATTCACCGTGACGCGGGTCCCTGTCGTCAGCTCAGCCAAGCTTCGGGAAAGGGACAGCTGCATCGTCTTGGTTGCGCTGTAATGTGCCATCTCCTGGGACGGCATGATGGCCGCTTCACTCGCGATAAATATAATTCGACCTTCATTGCGATTGATCATATTCTTCAAATAGTGCCGGGTTAAGCGAACTCCGCTCATGATATTGGTCTCGAAGAACCTGAACCAATCCGCATCAGGGATATCGAAAAATTCGGCAGGCTCAAATATCCCCAAATTATTGATCAGAATATCAACGACCGGAGCAGCTTCCCTGACCTGATGACAGCCCTCCTCCGTTCCGAGATCCGCCACGGCAATACGCAGCTCGGCATCCGGATGCACAGCGTGAATATCATGGATCGTCTGTTTTACTTTGTCCTCATGTCTTCCATTTATAATGACGGACGCTCCCTCGGCTGCAAGCGACATGGCAATCGCTTTGCCGATGCCGGACGTCGAGCCTGTTACCAATGCGACTTTTCCCTTCAGATCCAAATTCATTAAACATCTCTCCTTCCGTTATGTAGGAATGACTCTCCCGATTCCCGTCGTTACCGCCCGAGGTTCAGGAGAGCCACAATATTCATTAAACTTCTGTCCTTACTTAAACGCAGATTCCTTAGAAATCAAAATTGTCCGGATCCGGTCCCACCCTGTGATTTTGATTCAAACTATCGATGCGCTGCATATCCTCAGCGGACAATTCAAAATCAAAGATATCCGCATTCTCGGCGATCCGATGTTCTTTGGTCGATTTCGGAATCGTGACAACGCCGTTTTGTAAATCCCAACGAAGAATAATCTGCGCGATGGATTTATGATACTTCTCAGCAATGTGCTGAAGATCCTCTTGATCCAGCAGCTGTCCTTGCATTAATGGAGACCATGCTTCAAGCTGAATTCCATTCGCCTGGCAGTACGCCTGCAGTTTTTTTTGCGTTAGTCTTGGATGATATTCCACCTGGTTCACCATCGGTTTAATTTCCGTTTCCTTCATTAAACGCTCCAGATGATGGATCTGGAAATTGCTCACGCCAATGGCTTTAACGCGTCCTTCCTTGTACAACGTTTCTAACGCCTTCCACGCATCTATATATTTCCCTTCAACCGGCCAGTGTATAAGGTACAAATCCAAATATTCCAGACCCAGCTTTCGCAGACTTTCATCGTATGCCTTCAATGTCGATTCATAACCGAGATCGGCATTCCATACTTTAGATGTGACAAACAGATCTTCCCGTTTAATTCCGGCAGCTTCCAAGCCCTCGCGAATGCCTTGTCCAACGCCTTCTTCATTGCCGTATATGGCGGCAGTGTCTATGCTCCGATATCCATGCTGGATGGCCGTGCGAACGGCATTCACCAGCTCCGGTCCTTCTTCTACTTTAAATACGCCAAGTCCAAACCAAGGCATGTTAACTCCATTATATAAAGTGGTTGTATCTTGTAAGTGTTGTGCTGTCATGTTGATAAACCTCCGAACATTTTTTTGTTTTTGTTGTAAAAAAGTTAGCCTATACTGCAGTATCCCCGATAATACGCTTAGACATCACCTCCCTTCATAAAATGATCATTTAGGCCGCTTGCTTACTCGGCTTATCCGTCTCCTTCCGTTCCAGCTTCAAGCTCCATCCGGTGAGAACCACCGCGCCGAGCACCATCAGCGCCCCGATCCATGCCGTATGAATCAGGCCCATGGAATTCGTGATTAAGCCGCCCAGAAAAGCGCCAATGGCGATGCCGGCATTAAATGCGGCAATGTTCAGCGCGGAAGCCATATTCACAGCCCCCGGTGCAAACCGTTCAGCCAGCATGACGACATAAACCTGTAGTCCCGGCACATTCATGAAAGCCAAAAATCCCATGAGAAAAATCGTGATCAGTCCGGCCACTTGAAACGGTGCGGTAAACGTAAGCGTGATCAGCACCAGCGCTTGGGCGATGAACATATAGAATAGTGCTCGAAGCGGGTTGCGATTGGCTGCCTTTCCACCGATCACATTACCGACTGCAATGGCGATCCCGTATACCAGCAGGATGATGGCCACCGTATTTTCCTTGAAGCCTGTTATATCCTGCAGCAATGGGGATAAATAAGTGAAGACAACGAAGGTCCCCCCATAACCGAGGGCCGTAATCAGGAGCATAAGCAGCAGTCTTCCATTCGTCAGCAATTTAGCCTGGTCACGGAATGAAGTGCGTTCTCCCTTAGGCAAGTCGGAAGGGACCAGGATACTGTTCGCGATCAACGCAACAATACCGACCACGACAATGGCGACAAAAGCAAGTCTCCAGCCCCACTGTTGACCTATAAACGTACCAAGCGGAACGCCGGTAACCGTCGCTACCGTCAGCCCCGTAAACATAATGGAGATCGCGGATGCCCTGCGATTCTCAGGCACCACGCTTGCGGCAATGATCGAGCCGATCGACATAAATACGCCATGCGAAAAGGCCGAAAATACACGTGCTGCAAGCAGGATACCAATGGAAGATGCGCCCGCTGCCAAGCTGTTACCAATAATAAAAATGATCATAATCCAGAGCAGCAAAGTCTTCCTGGACATCCTTGATGTCAGCGACGTTAGGATCGGCGCACCGAAAGTAACGCCAAGCGCATACATCGAAACGGTCAATCCGGCGGTCGTGACGGATATGTTCATATCCTCCGCAATCAACGGCAGCAGCCCTACGCTGATAAATTCCGTAGTTCCGATGGCGAAGGCACTGACGGCAAGCGCCAGCAGCGCCAGCATACTTCTTTTTTTATCGATCATCATGATGTTGATATTTCCCCCTATCCTATTCTCTTGCTTATATATTGTAAAAATATTGAGTATGGTGTAATCCAGCTGGCAAATGCTATTATGATCTATATCATTTCTTGTGTGAAGAACGTACTTTTTTGTAATGTAGGTACCTGACAGTACCCTAGGTACTTTTTAGTGCCTATGAAGAATAGGAGGATGAATATGCAAACGAAGAAATACAACATCGCCGTCGAAGCGACATTGGAAGTGATCGGGGGTAAATGGAAATGCGTGATCCTCTGCCATCTGACCCATGGCCGTAAAAGAACCAATGAGCTGAAGCGTCTCATGCCGCACATCACCCAAAAAATGTTGACGCAGCAGCTGCGGGAGCTGGAGGACGACGGTGTGATCAATCGGATTATTCATAATCAAGTACCGCCTAAAGTGGAATATGAGCTGAGCGAGTACGGCATGAGTTTGAGCGGAATTCTGGATATGCTCTGTGCATGGGGCGAAAATCATATTACGAAGGTATACGGGGACAAATTCAGCGTGCTTGAGGACAGTATCCTGAATGATAAACTGAAAGTCTCGGACGAGCCCACAACCACAGATGCACGCTAGACTTGATTTATAAGCACTCTTGATACAAATAGCAAGGGCAAGGTCCGTGATCACGGACCTTGCCCTTTTCATATTCTCTCTATGTTATCAAACCATAAGATCAATTCAGGGAATGAAAGAAATGTAATGCCCTCCTGCACATTCCATGCGTAAGCACCGAGACCGCTGACTATTTCGCGTTCTCTTTCTCTTTTTGGCTGACGATCATTTCCGTCACTTCCTCAGCCTGGGCCAGGACAGCAATGGGATCAAACGGCCAGAACCGTTTGGCATCGAGATAAAACACGCGATCCTGTTTGACGGCCTCAATCGAAGTCCACACCTTGTCCTTCTTATCCAACTCGGCACCGTTAGACTCATCAAAGAAGATATAATCGCCTGCGTAATCATTCAGAACTTCCAGGGAAACCTCTTTGTAAGTCACGTTGGCATCAATCAATTCTTTTTGAATCGTTGCCGGAGGCGTTAATTGAAGCTCCTTGTATATTGCCAATCCTCCCCGATAAATGCCGTCGCCGTACAGGTAGAAGGTTTTGCCGAAAGCGCCAAAGATGGAAAAAGTTTCACCCTCTTCAATAACGCCATTCACTTTCGCGCGCAGTTCTTCTATTTTCTTATCAAATTCAGCGAGCCATTCCTTCGCTTCTACTTCTTTGCCAAGAATAGCACCCAATCCCTCTACTTCTTCGTGCACGCTTCGATAGGTTTCATAAGGCAAAATGACCGTCGGCGCGATTTTAGACAGCTTCTCGAAAACTTCCGGATCGGAGTTAGCGCTGATAATCAGGTCAGGGTTCAGTTCCACTATCTTTTCCGGAGCGCTTTCCCCCGTATTTTCTATGCCCTCAATCTTGTCTTGGATATGGACGTTCTCGAGATCCGTCGCTGTCGCGCCGACCGGCTTTTCTCCGAGCAGCAATAAGGTAGGTAAATATGCATCGACTACAATTCGCTGTGGATCGGCGGGATACTCGATCGGACCATGAATCGTATCCACCTTTCTAGTCGTAGGAGCTGCGGCTTCAGTCTGGGGCTTGTCCGCGCCTGCAGCTGTTTCGCCTGAAGAACCCGCTTCGTTGGTGGTATTTCCATTCCCGCCACATGCGGAAATCAAGAACGAACATAGGATGAGCATGGAGAGAGTTACCCGAAATTTAGATGTGAACATAGTTTCATCCTCCTCATAAAGTTTAAGCTTGGATCAAGCACCGAATTGAGCCCGATGCAATCGGCTGTATATACCATGCGCTGCGAGCAGATCTTCATGGATACCTTGTTCGGCGATACCTTTGTCTGCAACAACCACAATGCGGTCTGCATTCTTGATCGTTGCTAGTCGGTGTGCAATCACCAGGGTCGTACGTCCCTCCGACAGTTCGGCCAGCGCCTGCTGAATCGCCGCTTCGGTCTCCGCATCCAATGCAGACGTTGCTTCGTCCAAAATAAGAATCGGCGGATTCTTGAGGAACATCCGGGCGATCGACAGGCGCTGTTTCTGTCCGCCGGACAGCTTAACGCCTCTCTCGCCAATTAAGGTGTCCAGCCCATCCGGAAGCGAAGCGACCAGATCCTCAAGCTGGGCACGGCTCACGGCTTTCATAATGTCGCTATCTGCAGCATCCAGTCGGCCATAAGCAATGTTTTCGCGAATGCTGCCATCAAACAGGAATACATCCTGCTGCACGATGCCAATATGGGAACGAAGGGATTGCAGCGTCATGTCCCGGATATCGATTCCGTCAATCGTAATCCGGCCAGCAGCAGTATCATAGAAACGCGGCAGCAGAGAACACAGGGTGGTCTTGCCCGCTCCGGACGGACCCACAAGCGCAACAGTTTCACCAGCTCGAATCGATAAATCAACATCCTGCAGCACTTGATCTTTGTTCTCGTAACCGAAGGATATCCCGTGAAAGGCAATGTCTCCCCGCAAATGGTTAACTGGCTTGGCACCCGGCGAATCCGCAACGTCCGGTTCACTCTCAAGCAGCTCCAAATACCGCTTAAAACCGGCGATTCCCTTCGGATACATCTCAATCACCGCATTGATCTGTTTAATCGGACCAAGGAACACGTTGGACAGCATGACAAAAGCGATAAATTCCCCGTTGGTCATCCGCCCTTCGATTACGAACCAAGTACCGCACACCAAAACGAACAGGGAGATGAATTTCATCAGGATAAAGCTGATCGAAGAGTTCCAAGCCATGATGCGGTAAGCAACCAGCTTCGTTAAGCGGAAGCGGTTGTTGTTCTCCGCGAAACGAGCCATTTCATGCTCCTCATTCGAGAAGGCTTGTACCACTCGGATACCGCTGACGTTGTTCTCCACCCGTGCGTTGTAATCGGCAATATCGGAGAACATGCGCTTGAACGCAGCCGACATTTTCCCGCTGAAATACAGCGATAGATAGACCATCAATGGAACAATCACAAACGTCATCACCGCGAGCTCCCAGTTAAGTCCGAGCATGATGCCCAAAGCTCCGGCAAGCGTCATGACGGCGATGAACAGATCTTCCGGACCGTGGTGGGCAATTTCTCCGATATCCATCAAATCGTTTGTCATCCGCGAGACTAGATGTCCCGTCTTGTTGTTGTCAAAAAAACGGAAGGATTGCTTCTGAACCCGATCAAACAGTTTTTTGCGCATATCCGTCTCAATGTTGATGCCGAGTTTATGCCCCCAATAGGTGACGACGTAATGCAAGAAGGAACTGACAACATAAATGCCGAGTAGACCCAGACAAGCGTATAAGATCCACTTCCAGTTGCCGCTTGGCAGCAAGTCGTCAATCACGCGGTTGACGGCAACCGGGAATATCAATTCAAGTAAAGCCGCAAAGATAGCGCAGCAAAAATCCAGGATAAACAGCCCTTTATAAGGCTTGTAATAGGAAAAAAATCGACGCAGCATAAGGACCTCCTTAATCCGATATTCCGCTATTGAAATGAGCAAGTCCTTTCTTTTTAACAATTGCCCCATTTAGATCCGTGACGAACTAATCCTTTTATGCCCTCGATCTGGATAACAGGTACAGGAAATAAGGAGCACCGATCACCGCAACCACGATCCCCGTCGGAATCTCAGATGGTTGGATGATCCAACGTCCAAGGGTATCGGCTGTGATAACCAGCAGTGCACCAACCAGTGCCGTTACCGGCAGCAGCAGCTGATGCTTCGCACCGACCAAGCGTCTGGACAGGTGGGGTGCGATAAGTCCGACAAATCCAATTCCGCCGCTTACCGCAACGCACGAGGCTGCCAAGCCAACCGCCGCTGCCAACAGCTTCAGCTGCTCCCTCGTGACAGAAGCACCGAGTCCGGTCGCCATCGGTTCTCCAAGATTGAGAACGTTCATCACCTGCGCTTTATACATGACGAAGGGCAGAAGCACAAGGATCCATGGGAGCAATGCCAATACATACTTCCAACTCGAACCCCAAATGCTGCCCGCCAGCCAAGTGGCAACAAACTGATATTTTTCAGGACTCAAGCGCAGCGTTAGCACAATCATTGCCGCACTGATGCCAGCCGCAACGGCAATCCCTGTTAAGAGCAGCCCCGTCGGCTTAAAGCCCTGATTCTTCTTATAGGCCAGCACGCATATTAATGCAGCGGTTAAACTTGCCCCAATCAATGCAAGCACCGGCAATAGATAGACAGGAGCCGCCGTCGTACTTGGAAAAAATGAAATGAACAGCATCACCATCAACCCTGCACCTGCATTAATCCCCAAGATACCCGGATCCGCCAGCTCATTACGGGATATTCCCTGCATCACACATCCCGATATCGCTAAGCCTGCCCCAATCAGCAGCGAGATGACGATACGCGGCAAGCGGAATTCGAACAGCACCAGCTCCTGCTTATCCGTCCCGCCGCCAAACAGTGTTTTTATGACCTCAAGCGGCGACAAACGAATGACCCCCGTGTTCATACTGATTAGGAATATTAGAACGATCAGGGCAGCCAGCACAGACAGGGTGAAAATTTTGCGCTTCTTGTCTTTTCGCCCATGCATGGTATTCGTGATGGTCTCCATTACAGCTCCCTCCTTTCTTTGCGTGCCAAGTAGAGGAAGAAGGGCACCCCGATCAGTGCGATGATCGCGCCCACCGGTGTCTCGTAAGGAGGGTTCACCATTCTTGCTGCTAAGTCGGCAATGACGACCAGCAAGCTCCCAAGAACGGCCGAGCAAGGAATGATGAGGCGGTAATCCACACCAACCAGCTTGCGGGTGACGTGCGGAATCATGAGACCGACAAAGCCTACCGCACCGACAACCGAGACGGCAGCCCCTGCCAGCACCAGCACGATCACCGTTCCGGCCAGCTTGACGAGACCCGTTCGCTGCCCGAGCCCGCGGGCGATCTCATCGCCGAGGCTGAGCATGGTAATAGAGCGTGACAATGCAATAGCTCCCAATATAGCAGCGACGATCCACGGCAGCATAATCTTCAGGTGGACCCACTTAATCCCCGCGGTTCCGCCGGCATACCAGAACGCCATGTCCTGTCCGACCTGAAAATACAATGCAATCCCTTCGCTAAGCGCACTTAACAAAGCACTAAGGGCAGCACCCGCAAGAACGAGACGTACCGGCGTTAGGCCTCCTTTTGCCATGGAACTGACCCCATACACGAGAACCGCTCCTAATCCTGCTCCAAGGAATGAGAACAGAATCAGGTACATATAAGGCAGCCCCGGAAAAAAGGAAAAACAGAGGGCAATGGCAAAACCCGCTCCCGCATTTAATCCGAGCAAACCGGAATCAGCGAGCGGATTGCGGGTCATCCCCTGCATGATCGCGCCGGATACGGCAAAGCAGGCGCCCACCATCGCCCCGCCGAGGACTCTCGGCAAGCGCAGTTCCTGTATGATCTGATGCTCCGTCACGTCGGGATTAAAGAAGAACACCGCTTCCCAAACATTTCGCAGATCAATATCGGCCGCTCCGAGCGATATCGATAAAGCTATGCCAAGCACCAGCGCTGCAACGCCGCCCGTAAGAATCAGGGTCGCAGCCCATGGTCGCCCCTTGAGTGTAACGTGGATCTTGGAATTTGTAAGACTTGGATTGGACGTGTTTGCTGACATCATTTTCCCCTCAATACTATGATATTGATTCTCATTATCAACTGTAACTATAAAATACAGGTCTTTCCTGCGTCCATGGACATCTTGAATTTCTCACCTGAAAAAAGTCCATGCCCAAGTCAAGCGTTTTTTTTTCCAAATATAAGCGATACTGCTTTGGGCTTAACTAAATGCCCCGCTCCTAATGGATTGTGCCATTGACACGGAAACCTCTATTCCATTACAATAAATGCTAATTGAATGAGGCGATGGAGTTCGCCATAACCGCTTCGATAGCTAATGACTCCTACCAGAGGTCGCTTTCCTGGTAGGAGTCTGTTTGTGTATTGAAGGGTTAGCGGCGAATATATAGAAACGGGTGAAATTGCATGATTAAAAAATGGTTTAACGCTGCCGAAAAATGGCCATACGCCTTGTTGTCCGGTTACTTCATCAAATGGATCGTTCTGGGAAGTTTTGTAGGATTGATGACGGGCAGCGCCTCCGCCTTCTTTCTTTACAGTCTGGACTATGTAACCTCCCTTCGCATGGAGAATCCTTGGCTGCTGTTCTTCCTTCCCTTGGGAGGGGCCGGGGTCAGCTTCCTATATTACAAGTTTGGCAAGAGCAGCACCAAAGGGAATAATCTCATCCTTGAACAAATCCATGGCGGTACGGAATCCGTACCATTGCGCATGGCGCCTTTAGTGCTAATCGGGACATTGATCACGCATCTGTTTGGGGGATCTGCAGGACGAGAGGGTACTGCCGTTCAGATGGGAGGAAGTTTATCGGAGGGGTTCGGCAAGCTTATCCGCGTAACGCCGGCGGATCGAAAAATACTGCTAATCTGCGGAATTAGCGGCGGTTTCGGATCCATCTTCGGCACGCCGCTGGCGGGAACCCTATTTGGACTTGAAGTGCTTGCCATCGGACTGATCTCGCATCAAGCCCTTTTCCCTGCATTCGTAGCCAGCTTGGTCGGGAATCTGATCGCCACCTCCCTATGGGGCGTCAGCCATCTGCATTATCCAATCGGAGAAATTCCGGCTTTGAGTTTCCTCGTAATCCTAAAGGTGATTTTCGCCTCGATTCTCTTTGGTCTGACAAGCCGGCTGTTCAGTGAGCTAACCCATTCCTTGAAGCAGTGGTACGGTTATTTCTTCCACAATCCGATGATCAAAAGCGCTGTCGGGGGCATCATCATCATTGCGCTGGTTTATCTGCTTGGGACACGCGAATATTTGGGACTGGGACTCCCCCTGATTGAAGCCTCCTTCACAGACGAGGTATCGCCTCTCGCCTTTCTCGGCAAGATCCTCTTTACCTCGCTGACGCTCGGAGCAGGTTTCCAAGGAGGGGAAGTAACCCCGCTGTTTGCCATCGGTGCAACGCTGGGCAACGCGTTATCCGAATGGATCGGATTATACGCTCCGTTCCTGGCTGCACTAGGATTTATTGCCGTCTTCTGCGGAGCGACGAACACCCCGATTGCTTGCTTTATTATGGGAATCGAACTGTTCGGCGGGGAAGGCGCCGTGTATATGTTGATGGCCTGCGTTATCAGCTACCTGTTCTCCGGGCACTCCGGCATCTATACCTCCCAACAAATCGGCATATCCAAACACCCGCTTCTCTCGTTTCCGCTGGGCACAACGCTTGCGGGTGCAAAAACGTTAAATAAACAGAAGCACAAACAAAAGACGTCCAAGTAATCGGACGTCTTTTGCCTTTACACCGAGCTTTTGCGAATCGAACGGTAACTAAATAGAGCAAGGATGAGCGTGATCGGAATGAACCACAGCGACAATTCAAAAGCAGTGTTTTTCACAACCCAGTCAATCACATGTCCCCACCGGCCATATTGGGTAATCAGTACGCTGAGCCCCGATAATAGAATGAAATAGGCCGCAAGCATGACAAAGGTTTTAATACCACGATGCCGAAGATAGAAAACACCGATTCCCATCCCGATAAAGGCAAATGAAACAAGTACTATGAAATAGATCATAAATTGTTCTAGCAACGTGCCGTCATTTAAATACGGCAGTTTAAAGAAAGATACCCGATTTCCCCAAGAACCCGTTGACCGTTCAACTTCAGCTAATATCAATAAAATGATTGACGTAAAGATGCTGTACGAAACCAACATAAGAACAGATCCTGCAAAGAAGTCCGTTCTTCGAATACTGAACCCTAGGGCGAATGGAAACAGCTGCAGCACCGAAACCAAAGCCCCGACAAAGACATAGATAAAAATCGTAGCCAAGCCACCGGCATAGAATGAATCTCCATTAACCATTAGGCTGATAAAATAGTTAGTCAGAAAACTGAATGCCGTGATTGCCCAAGGCAAGTAAATCCAGGATAATTTCTGTTTCGTATAAATACGCAGTACGCCAGGAATTCCGTTCATAGTTGGCCCCCCACCTTTTCACGCTTAGTCAGATATACGATTAACTGCTGAAGGGAGACGGGGGCTGTTTCCAAACCCAATTCTTCCGCCTCTTTTTTTAACTTCGTTGATGCGCTTCCCATTAACGTAACGGACAACATGGAAGCGAAAGACTCCCGATGGATCACTTCCTGCCCCTGGATGAACGATTCGACCATCCCGGAGGGACCGACGATCGTATAAGCGCGTCCCCGCAAATCATCCGTGGCGTCGTCCAGCAATATTTTCCCGCCATCAATGACAATGATATGCTCCAGCAGTCTGCTAACCTCGTCGATCAAATGAGTGGACAGAATTATCGTACGCGGATGATCGGTGTAATCCTCGATCAATTGATCATAGAACAGCTCTCTGGCCACGGCATCCAGACCCAGATAAGGCTCATCAAAGATCGTAATGGGTGCGCGGCTGGCGAGTCCGACAATGATGCCAACCGACGATAGCATACCGCGGGACAATCTTTTCACGAGTCGCTTCATGGGCAATCGAAATACCTCGATCAGTTCCTTGGCATATTCCGCATCCCAGTTTGGATATACGCTCGCTGCAGTTTCCATCACATCCCTGACCGTGAACAGATCCGGATACTTCTGGCCTTCCTTAATAAAGCATACCTGCTGGATGACCTTTAGATTTTCATAAGGATGCTCACCAAATACGCGGATCTCACCCTGGGTTGCGAATAGTTGCGCTGTGATCATCTGCATGATGGTCGTTTTGCCGGCTCCGTTCCTTCCCAGCAATCCGTAGATCTTGTTGGCTTCTACCGTAAAGCTCACATTATCGACGGCCATAGTATCCTTATATTTCTTACTCAAATTCTTGACTTCAATCACGGTTTGGCTCATCAGTCTTGCTCCCCTCTGCGGATCATTTCCGATAATTGATCTTTGGTAATCCCAAGCTTCGCCGCTTCCTTAACCATGGCGACAACGTACTGCTCATAAAACTCCGTCTTGCGCTTCTCCATCAGCAATTCACGAGCCCCTGAGGCTACAAACATGCCAATCCCCCGTTTCTTGTACAAAATCCCTTGATCCACCAGCAGATTAACGCCTTTGGCAGCCGTTGCCGGATTGATCTGGTAAAAGGCTGCAAACTGATTCGTTGACGGAACCTGTGTCTCCTCAGGCAGTCGTGCTTCGATGATGTCGTCTTCGATTTTGTCGGCAATTTGCATGAATATCGGTCTGCTGTCATCAATCTGAAATGCCATTTACCTCACCAACTTTCGTTTATAACCTTCATTGCATCATTGGTTAATTACTCATGTAATTAACCATATAAGAGACGAAGCCCCTTGTCAATGGGTTGTCGGAATATATTTACAAAAATCAAGCAAACACAAGACTTTTGTCCTAAACAAATAGTCCTTACCTTCCGATAAAGTATAGGCGCAATCCAGCGTTGCCCACTACAGATAAAGAGAAGAAGGAGCTTGAGAGGAACATGAAAAGAATCATTGCAATCGTTGTACTAGCCATGCTGACGGTAATAACGCCGCTGTATGCCGCATCCGCCGCCAAGAATTTGGCTTACGTGGACAAAAACGGCCAGTCCTATATTTCGGTCGGGGTCCTCAAGACCTATGATGGTGTAAAAGTGGCGTATACAGCCGCTGAAAAAAAACTCCATATTACTCGCGAAGATACTGCTCTCACCCTATACCTGGGCAGTCGGAATGCATACGTAAATGGCAAGAAGGTTCAGTCTAAAGCAATTCCGTTCTCCGAAAACGGCTCTACCTATGTACCCCTGCAATTTGTCAGTCAACATCTGGGCTTAAAGCTATCCTGGGGCCATAATAGATCCACCCTGAAAATTACGGACGGGAATGTAGCACACACGCTTCCTGTTCTATCTGGAACATTCATATCCAGCCAAACCAAGCCCGTGACGTCGACTAGAAAAACCTTTAAGGTTGGCTCCCGTTCCTTCAGCGCACAGGTGGTCACCGTTTCACTTCTCCATCCGAAGGTGGAACTGGACGTTGTTCTGGCAGGCAATAAAGCAGGGAAAGTCGAGGATTTGCGCAGTATAGCCAAGCGCAGCAAAGCCGTAGTAGCTATTAACGGCACATTCTTTGATGCCTACACTTCCGGTGCATACAAAGCGCCTTACGGCTATTTGGTCAGCAAAGGCAATATTTTGCACAAGGCCTCGGGGGATAATCGAACGATCTTCGCCTATGACAACAACAGTCTGGCCGCCATGATTCCAGGACTTGATTTCAAATCCGTATATGATGCCGGACATATGGAAGGAGCCCTTCAAGCTGGCCCGCGTCTGCTGACTGACGGCAAGGTGACCCTGGACGTCAAGAAGGAAGGCTTCAAAGATCCGAAGATTCTAACAGGCGGCGGCGCACGGAGCGCTTTAGGTATCACGAAGGATCATAAACTGATCATGTTAACGACTGGCGGAGCAACCATTCCACAACTTGCGGAAATCATGAGGCAAGCCGGGGCATACCAAGCGATGAACCTGGATGGCGGTGCCTCCAGCGGCTTGTATTATAATGGATCGTACTTAACGACGCCTGGGCGGCAGATTAGTAATGCCATTGTCGTAAAATATAAATAGTTACCTCCTCTCCCCTGTTTATCCGGTTCTTCTACCGGCTGATCAGGGGTTTTCTTTATAAGCAGCACTACCTCCGCTTCGAGCTGCATATGCTGATCAAGAAAATGTTTCACCATGAGCACCTATTGTGTAAATATATAGCAAACTGTCTTTTGTGAACGATTCGTAGGCTGTGGTTCATTCAGCGGGGGGTGGATTCCATTACATCGTCTATTGCGGTCATACGGACGAAAATCAGGGACACGATCGAGGGGATATATCGGGTTTGGAGGGAATGGATTGGGAAATACCCTTTCATTGCCAAGGTGTATCACTTATTTTCCTGGCTTTCCCTACTTGTACTCGTTATTAGTCTGGTGCTGATCGAAGAATCACGGACCATGCTAGTTCAATATTTATGGTCTTTCTACGTATTGCTGCAATTTTGGCTGCTAAGCCGAAGCAAAACCGTTGCCTGGAAACAGGTCAGCTTGTTTGTTCTCTCAGGGGTTCTTATGGTCATTCCCTTGACCAATGGGACCATGCAGGGACTTCATTTGATTTTTGGAGGACGGACTACCGATACATGGTCATTTGCCGTCATGACCCCGGTTGTTGAGGAAATTTACAAGCTATTGCCGCTGGGACTGTATTTGTTTTTTTCAAGAAGAGCCACGACGTTAAGCCTTAGCGATTATGTATTGTTAGGGGCTGCTCCCGGCATTGGCTTTCAATTTATGGAGGAGCTGTCGAGGCGCCTGGTCCAAAGCAATTACGGGGTGTCGTTTCTCGGCGGCAAAACGCTGCATTGGGAGTTCTTCGATTTATTTCCGGGCTACTTCGAGGAAAGTTTTATTCCGACCATGATGAATGTTACGCATCCTGTACATAGTGCCATGATCGCCCTTGGAATCGGCATCGCTTTCCGGTACGCCAAGCGTCTCTCTCGCTGGACCTATGCTTTTCCGACTGTCCTTCTCCTCTGGGCGATCCTGAACCATGCGGCCTGGAATGGGCAGAATCGGCTGCCGGAGTGGATACTGACTCTTCATGAGTGGACCGGTGAAGGCTACCGAACCGAAGGCTTCTTCCTGCTCCTGCTGGTTGCAGGTTTGTTCATCGACTACTTCGATTTGCATCGAATCCGTGACCGTCTCCCGGTTCTGAAGGGTGAGGGCCTTATCAATCCATTAACGGAGTGTTGGCAGATGGCGCGGGCTCTCTTAACAGACCGGAAACGCCTAGGTTACCTGATGGCATTCTACCGAGAACGGCGCGAGCTCGGATATTCGTTATTATATGGCAATCTTGAAGCAGCAAACCAAAGGGATCAGATTCAGGAGAAGGTTAGACAGTATACTGCCGTTCTGGGAGCTATCGGCATCCTCATGCTTGCTGCAGGGCTTCTCTCCGCTATCGGCACTTCGATGATTGCTGCTGACTCCTCCTGTTTCGCATGCTTGTTCGACTCACTCCAGAACTGGTGGGACCGGCTTAGCGGCTGGGAGCAAGCGGGTATCATACTGGGAGCCTTTGCCCTTTCGCTGCTGTTTGTCAGCTTCTGGCCTGCTCTTGGCATTGCCTTGACCGGTGCAGGCATTGCGGGTGGCGGACACGAGATTGCCGGATACATCCGCGACCCGAAAAAGCTGCTGTCCCCACAAAATGCGGCAGCTGCCGTGTTAGCCGTCATCCTCAGCCGCATTCCGATAGGTAAAGGGGTATCTTGGCTGTCCAATAAGCTGGGTCCCACTGCGAGAAGGTGGCTGGATACGCTTTCCGAGAAGCTAGGTTTGAAAACGCGCAATGAGCCGGATGTTCCCACTGGCGGAACTCGGGATCCGAAGCCGGACACTACGAATGAACAGCCGGAAGAGGCTCCGAGGAAGCCGGAGGAAGATAAGCCTGACAACGAAAAGCCGGATGAAAATAAGCCGAATGATAAACCGGATGAAGAAAAACCTGACGAAACGGAAGGAACCCCGCAAGAGGTACCGAGATATTCCGGAGAGCTGCAGAAGGTTAACAAGCCGGATGCTGCCGCGGATGCGCTTGCGGAGCGACTTGGCGGCGAATCGAGAATGAAGTTTGATTCCGACCCGATCGGCAGGGAATTCGACGCCATTAGCGATGAGTATGTTGCCCAGACCAAGCCTGCCCTGCAGCAGGTTAACAAAAAGGTCCGCGATCAAATGAAAGCGACCTTCGAAGCTGCGGAGCAGACCGGCAGAAAGGTCTATTATCATTTTGAAGGGGAGCCAGCCCAATCGGTTATTGACAAATTACATGAATACAGCCAAAGATATGGAATAGAAGTCCACATTGATACCGATCCATTATAACGACAAGGAGTGAGCATTCATGTATGAATTTCACGGCTGGGCTGCCATTCAGGAGAATCCTGCGGAGGCGGATGCCGGGCAGCTCGACATGATCATTCAGAAAATACAGCTTAAGATAACCGAATTTGCTTGGGGAAGCGGCTTGTTATCCTTAAATGCGGCTAACGGCTCCTATTACCTTCATGTCGGAGGTTTTACGAACCGCAAGGGAGCCGAGGCTGCCGAGATCGTTGCGCTGTACCAATTGATCGGCGAAATCGCGCCCGGTTCATACGGTCTTCTGTATACCAGAGACGATGAGAATCTGGAAGGCTATGATAACGAATTCCGGGTTCAGGTGCTGGCACGCGGGCAGTTGAAGGAACAAAGCGATCCATTTCTCTCCCCTTGCGTCCCGGTGATCGAAGACGAAGTCGATTAATGACATGATAACTAAAGTTAGATAATAAAAGAAATCCCGTTACTCGCTACGTCATGATGTTCTCATGGATGGCGGGTTACGGGATTTATGGTTTATCTGGATATGGATCATCTATTCAATGATGTAACTACATACTCTTTGCACAAATAGATTGTGATTGCCACTGTGACTTAAGCTCGTCCGTTCAATTCTTCCATCGTTGCCTGTATGATGATCCGCAGGCCATTCAACATCGTTTCATGGGATAAAGTCGGCAAGGACGGCTTCTCCACGGCCATCTCCGTCGATGCCGGAAAATGTACAAAACCGCCAATGGCAGACTTTTGCTTTAGGCGAATATCGTTCAAAATCGCATACATCGTATTATTGCAAATATACGTTCCGGCTGTATTAGATACCGCAGCTGGAATTCCCGCTTCCTTCAGCCTGTTGACCATCAAACGGATGGGAAGGGTTGAAAACAGTCCGTCCGGTCCATCGGCGTCTATCGGCTCATCTTGAGGTCTTGCCCCCGATTATCCGAAATCGTCGATTCCGGCGGTATGTCCTTGATATTGATGGCGATGCGTTCCGGTGTAATGGCGGTCCGCCCACCCGCTACGCCGCAGGCAATGACCGCATCGGGCTCGTATGCCTTCATCTCTTGCAGCAGAATCTCCGCACACTCATCGTAATGTACGGGAAGAAGCAGCGTTCTGATCTCTGCACCGGGGAAGGAATCGTGCTTGATGTCCTCAACCAGTCTCTCCGTTGGATTAACTGAGCTGCCGCCAAAAGGTTCAAAGCCTGAAATTAATATTTTTAGCATGTATCATATCTCCTGTACTCGTTTATGTAAACTGCCGGGTCACGAAAATCGTACTAGCTTTTATTATAGCAGTGCTTGAACGCTTACGCCTTCAGCTTCAAGCCGTGATCGCAAGGCGCTCGCGAATAGCGTTGCATGCGGTCCATCTCCATGAATGCAGACGGTATCTGCCGCAATGGGGATCACCTTGCCGCTCAGGGTAACTACCACTTTGTTTTTCACCATTCGGACTACTTGCGTGACCGCAGCACCGGGATCGGTTATGATGGCATCCGGCAGATGTCTCGGCGTGAGTGTGCCGTCATCCTGGTAGGTACGATCCGCAAACACTTCACTTGCTGTGCGAAGCCCTGCCTTCTCCCCCGCTGCGATTAACTCGCTGCCTGCCAACCCATACAGAATGAGTGTTGGATCGATATCCTTGATTGCCGATGCAATCGCATCCGCAAGGGCTCTGGATGTCGCTGCCATATTATACAGGGCACCGTGAGGTTTTACATGCTGCAGCCCGGACCCTTCCTGTATCGCAAAAGCCATCAAAGCTCCAATCTGATAGGTTACCATATCATAAGCTTCGGCAGGCGTAATCTCCATTCTTCTTCTTCCGAAGCCGGCCAGATCGGGCAAGCCCGGGTGCGCGCCGATTGCGGCACCACTCTCGATCGCTTGACGGACCGTTGCCCGCATGACCGCCGGATCGCCTGCATGAAATCCGCAAGCGATGTTGGCCGAAGTTATACTGCGAAGAAGCTCCGTATCATTGCCTAACCTGTAAGCACCGTAGCTCTCTCCCATATCACAGTTCAGGTCCACTCGAACCATGCTGACTCACCACTCCTTTAATTTAAGCTTGATCATGGACTCCAACATTCGAAACTCCCGAACATGAGCCGTATAGAGCTGTTCTGCTTCAGCCAACGAAATGC